>JBAUJO010000148.1:0-2854 GCA_049683875.1 Ornithinimicrobium sp.
CACGTTGGCGGTGCGGAACACGATCATCATGTCCAGGACCGGCGACCAGTTCTCGACGTAGTACAGGTCGAGGCGCACGGCCTCCTCCCACTCCAGGTCGCTGCGCCCGCTGATCTGCCACAGCCCCGTCATGCCCGGCTTCACCAGGAGCCGACGGCGCACGTCGTCACCATAGGACGCGACCTCGTGCGGCAGCGGCGGCCGGGGTCCGACCAGGCTCATCTCTCCCCGCAGCACGTTGACCAGCTGGGGCAGCTCATCGATGCTGTAACGCCGGATGAAGGCCCCGACCCGGGTCACGCGGGGGTCGGCATGCAGCTTGAAGAGCGGGCCGGCGGCCTGGTTGGAGCCGAGCAGGTCGGGGAGCCGAGACTCGGCATCGGGGACCATGCTGCGGAACTTGTACATGGCGAAACGTCGTCCCTGCCTGCCCACCCGCTCCTGGCGGAAGATGGCCGGACCCCGGTCCTCGACCGAGATCGCGACGGCGACCAGCAGGAGCACCGGGGCCAGGACGATGAGGCCGAAGAGGGCCAGCAACCGGTCCATCACGTTCTTCACGATCCTGCGTGGCCCGGTGAACCGGGGCGACTCCACATGGATCAGCGGGAGCCCCTGGACAGGCCGGGTCTTCACCCGCGGGCCGGCGACGTCCATGATGTCCGGGGCCACCACGAGGTCGATGGCGGTGCCCTCCAGGGCCCAGCCCAGCCGTCGCAGGCCGCGCACCCCCAGGCCGGCCGAGGAGGACACGGCGACCACGTCGGCGTTCAGCGCCTGAGCCTGGGCGACCACGTCGGTGCCGTCCCCCACCACCGGCACGCCCGCGACGGTGTGGTCCCGAGCGTCCGCGACGCAGGCTCCCAGCACCCGGTAGCCGGCGTCAGGGAAACGGTTGAGGGCCTCGACCAGCCCGGCCACGTGGGCCTGGTCGCCGACCAGCAGCACCCGGTCGGAGAGCTCTCCGGCCCGCCGCTCCCGGACCAGCCACTGCCGCGAGGCCCACCGTCCCAGCAACAGCAGTAAAGTGCCCAGCGGGAACGCGAGCAGCACGTAGCCGCGCGCGAAGTCGAGCTTGAAGGCGAACGCCACGATGGCGAGGACGCCGAACAGCCAGAAGGACGCGCGAAGCACCTGTCGGTACTCCTGGACCCCGTGCCCGCTGTAGGTGCCGTCGTAGGCGTCCTGCAGGTGCAGCATCGCGAACCAGCCGAGCACGAGCGCGAGCGAGACGGAGGTGTAGGACAGGGTCCCGATGTTGGCGTTCGGCGGGAGCTGCTGGTCCACCGGACCGAACCGCCCGAGGTGTGCCGCCGCGACCGCGAGGGCGATCACCGCGACGTCGAGGACCTGCAGCCAGCGCAGGTAGGGCCGTAGGTAGGACCTGGCGCGCCGCACCGGGGCGGCGGCGGTCGGCGTGGGCACACGTGACCTGGACTCGGGGTGGGCCTGGTCACGGACAGGATCACTCGAGTGGAGAAACAGGGTCATCCAGAGCTCCCGGTTGGTCTCAGCATGCCGAGCCGGAGAGGTGAGGGCCCTCACGGGTCTTGCGGCCCTCATCTTGACCAACTCTTTACCTTGGCCAGAGTAGGGGAAGCACCCGGCCGCGTCTACTCTGAGGTAGCCGCTCGTTGCGACAGCCCACAGCCCGGCTGCGGGGGTGCGCGCGGCGACCGCGACAAGGCGCCCTGTGAAAGCCCGGCGCACACCTGACCGCATCAGCTGCTAGCAAGAAGGAACCCCATGCACCGCACTGCATCGCGTCGCTTCGGCGCCGCCACCGTCCTCGCCCTGACCCTGGCCCTCGCCGCCTGCGGCGACGATGCCGACACCCCGGCTGAGGGCGAGGCTGCCGACCCGTCGGCGAACACCGGTTCCGAGGCTGCGGCCATGGTCCCGGACGAGCTCCGCGAGGCGGGCGTCATCCGCATCGGCACCGACGCCTCCTACGCCCCGAGCGAGTTCCTGGACGAGGACGGCTCGACGATCATCGGCATGGACGTCGACCTGTTCGACGCGGTGGCGGCCGAGCTGGGCCTGGAGACCCAGTGGGAGAACGCCGACTTCGGCACCATCATCGGCGGCGTCACCGGCGACCGCTACGACATCGGCGTCTCGAGCTTCACCATCCACGAGGAGCGCAAGCAGGAAGTCAACATGGTGAGCTACTTCAACGCCGGCACGCAGTGGGCGGTCGCCACCGGCAACCCGGAGGGGGTGGACCCCGAGGCCCCGTGCGGCCTGACCGTCGCGGTGCAGGCCAACACGGTGCAGGACCAGGAGGACCTGCCACCTAAGGTCGAGGCCTGCGAGGCAGAGGGCAACCCGATGACCGTGCTGCAGTTCGAGGGCCAGGACCAGGCCACCGCCGCCCTCGTGTCAGGCCGTGCCGACGCGATGCTGGCCGACTCCCCCGTCGTGTCCTACGCGATCGCCCAGGTGGGCGACGCGATCGAGGCGGCCGGCGAGATCTACGACGCGGCGCCCTACGGCTATGTCGTCCCGCTGGACAACACTGAGCTCGCCGAGGCGATCGTGGCCGCGCTGGAGGCCATCGCCGCCAACGGCACCTACGACGCCGTGCTCGACGAGTGGGGTCAGGTCGAGGGCGGCATCGACGACTTCGCCGTCAACCCATGACGAACCCGACCGACACCGTGGGTGAGCGCCCGGGACGCATCGACGCGATCCCGGTGCGCCACCCCGGGCGCTGGGTGGCCGTGGCGCTGATCGCGCTGCTGGTGGCGATGTTCGTCCACATGCTCGTCACCAACGAGGTGTTCAACTCGCCCTTCGTGCTGGAGACGATGGTCCAGTCGCCGGTGCTGCGCGGCCTGCTGGTGGGCACACT
>JBAUJO010000149.1:0-10142 GCA_049683875.1 Ornithinimicrobium sp.
GGCGAAGCCGAGGCCGCCCGCGCGTTCGTGGCGTACGCCGTGGCGCGCGCAGGCAACGGTGCGGGTCGTCGCCCGGGCTCGTAGTCTGGGGTCCTCGTAGTCTGGGGTCATGACCGGGCGCAGTATCGCTTCGACGGACTCGACCCTGTCCATCGGGTCCGTCGGCTCCATCCTGTCGATCGGCTCGGTGGGTTCGGTGCTGAGCGTGGGCTCGAGCGGCTCAGTGCTCTCGATCGGGTCGGCGGCATCCTGCCTATCGGTGGCAAGCATCGGCTCGTTCGCCTCGGTGGGGTCCCTGCTGTCCTCGTGCAGCCTGCTGTCGGTCCTGGCCCACGCGAGCCGCCTAGCCGGCCCCGCCCGGCGGTGAGCGTCGCACGAGTGCCGGTGCCGCCGTCGGTGACGGTGCCCGCGTCTGCGGTGAGTGGGCACGCACTAGGCTGACCGGCGATGAACCTCACCCCCCTCTCTTCGGTGTTCAGCGCTGCCCCGTCGGTCCGCGACGCGCTGCAGGCCTGGAGGGACGGGCCTGGGAGCGCGGAAGTGTCCTGCCCGCCGGGGGCATGGGCGACGCTGGTTGCCGCGATGGCCGCCACGCGCCCTGTGCTGGTCGTCACCGCCACCGGGCGCGAGGCCGACGACACGGCGCGGGCCCTGCGCGACTATCTCCCCTCCGACGCCGTGGCCACCTTCCCCAGCTGGGAGACGTTGCCGCACGAACGCCTCAGCCCGCGCAGTGACACGGTGGCCCGGCGCCTCGCGGTGCTGCGTCGCCTCGCTCACCCCGACCCCTCCAGCCCCGGGCACGGCCCGCTGAACGTCGTCGTCGCCTCGGTCCGTGCCGTCCAGCAGCCGATCGCCCGGGGGCTGGGCGATCTCGCTCCGGTGCTGCTGCGAGCCGGTGAGGAACGTCCGCTCAGCACGGTGGTGGAGGACCTCGTGGCTGCGGCCTACACCCGCACCGACCTGGTGGAGCGCCGCGGTGAGTTCGCGGTGCGCGGGGGCATCCTGGATGTGTTCCCGCCCACTGACGACCATCCTCTCCGGGTTGAGTTCTGGGGTGACACCGTCGAGGAGGTGCGCTGGTTCAAGGTGGCCGACCAGCGCTCGCTGGAGGTGGCGGACGGCGGGGTGTGGGCGCCGCCGTGCCGCGAGGTGCTGTTGACCGACACCGTGCGAGAACGTGCCGCTGCGTTGGTCGACCAGCTGCCGGGCGTGGCGGACATGTTGCGTCAGATCGCCGACGGCATCGCCGTGGAGGGTATGGAGTCCCTCTCGCCCGCCCTGGTCGACGGGATGCAGATGCTCACCGAGGTGTTGACGCAGGACACCGGCGTCGTCGTGCTCGACCCGGAGCGCGTGCGTACCCGCGCCCACGACCTGCTGGCCACCAGCGAGGAGTTCCTCCAGGCCGGGTGGTCGAACGCGGTGGCGGGAAACACCGTGCCGGTGGACACCGAGCGCATGTTGGGGACCGCCTCCTACCTGAGCCTGGAGGAGGTCCGTGACAAGACCCTGGAGTCCGCACGCTCGTGGTGGTCGCTGACACCGTTCTCCGCCGACCAGGAGCTGGCTCAGTTCGAGGCGTCCGCGGCCCAGGGGGGCACCCTGGGCATCACCGCAGCGCCTGCTCCCCGCTACCGCAGCGACGTGGACGCGGTCGCCAAGGATGTCCGGGAGTGGCTGACCGACCAGGCCCGCGTCGTGCTCGTGCTCCAGGGCGGGGGTATGGCGCAGCGCGTCGCCGAGGTCCTCGCCGAGCGGGAGGTGGCCCACCGCATCCAGACGCCGCTGAGTGATCCCCAGCCTGGCGTGGTGACGCTGACCACCGGCACGATGTCGACCGGCTTCCTGCTGCCCGATGACGGCCTGGTCGTGCTCGGCGAAGCCGACCTGACCGGACAGTCATCGGCCGGCACCACGCGCGACATGGGCGCGATGCCCTCCCGCCGCCGCAAGCAGATCGATCCGTTGCAACTACGGCCCGGTGACCTCGTCGTGCACGAACAGCACGGTGTCGGACGGTTCGTGGAGATGGCTCAGCGCACCGTGGCGGGAGCGACCCGCGAGTACCTCGTGCTGGAGTACGCCGCCTCCAAGCAACGAGGACAGAGCCAGCCGGACCGCTTGTTCGTGCCCACCGACCAGCTGGACCAGATCACCCGCTACGTCGGGGGAGAGGCGCCCACCCTCAACCGGTTGGGCGGTGCGGACTGGCAGAAGACCAAGTCGCGGGCCAGGCGGCATGTGCGCCAGATCGCTGGCGAGCTCATCCGGCTGTACAGCGCACGGATGGCCACCACCGGTCACGCGTTCGCGCCGGACAGCCCCTGGCAACGCGAGCTCGAGGACGCCTTCGCCTTCGTCGAGACGCCAGACCAGGCGGCGAGTATCGACGAGGTCAAGGCCGACATGGAGAAGTCCGTGCCGATGGACCGGCTGATCTGCGGTGACGTCGGATACGGCAAGACCGAGATCGCGGTCCGCGCGGCGTTCAAGGCGGTGCAGGACGGCAAGCAGGTGGCGGTGCTGGTGCCGACCACCTTGCTCGTCCAGCAGCACTTCCAGACCTTCAGCGAGCGGTATGCCCAGTTCCCGGTGACGCTGCGAGCGCTGTCGCGCTTCCAGAGCGACGCCGAGGCCAGCTCGACCACGAAGGGCCTGGCCGACGGCTCGGTCGACATCGTGATCGGGACGCACCGGCTGCTCTCCTCCGCGGTGCGGTTCAAGGAGCTGGGGCTGGTCATCGTGGACGAGGAACAGCGCTTCGGAGTCGAGCACAAGGAACAGCTCAAGGCGTTGCGGACGAACGTCGACGTGCTGGCCATGTCAGCCACGCCGATCCCCCGCACCCTGGAGATGGCCGTCACCGGCATCCGCGAGATGTCGACGTTGGCCACCCCCCCGGAAGAGCGCCACCCCGTGCTGACCTTCGTCGGCGCCTACGACGACAAGCAGATCACCGCCGCCATCCGTCGCGAGCTGTTGCGTGAGGGCCAGGTGTTCTACGTCCACAACAAGGTGAGCTCGATCGACAAGGCGGCGAGCCGGCTGCGTGACCTGGTTCCTCAGGCGCGGATCGCCGTGGCGCACGGACAGATGGGTGAGCACCGCCTGGAGCAGGTGGTCGTGGACTTCTGGGAGCGCCGGTTCGACGTGCTCGTGTGCACCACCATCGTGGAGACCGGCCTGGACATCTCGAATGCGAACACTCTCATCCTGGAGCGCTCGGACCAGATGGGCCTGTCCCAGCTGCACCAGCTGCGGGGGCGGGTCGGCCGGGGTCGCGAGCGGGCCTACGCCTACTTCCTCTACCCGCCGGAGAAGCCGCTCACCGAGACCGCCGTGGACCGGCTGCAGACGATCGCCGGCAACACCGACCTCGGCGCCGGCATGGCGGTGGCGATGAAGGACCTGGAGATCCGCGGCGCCGGGAACCTGCTGGGGGGGGAGCAGTCAGGTCACATCGCGGGGGTGGGGTTCGACCTCTACGTCCGGCTGGTGGTGGAGGCGGTCGCGGAGTTCAAGGGCGAGGGCGAGACGATGCCCGTTGAGGTGAAGATCGAGCTGCCTGTCGATGCTCATCTGCCGCACGACTACATCCCGGGGGAGCGGCTGCGCCTGGAGGCCTACCGCAAGCTCGCTCAGGTGTGCGATGCCGACGAGGTGGCGGGTATCCGCGCCGAGCTGGAGGACCGCTACGGCACTCCGCCGGCTCCGGTGCTGACGCTGCTGGAGGTGGCCACGCTGCGCACGGTGGCGCGGGCGGCTGGAGTCAGCGACGTCGCCATGCAGGGCCAGCGGGTCCGCTTCGCCCCGGTCGGCTCGCTGCGGGAGTCCCAGCAGCTGCGGCTGAACCGCCTCTACCCGGGCACCCTGCTCAAGCCGGCTACCCGGACGGCTCTGGTGCCCGTGCCCAAGACCCCTGGTATCGGTGGCCGGCCACTGCGCGACGGCGCCATCCTGGACTGGGCCGCGCGCTGGGTCAACGCCATTCTCCTCGACGAGATCCGTGCGGCGGCGGACTCGGCCTGATGCGCGATCTGGGGCCGCAGATGACGCCAGGGATGACATGATGGCGCTGTGATGCGAACGAGGCGCTACCGCCGGACCGGTCTGGTGACGATCGTTGCGGGGTCGTCGGCTGCCCTGATGGCGCTGACCGGATGTGGCGACGTCTCCGCCAACCAGGCCGCGGTCATCGACGGCAAGAGCGTCGGCGAGTCGGAGCTCCAAGAGACGACTGCTGAGCTGAACACGATCTCTGCGGAGCCGTTTACTCCTGCGGCTGTGCTGAGCGAGCTGACCCGGGCGCCGTTCCTGGACCGGGCCTTCAGCGGCACCTCCGTCGAGCTCACCGACCAGCAGACCACCCAGTTCCTCGCCGACAACGGGCTGAGCGACCCGACCTCGTTGACGGTGGACGTCGCCCGGGCCCGGCAGTACCAGACACTGCTGCAGGACTCGGAGGTGCTGCAGGACCCCCAGGTGGCCGAGGCCGTCTCCTCCCTGCAGGAGATCACCGTCGCCGACATCGAGGCCCTCGACGTCGAGGTCAACCCCCGCTACGGCAGCTTCGACCCGCAGACCGCCTCGATCGTGCCCGAAGACCCGAAATGGATCTCCAGCGAAGGCTGAGCCTGCTGGTGACCTCCCCTCGGGTCGCCCCGGGAATGCTCTCTCATCAAGCCTGGCAGGCTCTCGACGCGGCTGACGTCATCTATGCCCGCGGCCCGGATCAGCCCGGTGCCGCCGCCAGTGTCACGGCCGCTGGCTACGAGGTCGCGAGGATGGGCGAGGGGCCCGTACGCGACGTGGCGCGCCGGCTTGTGCACCAAGCGGGCTCCGGCATGGTCATCTGGCTGGGGTCCACCGACGCCGACCCCGGCCTGACCGAGGCTCTCGCCGCGGAGCTCACGGCCCACCCTGACCCGCCGGAGCTGGAGATGCTGGTCGGCTCGTGGGACCTGCCCGGCTCGCGGCTGCTGGACGCCGTCACGGTGATGGACCGGCTGCGTGCCCCGGGCGGCTGTCCGTGGGACGCCGAGCAGACCCACGCTTCCCTGGTGCCCTACCTGGTCGAGGAGACGTACGAGTGTGTCGAGGCGCTGGAGTCCGGGGACCGTGAGCACATCGTCGAGGAGCTCGGCGACGTGCTGCTGCAGGTTCTCTTCCACGCGCGGGTCGCGCAGGAGAGCCAGGACGGGTACGCCATCGACGACGTGGCCGCGGCACTGGTCGAGAAGCTGATCAGGCGCCACCCCCACGTCTTCGCGGGGGAGACCGCCGAGACGGCGGCGCAGGTGCAGGCCACCTGGTCGCAGCTGAAGGAGGCCGAGAAGCCCGAGCGGAGCCACCCCTTGGACGGCATACCCGCAGCGATGCCGGACCTGGCCCGGGCGGTCAAGGCCGTGTCGCGGCTCGAGCGCGCCGGTCACGGGTCCTGGCTGGAGGAGCAGGTCGCCGCGGCGCGCGAGTCGGGACCCTCCGGGAGCATCGCCGCGGCGCTGCTGGAGGTCGTGCGACAGGCGCGAGCAACGGGCATCGACCCCGGCGTCGCCCTACGTGAGACCCTGCGCTCGATCGAGTCGGGGAGCAGGGGGCGGCAGGAGCCGGCGCCACGACCCTGAGCCCTGGCCGCGGCGCGGGTTGCTCCACCACCGCCGGTCCCTCGGCGGCTAGGCTGGCGGGCGCGAGCCCGTCCATGTTCCAACCTGTTGTCAGGAGCCCCCTATGGCTGTCATCGACGCCATCATCGCCCGCGAGATCCTGGACTCGCGAGGCAACCCCACTGTGGAGGTCGAGGTCGGTCTGGACGACGGCACCGTCGGTCGGGCGGCCGTGCCCTCCGGTGCCTCCACCGGGCAGTTCGAGGCCGTGGAGCGGCGGGACGGGGACGAGGGGCGCTACCTCGGAAAGGGCGTGCAGGAAGCGGTCCAGGCCGTGATGGACGACCTCGAGCCGCGGCTGCTGGGTTTCGACGCCAGCGAGCAGCGGCTGGTCGACCACGAGATGGTCGCGGTCGACGGGACGGACAACAAGGAGAAGCTGGGGGCCAACGCGATCCTGGGCGTCTCCCTGGCCGTGGCCAAGGCCGCCGCCGAGTGCGCGGGCCTGCCCTTGTTCCGCTACCTGGGCGGCCCCAACGCCCACGTCCTCCCGGTGCCGATGATGAACATCCTCAACGGAGGCTCGCACGCCGACTCCAACGTCGACATCCAGGAGTTCATGATCGCCCCGGTCGGTGCCGGCTCCTTCCGCGAAGCGCTGCGGTGGGGTGCTGAGGTCTACCACGCCCTCAAGGCCGTGCTGAAGGAGCGGGGGCTCGCGACCGGCCTGGGCGACGAGGGCGGCTTCGCGCCCGACCTGGGCTCGAACCGCGAGGCGCTGGACCTCATCCTCGAGGCGATCGGCAAGGCAGGCTTCACGCCCGGCAGCGACATCGCCTTGGCGCTGGACGTGGCCGCAACGGAGTTCTGTGAGGACAACCAGTACACCTTCGAGGGCCAGACCAAGACTGCTGCCGAGATGACCGACTACTACGCGCAGCTGGTGGAGGACTACCCGCTCGTCTCGATCGAGGACCCGCTCGACGAGGACGACTGGGCGGGGTGGGCCACCATCACCGAACGTCTTGGCGACCGGGTGCAGCTGGTCGGCGACGACCTGTTCGTGACCAACCCGACCCGACTGCAGCGTGGCATCACCGAGCGCTCCGCCAACGCCCTGCTGGTCAAGGTCAACCAGATCGGTTCGGTCACCGAGACGATGGATGCCGTAAGCCTGGCGCAGACCAACGGTTTCCGCTGCATGATGAGCCACCGCTCGGGGGAGACCGAGGACGTGACCATCGCCGACCTGGCGGTGGCCACCAACTGCGGGCAGATCAAGTCCGGAGCGCCGGCTCGGTCCGAGCGCGTCGCCAAGTACAACCAGCTGTTGCGGATCGAGGAGGAGCTGGACGACGCCGCCCACTACGCCGGCGCCGAGGCCTTCCCCCGGTTCAACGGCTGAGAAGGAGTCCTCCTCGATGGTGAGCGGCAGCAACAAGGGGCGGGGGGCGACCTCGCGCGGCTCCACCGCGGCCCGTCCTGCCGCTTCCCGGCGCGCTGTGCCGTCGAAGGGCCGACCGGGACAGGCGCGGCCACGAAGCTCCCGCATGGAGACCCGGCCGGGTCCACCAGGCGCTCGCGGCACCGGCGCTGAACCGTCACGCAGGCGCGGCGGGACGCCGCAGGTCTGGCGACTGGCGGCCTTGTCGCTCGTGCTCGTCCTGCTGGGGGTCTTCCTCTTCCCGACCGTGTCGGGTTACGTCGAGCAGCGTCGCGAGGTCAGCAGGCTGGAGCGCCAGATCGAGGCTCAGCGCGCCGATATCGCGGACCTCGAAGAAGAGGTGCAGGAGTGGAACGACCCCACCGTGATCGAGCGAAGGGCCCGTGAGCGACTGCGGTTCGTCCGCCCCGGCGAGGTGGCCTTCACTGTCGTAGACGACACGGGCGAGATGCTGACCGAACCGGTCCCGGGAATGACGGCGGTGACCAACGACGTCCACGAGTCGCGACCGTGGTACGGGGAGATGTGGGAGTCGGTCAAGACCGCCAACGAAGGGCTGCCGGAGACCGCCCCCGATGACCGCTGAGGTCGACCCCGGGCGTGACCTGCGCGCGGTGCGGGCACAGCTGGGTCGGCCTCCACGGGGCGTCGTGGACATCGCCTACCGCTGTCCGTGCGGGTGCCCGGCGGTGGTGCGCACCCTCCCCGAGCTGCCGGACGGCACCCCGTTCCCGACGGTGTTCTACGCGACGTGCCCCGCGCTGACCGCTGCGGTCTCGCGGTTGGAGAGCCAGGGAGTGATGGCCGAGATGACGCAGCGCCTGGCCGATGAGCCAGACGGCCCGCTGGCCCGCCACTACCGGGCCGCTCACGATGACTACCTCAGCCGACGGGCCGCACTGGGGGAGCCCGAGCGCATCGCCGGCGTGTCCGCAGGCGGCATGCCCACCCGCGTGAAGTGCCTGCACGTGCTCGTCGCGCACAGCCTCGCCGTCGGGCCAGGTGTCAACCCCCTGGGCGACGAGGCTCTGGCCGCACTGGGCGCGTGGTGGGCCGATGGTTGCTGTGCCGGGATGCTGAGTGAGGATCTCGCGGGCGGGGAGGTCGTGTCGTGAGCGTTCAGCGAGTAGCGGCGGTGGACTGCGGCACCAACTCGATCCGGCTGCTGGTCGCGGACGTGGACCCCGGGGCCGCACACCCCGTGCGCGATGTCGCGCGCACCATGCAGATCGTCCGCCTGGGCCGGGGTGTCGATGCTCTCGGCAGGTTCGACAGCGAGGCCCTGGCGCGGACGCTGGAGGTCGCTCGCGAGTACGCAGGCACCTGTCGCGACACCGGGGCGGAGTCGGTGCGTTTCATCGCGACATCTGCCACCCGAGACGCCGCCAACGCCGAGGAGTTCACCGGCGCGGTCGCCGAGATCTTCGCCGACTTCGGTGTCAGCGTTGAGGTGATCAGCGGGCAGCAGGAGGCCGCTTTGTCCTTCGTGGGAGCCACCGCGGAGCTGGGTGGGGCTGACTCCGGCGCACCCTATCTCGTGGTCGACATCGGTGGGGGTTCCACCGAGTTCGTCCGCGGCACCCGCGACGCCGAGCAGGCGATGTCCGTCGACATCGGCTGTGTGCGGATGACCGAGCGCCACCTCGTGTCCGACCCTCCGAGCGAGGAGCAGGTCTGGGCCGCACTGGCCGACATCACCTCGGCCATCGACCGCGTCGGTGAGCAGGTGGACCTGACCGGGGTGGGCACCCTCATCGGTCTCGCGGGCTCGGTCACCACGGTCACCGCCGCCACCTTGGGGCTGTCGACCTACGATCCGAGCCGGATCCATGCGGCCGACCTGGCGGTCGAGGACGTGATCGACGCGGCAACCGCCCTGGTGAGTGCGGACCGCTCGACCCGTTCCCGCGCGGGGTACATGCACCCGGGCAGGATCGACGTGATCGGAGCGGGAGCGCTGATCTGGCGCACCGTGGTCCAGCGCCTGGTCCGCGACTCGTGCATCAGCCGGGTGCGTACCTCCGAGCACGACATCCTCGACGGCTTGGTCTGGTCCCAGGTCCGGGCCGCGCCGGGGGGCGGATGAGCACAGGGGACCCGCACCCGGTCACGGGTGACTCCTTCGCCTCGCCGGTAGCGCCCGGCACGGGCTGGCCGGGTGACCCAGCGCGGGTCGACACCCCCGTTGCCCATGACGCCGCGCGAGTCACCGATCTGGCCGCCGGTGCGGACAGTGTGGAGGAGCTGGATGCTCGGGTCTCGGTCTGCCGCGCGTGCGATCGCCTGGTGGCCTGGCGCGAGGAGGTGGCCCGTAGCGGGCGCCGCGCCTCCTTCGCCCACGAGCCCTACTGGGGACGGCCGGGGCCGGGTTTCGGCGACCCTGCACCGTCGGTGCTGGTGGTGGGACTGGCCCCGGCCGCCAACGGAACCAACCGGACCGGCCGCATGTTCACCGGCGACCGCAGCGGCGACTGGATCTACGCGGCCCTGCACCGGGGCGGGTATGCCGACCAGGCTGACAGCCGCCACAGCGGCGACGGGCAACGCCTGCGAGGAGCCCGCATCGTGGCCGCCGTCCGGTGTGCGCCGCCCGCCAACGCGCCGACCGCGGTGGAGCGGCAGACCTGCCGGCCGTGGCTGGCGCGCGACCTCACACTCGCCGAGCCGACTCTGCGCTCGGTCCTGGCGCTGGGGTCCATCGGGTGGGATGCCACCATCGCCGCCGCCCGCGAGCTGGGATGGGGCGTGCCACGCCCCAAGCCGCGGTTCGGTCACGGGGCACAGGCGTGGCTGACGGCGGGCGGGGGCCACCGGATCCGCCTCTTGGGCAGCTACCACGTGAGCCAGCAGAACACCTTCACCGGACGGTTGACCGAGCACATGCTGGATGAGGTGATCGCCCGGCTCTGAGCCCGGCGCTCGAGAAGTCGCCCTCGAAGGCCGGTGGGTGAGAGGACAGACGGTAAACTTCGTCGCGCGGAAGTGATCGCCCCCGTAGCCCAACCGGCAGAGGCAGCCCACTTAAAATGGGTCCAGTGCGGGTTCGAACCCCGCCGGGGGTACGTCCAGCGGGAACACGGTGACCGCGCCAA
>JBAUJO010000150.1:0-4597 GCA_049683875.1 Ornithinimicrobium sp.
GTCCTGCAGCAGCGCCTGCGGGCCGGGCTCGAGGATCTCCAACCCACTCATCCTTCCTCCCGCGCGACGAAGCGGACCGTGCTGCCGGGGCGCAGTCGAGATGGCGGCTCGGCGGCGGCGTCCCACATCGCCTCATCGGTCCGCCCGAGCAGCTGCCACCCGCCGGGGGACTCGCGCGGGTAGACGGCACTGAACTCACCGGCCAGCCCGACCGATCCCGACGGCACGGACGTGCGGGGCTCGGAGCGTCGCGAGACGTGTAGACGCTCTTCGCTGCTCACGAGGTAGGCGAAGCCGGGCGCGAAACCGAAGAACGCGACGCTCCATTGCGCCTCGGTATGCAGCCGCACGACCTCGTCCTCGGACAGGCCCGTCGCCTCCGCGACGTCGGCCAGGTCCTCGCCGTCGTAGGTGACCTCGATCGTGACGACCTCCGCCTCCTCACCGTCCGCAGCCTCGGCTGCGGAGTCCGGCGCCTGGGTCGCTGCGGCCAGAGCCAGCGCGGCCTCCCCCAACCCCCTGAGGTCCACCTCCGTGGGCGCCCCCCCGTCGTCGGCCCCCGCGGGGAGGTCCGCGGTGCGCAGCAGGATGGTGCGCGCGGCGGGCACCACGTCGCTGACCTGCCCCCACGGCGGCTCACCCGAGCTCACCCGCTCGGAGATCTCCGCCGACAGTGCGACCACGGCGGCCAGGTCGTCGAGCTCGAGCAGCAGCGCGCCCTCACCCATCGGCAGTGTGCGGGCTCTGATCACCGGTCGTCCTCGACGAACGGCACGAACGACCGCACACTCACCCCCGCCTCGCGCAGCGACTGTGAGACGGCGCGGGCCATCTGTACCGCGCCGGGTGAGTCGCCGTGGGTACAGATCGACTGGGCTCGCACCTCCACCTCGCCTCCCTCGGAGTCGGTGATGACGCCGCCGGTGACCAGGCGAACCATCCGCGCCGCCACCTCCTCGGGTTCATGCAGCAGCGCACCCTCCTGCCCGCGCGGCACCAGCCGACCCTGCGGGGTGTACCCACGGTCGGCGAAGGCCTCGGTGATGATCCGCAGCCCCGCCTGCTCGGCGAGCTTCAGGCTCGCTGCACCCGGCAACCCCATCACCGGCAGGTCGGCGTCGTAGGTGACGACGGCGTCGACCAGCGCGCGGGCCTGGTCGGAGTCCTCGTAGACCGCGTGGTACAGCGCGCCGTGCGGCTTGACGTAGCGCACCCGGGTGTCGGCCACCCGGCACATCGCCTCCAGTGCCCCGAGCTGGTACAAGATGTCGGCCCGCAGCTCGGCCGGGTCCATCGCGATGTAGCGGCGACCGAACCCGGCCAGGTCGCGGTAGCTCACCTGGGCCCCCACGACGACCCCTCGGTCGGCCGCCGCGGCGCATGTCCGCTGCAGGGTCAGAGCATCTCCGGCATGAAATCCGCACGCGACGTTGGCGCTGGTGATGATGTCGAGCATGGCCTCGTCGTCACCCAGCCGCCACGTCCCGAAGGACTCTCCGAGGTCGGCGTTCAGGTCGACGGCTACAGCGCTGCTCATCTGCGTCAGTCTGGCACTGGCTGCCCTGAAGGTCATCCGGAGACCCTTGCGATAATCTGCCGCATGCCTACGCCGAGGTTCACGTGACGCCACCGGGTGAGTCAGCGAGCAAGGTGCAGTCCATCGACCGGGCGCTGATGCTCGTGGAGCTGATCGCGGACTCCGGCGGGTCACTGAGGCTGGCCGACCTGGAAGCCGCGACGGGTTTGCCTTTGCCGACGGTGCACCGGCTGGTGAAGTCGCTGGCTCACAACGGCTACCTCCGTCAGGAGCCTTCGCGCGCATACGCCCTGGGCCCTCGGTTGATCCGCCTGGGTGAGATCTCGGCGCGAGGTCTGGGGTCGTGGGCGATGCCGCACCTGCACCGCGCCGTGGCCGAGATCGGGGAGACGGCCAACCTGGCCGTGCTCGAGGGCGATGAGGTGCTCTACGTGGCGCAGGTGCCCTCGCCACATTCCATGCGCATGTTCACCGAGGTGGGTCGTCGGGTCTCGCCGCACTGCACCGGCGTCGGCAAGGCGCTGATGTCGCAGCTGGACGACGAGAGCGTGCTGGACCTGCTCTCGCGAACCGGGATGCCGCCCCGGACCGCGCTGACGGTGACCGACCCCGAGGAGATGCTCGCCGAGATCGCGCGGATCCGCGCTCGCGGCTGGGCGGTCGACCACGGTGAGCAGGAGAACGGGGTCTGGTGTGTGGCAGCCCCCATCGTGGATGCACCGGCCAGGGTCGCCATCTCGGTGTCCGGACCCGCGGGGCGTCTCACCGAGGAACGCGTGGTCGAGGTCGGGCCTGCCCTGCGGGACATCGCAACGCAGCTGAGGGCCGACCTCAGCCGCGACACCCACCCCTAGGTTCCTCAGTGTCCCGCCTGCGCTTCGTCCGGCGACGCCTCCTCTTGACAGCCCGAGGCTTCGAGGCCAGTCTACCGACAGGCGACATCTTTCTTTCACAATATGGAAGGCTGAGCAATGACGCTCACCGCACCCGAGACCACCCGACAGGACTCCGCTGTCGCGCGCATCACCGCGGACCTGCTGGGCCACCTCAAGGACGACCAGGTCATCACCGACGAGACACGGCTGCGCACCTACGAGTGCGACGGCATCACCGGGTACCGGGTCGTGCCTGCTCTGGTCGTGCTGCCCGAGAGCACCGAGGAGGTCTCACGGGTCGTCCGCCTCTGCGCGCACGAGCAGGTGCCTTACGTGGCGCGCGGGGCTGGCACCGGGCTGTCGGGGGGAGCGCTGCCCGTCGCCGACGGAGTCGTCATCGGTATGGCCCGCATGCGAGCCGTGCTCGAGCTCGACGTAGCCAACCAGCGGGTGACCGTGCAGCCGGGGGTCACCAACGCCGACGTCACCAAGGCCGTCGCCCAGCACCAGCTGTACTTCGCGCCCGACCCGTCCAGCCAGACCGTCTGCACGATCGGCGGCAACATCGCGGAGAACTCCGGTGGGGCGCACTGCCTCAAGTACGGCTTCACCACCAACCATGTGTACGCCATGACCGTGGTCCTGCCCGACGGCTCCGTGGTCGACGTCGGCGGCCCCTTCGCCGAGGGGGTCGGGCCGGACGTGCGCGGCGTGGTCATCGGCTCCGAGGGGACACTCGCGATCGCCACCGCAGTCACTGTGCGACTGCTACGCACCCCGGAGGCGGTGCGCACCCTGGTGGCCGACTTCGACAGCGCTGAGAAGGCCGGGCAGGCGGTCAGCGGGATCATCGCGGCGGGCATCATCCCGGCCGCGGTGGAGATGTTGGACGCCCTGGCTATCGAGGCCTGCGAGGCTGCCGTCGGCGCCGGGTACTCCACCGACACCGCAGCGGCGCTGGTCGTGGAGCTGGACGGGCCTGAGGCGGACTGCGCCAGCGGCTTCGATGACGTCCAGCGGCTCTGTCGCGAGGCGGGTGCCACCGGAGTCCGTATCGCGGACACCGCCGACGAGCGCGCCATGATCTGGAAGGGCCGCAAGGCGGCGTTCGCCGCCATGGGCCGGATCAGCCCCGACTACTTCGTGCAGGACGGCGTGATCCCGCGGACCCGGCTCGGGGAGGTGCTGAGACGGATGCAGGAGATGGCTGAGGACGCCGGCCTACGCGTCGCCAACGTCTTCCACGCCGGCGACGGCAACCTGCATCCGCTGGTCCTGTACAACGGCGCAGCCGAAGGGGAGGCCGAACGCGGTGAGGAGCTCTCCACGGCGATCGCCGAGCTCTGCGTCGAGATGGGTGGGTCGATCACCGGCGAGCACGGGGTGGGCACCGACAAGGCCTGCTCGATGCCGAAGATGTTCTCCGAGGAGGACCTGCGCGTGATGTTGCTCGTGCGCGGCGCCATCGACCCTGACGGCATCAGCAACCCCGGCAAGATCTTTCCTACCCCGCGACTGTGCGGCGAGAAGCCAGGCCCCTACCGCCCGCACGCGCTGGAGACCGCCGGCCTCATCGAGAGGGTGTGAGCACCTCCCGATGAGCGGTGGAGCCACGGCCCTGGACGGGCAGGAGCCGACCGGCCGCACGCTGCGCCCGTCCGACCTGGCCGAGACTGTCGACGCGCTGCGCGCGAGCAGCGGGTCGGTGCTGGTCAAAGGAGCGGGCACCAAGCAGGGCTGGGCCGGTGCTGTGCGCGACCCCGACCTCGTGATCGAGACCACCGGCATGGACCAGGTGATCACGCACAACCCGGCGGACATGACGGTGTCGGTGCAAGCGGGCTTACCGCTTCGTCAGCTCCAGGAGCACGTCGCCTCCGACGGGCAGTGGGTCGCACTCGACCCCGCGTCGGCCTCGGCGGGCGCCACCATCGGCGGGCTGCTCGCGGCCGGTGACTCCGGGCCCTCCCGCCAGAAGTACGGCGGCCTGCGCGATCTCGTCATCGGTGTGACCGTCGTCCTGGCGGACGGGTCGGTGGGCCGTTCGGGCGGACATGTCATCAAGAACGTCGCCGGCTACGACCTGGCCAAGCTGATGCACGGCTCACTGGGGTCGCTGGCGTTGATCGGTGAGGTGGTGCTGCGACTGCATCCGATGCCCGCGAGCAGGGTCACCGTCCAGGCG
>JBAUJO010000151.1:0-5914 GCA_049683875.1 Ornithinimicrobium sp.
CCACCGCCGACGGGGTCGTGGTCACCCCCCACGAGCAGGGTAGGTGCGGTGACCCCGCGCAAGTCTGCTTCGGTAATGCGAGCTCTGCGACGGAAGCCTGTCCGATTGAGCAGTGCCGCTGGGGAAATTAGCGCGTGCACCTCCTCGTGAAGCACGCGGACGCTCACCGGATCGTTGCCAGCAGCGACCAGAAGATCCACCATGTCGGGATGGGCGCCGATGGTGTCGCCCTCGCCCACCATCTTGGCGAACTGGCGGACGGACTTGGGCGTCTCGCGCTGTCGTGAGATCAGTGCGCCGACCCCTGGGGTACCCATCAGTCGGAACGGCAGCGGCGCCTGCGTTCCGGGCAGTGACGGGGCGCCGAATATTCCGAGTCCGGTCACGCGCTCGGGTCGGGCCAGGGCGAACCGCAACGACCAGAGCCCACCCATGGAGTGGCCGACAAGGATCGCGGCCGGCAGTTCGAGGGCATCGAGCAGCCGCTCGATCCAGCCTACTGCGGTCTCGGTCGGGGTAGCGGCCGCAGCGATTGGGTCGCTCAGACCGAAGCCGGGCCGGTCGACTGCGATCGCGCGAATGGTCTCCAGTTCCTTCAAGACCGGGAGCCAGAACAGTCCCGGACTGCCCGAGCCGTGGATAAACACAACAGGTGGGCCGGTCCCTGTGGCAATCGCATGCACGGAGGCGCCGTCAGCGGTGCGCAAACTCAAGCTCTGGAGCCCGGCTCCCGACGTGATGCGCGCGTGGATCTGGTGTACCTCATCTGGATGGGCTGGGCGGTCCGTTGACTGTTGTCTCATCTCGACCTCGATCGGAGTTGGTGTGCCTCTCTTGAGTCTGCGCGGGCGAGGTGTCCGCAGATAGTCCAAAATTCGTACTGGTCAGGGTGGGACCGCTGTGGGAACACTTGCTCATGCACTCCTACCGGCAGTACTGCCCGATCGCTCGCGCCTCCCAGGTTCTTGCCGAACGCTGGACGCCCATCGTGTTGCGCAACCTGCTCACCGGCGCGGACACGTTCACGGAGTTGGCTCGGGGCGCACCCGGCATGTCCCGCAGCCTGCTCACCTCCAGACTGCGCGAGCTAGAGCGCGCGGGGGTGGTCGTAGTTGATCCGCATCCAACGGGTCGTGGGCACTGCTACCGGCCGAGCGAGGCCGGATTGGCGCTGCGGCCAGTGCTGGTCGCCATGGGCACGTGGGCAGAGGAATGGTTTGAACTGACACCTGAGGACAGCGATCCCGGGTTCCTCCTGCACAACTGGTGCCATCGCTACCTCGCGGTGGACCGACTCCCCGAACGCCGAGTCACTATCCGCTTCGACTTCACCGACCAGCCACCCAGCCAACGCCGACTGTGGATGCTCATCGACAAGGCAGCGGCCGAGGTTTGCCTGACACACCCGAAGATGGAAGAGGACCTGGTGGTGACCGCCGAGTCGACAGCGCTCGCACAGTGGCACACCGGCCAGCTCGAATGGTCACAGGCCTTACGTGCGAAGCGGATCTGTGTGACCGGCCCCCTGGACCTAGCACGCGCGTTGCCCACCTGGAACAAGCGCAGTGTGTGGGCTACAGATCGTTAACGCCTTGAAGGTCGTGCCCAGTTCCGTCGACTCGACACAAAGCGGCCGCGCGGCATGGTTTCGGCACGTCCGGAACGCACTGACGCGAGCCAGGGAACAACCGCGCGGGTCCCGGATAAAGAACCCCACGCGGCCGCTCGACAGCGTCACCGAGCCGACCATGTCGGTGACCCTCCCTTCACCGATAGGGGATCCTTCGTTCGCCTTGCGGGCACCGTCGGCGAGCCCGGGTCCGGGGCGGCGCCCCCTGGAGCGGGAAAGCGATGGCGATGCGCACGAGCGAAGGCAAGGTTGTCGACGTTTGCCCGTAGGTAGTAGGTTTGTCACGTAATGGATGAATTACATGATGATCTTGACGACGTGTGGCAGGCGCTCGCCAACCCGTGGCGGCGCCGGATTCTCGACGTGTTGCGAATCGGACCACTGCCTACTGGTGAGTTGGTCACAGCCTTGGGCTCTCAGCGGCACCAGGTCATTGCCCACCTGACGGTGCTTCGCGCCGCAGGGCTGGTGGTCGTAGAACAGCGGGGACGCCAGCGGCTCAATCACCTCAACCCGGTCCCGATCGGCCGGATCTATCACCGGTGGGTCTCAGCCTATGAGTCGTCCTGGACCCAGGCATTGATCGGACTCAAGGGCACGGTCGAACAAAGACTGCCCATTGCAAGGAGAGACGAATGGCTGAACTGATCCAGCAGATCGAGATCAACGCGCCGATCGAGTCCGTCTGGGCCGAGATCACCAAGTTGGGCAGCGTTCAGAGGCCGTTGCTCAACACCGTGCTCGAGACCACCTTCGAGCCGGGCACGCCGATCCGCTACCGCTCCGCCAACGGCAAACGCACCTTCGTCGTCGGGAGGATTGTCGAGGTGCAGGCTCCGCGATTGCTCTCCCACACCTACGTCATGACGATGTATGACGACCCGCCCACGTTGGTGACATGGACACTCGAAGAGCTCGAGCCAGGCCGCGTGCGAGTCACCCTGAAACACGAGGGCTGGCAGGAGGAGGGCAAGACCATGGACAGGCACGGTAAGACCTGGTCCGGGATTCTGGGCGACCTCAAACACCAGGTCGAGACCGGGGATGTATCCACCAAGACCAAGGTGTCGCACACCCTGATGACTGCCTTCATGTTTGCTATGCCAGCCAGAACCAAGAGTGCAAACGTCAAGGTCCCGGAATGAGTGACCCACGCGCAACGATGATTGCCAACCTGAAAGCCAAGACTGGCCGAAGCCTGGATGAATGGGTGGTGCTCGCCGAGGCGTCAGCGGGGCAAAGCACGGGGAGATCCTCAAGCACCTCAGACCGCCCACGGCCTCAGTCATGGCTACGCCAACATGGTCGCCCACAGTGCTCTGCAGCGTCGAGCGTCGACAGACGCGCCAGTGGATTTGAGCGAGGCGCAGTACGCGGACCGGGAGCAACTTCGACCGATCTACGACGCCGTTCTCACCCTGATGGCGTCCTTTGGTGACGATGTTGAGGTCGCGCCCAAGAAGGCCAGTGTGAGTCTGCGCCGCGCGAAGCAGTTCGCGCTCGTTGAGCCCGCCACCAAGTCCCGTGTCGATCTTGGGATCAACCTGACCGGCGCCGAGCCCACGCAGCGGCTGAAGGCTGCCAAGGGCATGTGCACTCACAAGGTCGCGATCCCCGACGTTGAGCTGGTCGGCGGCTGGTTGCGATTGGCGTATGAGGCGGCGGCACCCCGGAGGTGATCCCGCGGTAGCGGTGACCACCGCCGGTGCGATCAAGAACCCAGAGTCCTTCAGACGTGATCACCAAGATGATCGTGGCAAGCGGGGGCCCCTTCGACGGGATGGCCCAGGCGGGGGTGGTGTCGACCCGCTGCTCAGGCTGCGATCGCTGCTTAGACCCGATCATGACTGAGCAGCCATACGGGTATCGAGGTGGCCGGATCGCCTGCCCAGTGAGGTGTTCAGCTACAGCATCTGCACCCTGAGCCCGTGCGGCTCGGGGGTAACACCTCGACCCGTGGATCATGGTCCTCGTTTCCGCAATGGCATGATGCTCGTGGGCGTGCAGCATCTTGCAGGCGTTTCGGGTTCGCTGCCCACGGACCCAACCCGCACGGCCCCTCCGACCGCGGCGTCCCGGCGCGCCTTCGGCTAACGGCACCTGGCCGGGTTGCTGCAGAGAGCGACAGCGGACGTCGACGAGGGCGTCAACGCGTCGTTCGGCGGGTTCGCGCGATGACGATTCCGGTGAGTAGCGCCCACAGGATGTAGCTGTAAACCGAGATGCTCTCCGCCACGCCGGTGGGGGCCCAGCCGTAGGTCGCAGGGATGTTGATCAGGCCGATGGCGCCGAGCGCGATGCTGCCCGTTGCGAGCCAGCGGGGCAGTGCCAGTGAGTGCTGCGACAGCCCGTTAGTGATGGCGAGGGCGTTGCCGAAGATGATCGATCCGAACGCGCCGAACAGGTAGAGCGGCAGCGTGCCTTTGGTCATCGTGTCTGGTCCCAACGGGACGACGGCGAACAGGATCAAGGCTACTCCTGCGGCGAGGCCGAGGGACAAGGTTGTGCGCCGCCGCCGCCAGCCGGTCAGGCGGCGGCTGAGCCCGATGCTCGCCGCGGCGTTGAGCTTGCCGGTGAGGAGCCAGACGGTGGTCATCACCCACCACAGCCGCGAGGAGATCTCGACGGAGATGTCGACGCCCTCGGACACGCCGGCGACGGGGCTGCCGAGAAAGTTCGCGTAGTCGTGAACGTAGCTGTAGGAGCGGCGGTCCCAGGCGCTGCTGACGATCGCCTCGGCGGCGACGTTGACGGTCGTGGCAGCGGCCAGGGCGGCAGGTCGCCTAGGTGAGTGCGGCGGTGGCGCTGGCGCAACCGGACACGTGTCAGGCGCAGCTGGGGATGAGGACGACCTTGCCGAGGGCGGTGTGGGACTCGGCGAGCTCCATCGCCTCGCGGGCCTGGGTGAGCGGGATGCGGGCGGCGACCTGGGCGGCGAGAGTGCCGTCTGCGAGCAGGCCGAAGACGGCGGTGAGGTCGGCGTGCAGCCGGGCCCGGAATCTGGCGGGCCGCAGGGTGTGGTCGGTCCAGACGTTGTAGAAGCTGGCGGCGTGGCCGTTGGGCAGCCGGTTCCACAAGGCCAGGCGGGCCAGCATGGCCACAAACGCCGGGATCATCGGGCCGGTTTCCTTGAGCAGCGAGTAACTGACCAGGGTCCCGTCCTTGGCTAGCAGACTGTAGGAGCGTTTGAGGCTGTCACCGCCGATGTGGTCGAACGCTGCGTCGACGCCGTCGGGGGCCAGTTCGCGGACCCGCGCGGCCAGGTCGGGGTCGTTGTAGTCGACCGGCAGGACCCCGAGCTCGCGCAGCGCCGAGTGGTGGCGCGGGCTGGCGGTGCCGATCACCCGGATCCCGCTGTGCCGGGCGAGCTGCACCAGAGTGGTGCCGACACCGCCGTTGGCGCCGTGCACCAAGATCGTCTGCCCGTGCTGGACGCGGGCGGTGCGGTGCAGCATCTGCCAGGCAGTGATGCCGTTGACGACCACCGTCTCGGCCTCGGCCGGGTCCAGCCCGGCCGGCACGGGCACGAGGTCGGCGGCGGGCAGCAGCACGCCGCTGGCCCAGCCGCCGGTCTTGGTCAGCGCAGCGACCCGCCGGCCGACCATGGCCGCGTCGACGCCCGGGCCGACCTGAGCGACGGTGCCGACCAGGTCATAGCCGGGCACGAACGGGAACTTCGGCTGCCCGGGGTAGCGGTTCTTGCGCATCGCCTGCTCGGCCATCGACACCCCGCTGGCCTCGACCGCCACCACCACCTGGCCAACTGCCGGTGCCGACAGTGACCGGGTCCGGACCTGCAGGCCCGCGGGCTCGATGACGCCGGGCAGGACCACCTCGGTGATCGACGTGACGGCGGCGTCGTGCTGCGGGGTCGGCGGCGCGCTCATTAGTGCTCCTCGAGGGTAAGCGGGCAGGTGTCCTTACGGGCGTAAACGTAGCGCTTGGGCTCACACTTGTAAAGTCAGGTCTGACAAGGAGAACGAAACGCTGTCCCGATGAACCACGGCTGACATGGCCGTACACAGGCTCGGTGCCTGCAACTGTCCTCACTGCTGTAAGGTGACGGGTGTGACATCGACCGCGGACCGGGTGAAGAACCGCCGTGGTGAGGGCGGTCGCCTGCGGGAGGACATCCTGCGAGGCGCCGCCGAGCTGCTGGACCAGACCGGGCAGGAGCAGGCGGTGACCCTGCGCGCGGTCGCCCGCCAGATCGGGATCTCAGCGCCGTCGATCTACGGGCACTTCCCGAACCGGGAGTCGATGCTGCTCGCGACGGTGCAGCAG
>JBAUJO010000152.1:0-3973 GCA_049683875.1 Ornithinimicrobium sp.
CTGCCCCGCTCGCGCAGCACGTCCTCGCCGACGCGGTGCAGCGACGTGCGCAGCACCGTCGTGGGCATCGAGTCCTTCGGCACCAGAGCGTTGACCGTCGGCGCGGTTGCAACCATCCCGAGTGTGACCTCGACCCAGCCCTGGTCCAGGTCCAGGTCGATGACCGTGCCGACCCGGGTGGCGTGCTCACGGGCGTCGTAGACCGTGCCACCGACCTTGAGCCGGCCTTCCTGCGGCGGCACTCTGTAACGCCAGCGGAACGACTTCTTCACCTGCTCCCCCCGGACCGGCGGGTCGACGATGCCTCCGAGGGCGATGCGGTCTTCCATCAGCTCCTCGTCACTCATCGACGAGGTGCGAAAGAACTCCCACCACATCTGCTTGTCCTCGCGGCGGTGCCAGCCGACGCATCCGGCCAGCAGGGTCTCCCCGGCGTCGAGCAGACGCTGCGCCAAGGCGTTCTCCGCCGCGATGAGCTCGCTGTCCTTGGCCTCCTCGGGCTTCTTGTCGGCGGGTCGCTGAAGTTCCTCAGACGTTCTTCCAGCGAGCTCGTCGCGCCGCTGTTCCAGCCAGTCGTGCAAGGCCAAGGTGCTGTGCACGTCGTCTCGGTTGTAAGCAGCGATCCGCTCCAGGATGGCCGGATCCTTGGGCTCCGACGCCGCCCACCGCTCGTACTCAACCACCGATGACATGGCATCGTCGACGCCGGCTTCGCTGGTGGGGCGCTCACGGGCCCAGTAGAACGACTCGAGCTTCTTCAACGAGTAGGAGCGCTTGGAGATCTGCAGGCCCTGGCGCACCACCGCATACAGGTCGACGAACCGCTCGCCGCGCAACAGCTCGTCCAGCTCGGACTCAGCCACGGCCTCCCGGGCGGTCAGACGCTTCAGGACGGCCTGTTCGTAGTTCGCGTAGTGGTACACGTGCATCCCGGGGAACTGCTCCCAACGCCGTTTCAGCCAGGTGAGCAGGTCACCGACCATCCGCCGTTCCTCGTCGCTGTCGTGGGCCCACCAGGTGAGGAAGGTCTGCCGGCGGTCGCACACACCAGCCAGGTACTCCAGGCCCCGGCCCCCGGGCGCGAAGGGGTCGCCTTCGAAGTCCAGATAGACATCGCCCTCGTCCGGAGGGGGCAACAGCTGCAACCCCGCCCCAGACTGCGCCGGGGCAAGCTCGTAGACGGGTGTGCCGGTGCGGCGCTCCTGCAGCTGGAGCTGGGCCTGCCGGTGCACGCGATCGCGGGAGGTCACGGGCAGCGAGCTCAGTGCGTGCGAGCGCGGCTCGGCCTCGGCCAGGGCGGTCAACGTCGTGATTCCGTCGGCGACCAGCCGCTCCCGGTGCACCGCCCGTAGACCGGCCACCAGGCACAGGTCGTCCGCGGACTCCCACTGCGCGGTGCAACGCGTCTGCCACCGGCACTGCGCGCAGTAGGCGGTCGGCACCGGCTCGGTGGGCCGCGGGTGCTGGACCGCCGACCGCAGACGGGACCGCACCCGGGCCGCGTAGGCGGCCACGTCGACCAGGCGCCACGGATGTTCGGCCCCGTCGCCTGCGACGACCGTCAGCTGCGCCGGTGGCGCGGACTGCAGCTGCTCCAGGCGCACCGCATACGTCGCCATCTGCAGCAGGGCGGGCACCTTGAGCCGGCGAGCAAGCTTGGTGTCGGCGATGTCGTAGGACCAGCCCCCCAGCGCGCTGGGGCGCTCGACGCGGAGCAGGAAGTCGGCGAAGCCCACCCATGCGCCGTCGTAGAGGGCGGCCTGGGTGATGACCTCTGCCCCAGCCTCCATGGCCTCTCGCGTCAGTGCCTCACGCTGGGTCAGCGAGTGTTCGTCCCCGGCCGGAATGTCTACGACGTCACGACCCTGTCGCACCAGGAAGTCTCGGTAGGCGTGCTCGTGCTCCAGCCCCTTGTCGAAGATGAGCTGCAGCTGGGCATCCACCCCGCCGGCGGGCCGAGCCAGGCGTCCGTGGACCACCGACAGGTCCAAGGTGGTGACGTGCTCGCAGGCCACGTGCCTGGTCACGTCGGTGGGGCTGAGGACCAGCCGTCCCTCACGCAGCTGCACGACTCCCCTTTGCCATGTCGACACTGTGGCATACGCCACCGACGACACCCGGCCCGTATGCTTTCCGGCGTGGGCAGCGGGGAGCGGGCTTTGCGGACCGCCACCATCACCGGCGTGGGGGTGGTCGGTGCCACCGCACTTATACATCTGTGGGACCCGAACCAGGCAGGCAGCTACGGCTTCTGTCCGCTGCGCGCCGGTACTGGCCTGCTGTGCCCCATGTGCGGTGGCTTGCGCTCGGTCCACGCGCTGACGCACGGCGAATGGTCCACGGCCTGGGCCCTCAACCCCGCGCTGGTCGCTGTGCTCCCAGTTGCCGTCGTGGTCTGGATGCTGTGGGTGTGGCGCGCCAAGCAGGGCCGCACCGACACCTACCTCGAACGCATGGACGTGTTCGTTCCGCTGGTGACCGTCTTCGTCTTGTTCGGGGTGGCGCGCAACGTCCCGGCGTTCGAGCCCTATCTTGCTGCCGTGACGTGATCGAACGGACACACTGAACCCCCAAAGTGCAGGGGTTGGCTGCACACACTCATGACGAAAGGTTGAACGATGAGCACACCACCTCCCCCGCCCCCCGGTGGCAACGAGGAGAACCCCTACACCTCCGACCCGAACGCCAGCAACCCGAACGCCAGCGACCCGGACCCGTCGGCGCAGGGCTCCACCTCTGAGGGATACGGCTCTGGGGGCTACAGCGCCGGCTCCGACCCCTCGCCGTACGGGTCCGACTCACCCCAGTACGGCTCGGGCCAGGGCCCGGGTGGCTACCAGGCGGCTCCGAGCTACTACGGCGGGCAGGCGCCGGGAGACGCCGAGAACAACCTCGGCGTGATCGCGCTGGTCACCGGCATCATCTCGCTGGTGGCCTGTGCACCGCTGGGCATCGTGGCCATCATCTACGGCCGCAAGGCTCAGACGGCCGCCGCTGCCGGACGGGCCAACAACGGCACACTGGGCACAGTCGGCTTCTGGTTGGGCGCTGTCGCCGTGGCGCTGATGCTCATCGCCATCGTCTTCTTCGTCGTTCTCATCGTTCTCGGGGTCAGCGCCGGGGACTTCAACACCTGAGGGATGACTACGGGGAGTCCAGACCGCCGTTCACGTTGAGCGTCTCCCCCACGACGTAGCTGGACTCCGGCGAGGCCAGGAACACGTAGGCCGGAGCCAGCTCGACCGGCATCCCTGCACGCCCCAGAGGGGTGTCGAGGCCGAACTCGGGAATGGCCTCCTTGGGCTGGCCCGCGACGACCTGCAACGGGGTCCAGACCGGCCCGGGAGCGACCGCGTTGACCCGGATGCCCCGGGGTGCGAGCTGCTTGGACAGGCCCTTGGTGAACGTGTTCATCGCGGCCTTGGTCGTCGCGTAGTCCACCAGGTGCTCGCTGGCGCTGTAGGCCTGCACCGACGAGCTCTGGATGATCGCCGATCCCGGCGGCATGTGGGGCACGGCGGCCTTGGTGATCCAGAACATCGCGTAGACGTTGGTCTTCATCGTGGCGTCGAACTGCTCGTCGCCGATCTCAGCCAGCTCAGGCTGGGTGATCTGCTTGCCCGCGTTGTTGACGAGGATGTCCAGGCCGCCGAGGCGCTCGACCGCCTGCTCGACCAGATGCTCGCAGAACTCGCGGTCGCTGATGTCCCCCGGCAAGGCCGCGGCGGTGCCGCCTTCGGCCTCGATCAGCCGCACGATCTCGCTCGCGTCCTGCTCCTCGGCGGGCAGGTAGTTGATGGCCACGTCCGCCCCCTCGCGCGCAAAAGCGATCGCGACGGCGCCGCCGATACCCGAGTCCCCTCCGGTGATCAGAGCCTTGCGACCGACGAGCCGGCCGGTTCCCCGGTAGGACGTCTCACCACGGTCCGCCGTGGGAGTCAGGTCGGCATCCAGGCCCGGGGAATCCTGGTCC
>JBAUJO010000153.1:0-1912 GCA_049683875.1 Ornithinimicrobium sp.
GTTCGATGCAGCCGGTATGCGAGTCATGCGGGCGATCGCCGAGCACGGCAGCTACACCGCGGCGGCCACCTCGCTCGGATACACCCAGCCGGCGGTCTCCCAGATGGTGCGCCGGCTTGAGCAACGCGCCGGGACCGTCCTGGTGGAGCGGCTGGGCCGGACCGTGCGGCTGACACAGGCGGGCCAGGTGCTCGCGCGGCATGCCGGGTACGTGCTGACCGCCCTGGACAACGCCGAGGCCGAGGTCACCGCCATCGCGGGCCTGCAGGCCGGCCGTGTCCGGCTGATGGCCTTCCCCTCCTCCTCCGCCGCGCTGGTACCCCGGGCGCTGGCCAAGGTCGCCGCTGCACACCCGGGGGTCACAATCCAGTTCAGCGAGGGGGAGCCTGAGGAGTCGCTGGCTGCGGTTCGAGAGGGCTCGTGCGACCTCGCGGTGGCCTTCACCTACGACGGCACGGATGTCGGGCGAGGGATCGACGATCTGCAGGGCCTGGACGTCATCGACATGCTCAGCGACCCGGTGCTCGTCGCGCTTCCGGCACGGCACCGGCTCGCCGGTGACGCGGTGGTCTCGCTGGGCGACCTGAGGCAGGAGCCGTGGATCGCGGGTTGCCCCCGATGCCGCGGGCACCTACTGGCCCTCGCGGGCCGAACGGGCTTCGAGCCGAACGTGGCCTTCGAGACCGAGGACTACGTCGCCGTGCTCGGTCTCGTGGCTGCCGGCCTCGGGGTCGCTCTGGTGCCGGCCCTGATCCTGCACTCGGTCTCCCACGACGCGGTGGTGACGCGGGCGATCGAACCGTCGTCGCGCCGGTCGGTGCACGTCGTCACGACGCCCGACCTGCGGCGGGTCCCCGCGGTGAAGGCCACGATCGATGCCCTTCGGGTCAGCGCCGTCGAGCTGACCGCCTCCAGCTACCAGGGTCAGGCCAACTAGGGGTCAGACGCGCTGAGCACGCTCAGGCCCCGCTGTGTGGGGACGACGGCGATGTGACCGTGCACATCGGTTCGACGGATGCGCATCCCCGCCCCGCGCAGGATCGCCAGGGCGCCGGTCGTGGGGTGGCCGAACGGGTTCTCGGCTCCGACACCGATCAGCGCCAGGTCTGCGCCGGTGCCGCGGACGAGTGCCTCGTCCTGGTCGGCGGAGCCGTGGTGGGCCACCTTGAGCACGTCGAAGCGTCGTCCGGCCAGGGTCCTTCGGACACGGGCCGATGCTTCTTCCTCGATGTCGCCGGTGAACAGCACCCGTGTCGACCCTGTGGTGACCTCGAGCACCAGGCTCGCGTTGTTCGCCGCCGAGGTCCCGAGCACCATCGGGTCCGACTCCGGCCAGATCACGGTGGCCTCGCCGGCCGGCCAGTGCAGCCGGGTACGGGCGACGACGGCACGGGTCGGCACCCCCGCCTCGTGCAGCATCCGCAACGTCTGTCGGGCTTCCGCGGGAGGGTCGCGAAGCGGAGTGACGTAGGCCGCCTGCACGTCGAGCGCGGCCAGGACCTCACCCAGGCCGCCGACGTGGTCTCGGTGGAAGTGGCTCAGCACCAAGGCCTCGACGCGCTCGACCCCAAGGTCTTGCAGACAGGCCACGACCCCGGAGCGGGGTGGTCCCACGTCGACCATCACCGCGCCTGACCGCGTGCCCGTCGGCACGACAAACGCATCGCCTTGCCCGACATCGCAGGCCACAAGCGTCCACCCGGGCGGGGGTGGCCAGCGCGACGGCACCGGAAGCGGCGTCAGCGCCGCGACCAACAGCATGGCGACCCCCGCAGCGACCCGCGGCCGCAGGCGCAGCTGGGCGATCAGCCAGGGGCCGCAGAGCAGACTCGCCACCGTCAGCAGGGCCAACGACCATGCGCCGGGGGCACCGTCGAGCCATTCCACCTGACCCCCGGGCAGCGCCGAGCAC
>JBAUJO010000154.1:0-9247 GCA_049683875.1 Ornithinimicrobium sp.
CGCCTGGCGTGCGGTGCGCGAGGGGCTGCAGCAGGGCCCGGTGTTGGTCCAGGTGCCCCGCCGCGGCTATGTGATGGGACTGAGCTGCGAACGATGCCGCACCAGGATCCGCTGTCCGCGCTGCCAGGGCCCGACTGAGGTCTCCGAGCACGAGGGGAGCGCGCGGTGTCGGTGGTGCGGCTCCGGCGTCGCCGATCTGCCGTGCCCGGAGTGCGGATCCCTCGAGCGTCGAGCCGGTACGGCGGGGGAACAGCGCACGGCCTACGAGATCGGACGGGCCTTCCCGCAGGTGCCCGTCATGACCTCCCGGGGTGGGCAGGCGCTCGAGGCGGTCGACGAGCGCCCAGCGGTCGTGGTGGCCACCCCCGGTGCTGAGCCGGTCGCCGCCGCAGGATACGGGGCGGTGCTGCTGCTCGACGGCTGGGCCCTGCTGGGGCGCGCGGGTCTCGATGCCCCGGTCGAGACCCTGCGGAGGTGGACGGCCGCGGCAGCCCTGGCCCGACCCGCCGGGGCCGGGGGGCGTGTCGTGCTGTGCGGGGTCCCGGCGCATGCCGGGTTGCGCCCCGTCGAGGCCCTGTTGCGCTGGGACCCGCAGTGGCTCGTCGAGGCCGAGCTCGCGGAGCGGCAGGAGGTCTGGCTGCCTCCCGTCTCTCGGGCCGCGGTGGTCAGTGGCCCAGCTATCGCGGTGCGCGAGGTGGCCGACCATCTGCGCGAACACGACCACATCGACGCGACGCTCGTCGCCGTGGCGGGGCCGGTGAGCGAGGGTGGCGACGATTCACGTCTGGTGCTGCGCACTCAGCCCACCGCCGCGAGCCCGGCCGCGGCCGAGACTGAGCTGCGCCGTCTGGTCCGCGCCGAGCGGGCGCGTCGCAGCGCGACCAAGGCACCGCAGCGACTGTCCATTCGACTCGACCCGGCCGACCTGGGCGCGTAAGTCGTTGCTGTCCGCCGTGTTTCGCCCCGGTAACGTTTCGGTCAACTCGCAGACATCCCTACCGCAATGACAAGACAGGTGCATACCCTGGCCCTGGCGCCCGGGCTTGTGCGCGGGCTGATAGCGACTGCTCAGGGCATCATCGCGTGGACGACCTCAGCACCACCACTCAGGAGGCACAGTGAAGATCAGGCGGACAACGATGGCCATCGCGGCCGCTGGCGCCCTGGCGCTCACGGCCTGCACCTCGGGTTCAGACGACGGCGGCGGTTCCGACAGTAGGGACGGCGGCGGCTCCGGCTCCGGCTCCGGCTCCGGCGAAGAGGTGATCGAGAAGCCTGACCTGGGAGATATCACGACCAAGGACGGACAGATCACCTACTCTCTGGGGGAGCAGGAGTGGGACAGCTACAACGACGTCACCTCGGCGACCAACTCGACGTACAACGCGGTCATCGACTCCAAGCTGCAGAGCAACTTCTGGTACTTCGGCACCGACGGCACCATCGTTCCCGACGAGACCTTGGGGACGTACGAGAAGACCAGCGACGACCCCCTGACGGTGGAGTACACCATCTCCGACGACGCGGTCTGGGAGGACGGGACCCCGATCACGTCCAACGACTACCTGCTGCAGTGGGCCTCGACCAATCCCAAGGCCCTGTTCCCCGATGGTGAGGGCACCTTCGACCCGGTGAGCACGTCCTTCGGCGAGCAGGTGCCCGATGGCCCGGAGACCGAGGTGGACAGCAAGAAGTTCACGCTGACCTACCCGAACCCCTACCCGGACTGGGAGATCATCCTCAACCCGCCCCTTCCATCGCACGTCGCGGCCGACGAGGCAGGCATGGAGCCCTCCGCGCTTGCCCAGGCCATCCTGGATGGAGAAGGCGACAAGCTCGCCGACGTGGGCGAGTTCTGGAGCACTGGGTGGAACGTCCAAGGTGGCACGCTGCCCGACCCCGCCTTGACCCCCTCCGCAGGCCCCTACTCACTGGACGGCGCGACCTGGAACAGCCCCGAGTCGCTGACCTTGGTGCCCAACAAGGAGTACTGGGGTCCGCCGCCGGCCACCAAGAACCTGACGTTCCGGTTCACCGCCCCCGAGGCCATGGTCCAAGCCCTGCAGAACGGTGACATCAACGTCATCGAGCCACAGCCGGATGTCGACACGGTGCAGGCCATCGAGGGGATGGGTGACGGGTTCACCCTGCTGACCGGCCCCACGTTGACGTGGGAGCACCTCGACTACAACTTCAAGGACGGCAGCCCGTTCGCCGAAGCCGAGGGCGGACTGGCCGCACGCGAAGCCTTCGCGATGTGCGTCCCCCGTCAGCAGATCGTCGACAACCTCATCAAACCGGTCGATCCCGAGGGAACGAGGATGGATCTGCGCGAGGTCTTCCCCTTCCAGGAAGACTACGACGAAGTCCTCGAGGCCGCCTACGACGGTCGCTACGACGAGCCCGATATCCAAGGAGCCACATCCAAGCTCGAGGAGTCCGGGCTGAGCACTCCCGTCGACGTGGAGATCGGATACTCCGCCCCCAACGCGCGCCGCACCAACGAGGTCGCGGAGATCAAGGCCAGCTGTGACGAGGTGGGCTTCAACATCATCGACGACGGAGCCGGCACGTTCTTCGACGCCGGCGGTCCCTGGGACAGCGGCGACTTCGACATCGCGATGTTTGCCTGGGCTGGATCCGGTCAGATCGCCTCTGGCCAGCCGATCTACTCCACCGGTGGTGGTCAGAACAAGACCGAGTACAGCAACGAGGAGGTCGACGCTGCGTGGGAGACACTGGCGTCGTCCAACGACCCCGAAGTCTGGATGGAGCAACGCAAGAAGATCGAGAAGCTGCTCTGGGACGACCTCTTCAACATTCCGTTGTTCCCGCATCCGGGTTTGGTGGGGTACGACTCTTCCATTGAGAACGTGATCTTCAACTCGACCCAGACCCAGGTGGCCTGGAACGCCGCGCAGTGGGTCCGCGCGGAGTAGCCTGCCCGCGGCGTTGATCCGGGAACGGATGCCATGACATCCGTTCCCGGATCATCGTGTGGCCACATGCGGGGGTCGCACCCATCTCCGCCGGAAGGAAGGCAGGTCCGTGGTCAGCTTCATCGCTCGACGCCTTGGAATCTCGGTATTGATCCTGTTCCTTGGGTCGATCCTGATGTACGTCCTCACCATCAACTCCGGCGACCCACTCGAAGACCTTCGCAGCATCAACTCCAGCAACCGCGAACAACTGATCGAGGCCCGCACCGAGCGAATGAACCTCGACGAGCCCTGGTATACCCGCTACGCCTTGTGGCTGGGTGGGGCCAGTAAATGCCTGGTCCTGGCGTGCGATCTCGGTGAGAACCGAAGTGGAACGAGCGTCAACGGCCTCGTGGCCAGCGCCGCGAGCAGCAGCCTACGTCTGGTGACCCTGGCCACGGTGGTCGCCATCGTGGTGGGTGTCGCCCTGGGCGTTCTCTCGGCGATCCGCCAATACAGTGGCTTCGACTACGCGGTCACCTTCGCGGCCTTTCTCTTCTTCTCGCTGCCCGTCTTCTGGGCGGCGGTGTTGCTCAAGCAGTACGGAGCCATCGACTTCAACAACTGGATCGCCGACCCACAGATATCGCTGATCACGACACTCCTCCTCGCCCTGGTCTTCGGGTTGACCGCCTCGGTGGTCGCCGGGGGTGACACCCGCCGCCGCTTGCTCACCTTTGCTTGCACCGCAGTGGGCCTCGCGCTGGTCCTGATCTATTTCAATGCCGTCGACTGGTTCGCCCGGCCGGCGCTAGGACTTCCGTTGATCGTCCTGCTCTCGCTGGCCGCGTTCGGGCTTCTGCTGATGCTGACCGTGGGCCTACGTAATCGCCAGGTGATGTACTCCGGCCTCATCACTGTGGCCATCGGCATCGTCTCGTTCTTTCTCACGCGTCCTCTACTGGTGGAGCCGTCCTGGACCCTGCTCTTCGTCCTGGCCCTGGTGTCGGTGGCGGTAGGTGCGACGGTCGGCGTCTTCGTCGGAGGCTATGAGCGCAAGACAGCCGTCATCGTCTCGGCTGGAACGGCCCTGGCTTTCGGCTTCTTCGTCTTCCTCGACAGGCTGCTCAGCAACTGGGCCTCCTACGTGGACATCACCGGCAGGCCGATCTCGACGATCGGCTCGGGCTCGCCACTGTTCGACGGGAACTTCTACGAGGGTGTCTGGGACTGGGTCACCCAGCTGATCCTGCCGAGCACCGTGCTCATCCTGATCTCTCTGGCCAGCTACTCGCGCTACACCCGATCCTCCATGCTGGAGACCACGCAGCAGGACTACATGCGCACGGCCCGATCCAAGGGCCTCTCCGACCGGGTGGTCAACACCAAGCACGCCCTGCGGAATGCTCTGATTCCCATCACCACGATCGTTGCTTTCGACTTCGCCTCACTCATCAGCGGCGCCGTCGTCACCGAGACGGTGTTCGGCTGGAGCGGCATGGGGGCCTTGTTCAAAGTCGGCTTGGACCAGACCGACCCGAACCCACTGATGGGGTTCTTCCTGGTGACCGGGACGGCCGCGGTGCTGATGAACATGCTGGCTGACATCGCCTATGCCTCGCTCGACCCACGGATCAGAAGGTAGGAGAGCGCGGTGGCCCAGGACGACGTACCAGAGCAGGACAAGCCGGACACCCCCGGATCAGCGCGCGAGGACATCTCGCCCGGGACGGGGCAGGTGGACACCGAGTCACCCCAAGATGCAGCCGACATCGAGTCCAAGTACTCGGTGGAGAAGCAGCTGGACTTCACTGAGAAGTCGTACTCACAGGGCCAGCTGGTGCGGCGACGGTTCTTCCGCCATCGGGGTGCGATGGTGTCACTGGGTGTCCTGATCGGCGTTGCGGTCCTGGCCTACACGTCTATCGGCGTCGGGCCGCTGCCCGGATGGTGGGGCAAGTCCTACCTGTCCACCTCCCCGACGATCAACGGTGGCTCACCCACGCTGTCGTTGTTCCCGCCCGCCTGGGGTGAGAACCCCTTCGGCCAGGACACGACGGGCAAGGACTACTTTGCGCTCACGATGCGCGGTACCCAACAGTCGCTGTTGGTGGCCTTCACTGTTGGCATCGGCAGCACCGTGATCGGTGTCGCGGTGGGCGCCGCCGCAGGCTTCTACCGGGGGTGGGTCGAGGCGATCCTGATGCGGATGACTGATCTCTTCATCGTGATTCCTCTCCTGATCCTGGCCGCGGTAGTCGGCAAACTGCTGGATGCCGGTATCTGGGGGATGTCGTTCACCCTGAGCATCCTCGTCTGGACCGGACTCGCACGGCTGGTGCGTGGCGAGGTCCTGTCGTTGCGAGAGCGTGAGTTCGTCACCGCAGCAGAGGCCATCGGCACCGGCTCGCTCCGCATCATCTTCAAGCACATCCTGCCCAACACGATCGGGACCATCATTGTCAGTGCAACGTTGACCATTGCGGTTGCCATCTTGTTGGAAACGTCGCTGAGCTTCCTTGGCTACGGCATCCAGCCCCCGGACAGTTCGCTGGGGCAACTGATCAGTACCTACCAAACGGCCTTCCTGACCAGGCCCTGGCTGTTCTGGTGGCCCGGCCTCATGATTCTGGCCATCGCGTTCTCGGTGAACTTTCTCGGTGACGGCCTCCGCGACGCCTTCGATCCTCGGCAGAACCGACAGGCGGACTAGTGGCTACCGCGATGAGTCACGAAAGTGGATCGGCGGGCACAACCACGCACGATGCTCACGACGGCTCAGTGCTCACCTTCGATGACGTGGACGTCAGGTTCAAGACCGAGTTCGGCACCGTCCACGCCGTCAAAGGGGTCACCCTCGACGTCAAGCCCGGTGAGGTGGTCGCCTTGGTCGGCGAGTCGGGCTCCGGTAAGTCAGTCACGTCGATGACCTCCATGCGTCTGCTCCCGAGCAACGCTCGAATCGACGGACGGGTTGCCGTGACGGGCACTGCGGTCGGGGATATCTCTGAGCGCAAGATGCGAAAGATGCGCGGCAACAACATCGCCATGATCTTCCAGGAGCCGATGACCGCGTTGAACCCGGTGCTCACCATCGGCACCCAGCTCACTGAGTCGCTCGAACTGCACGGAATCGCGGTGGGCAAGGACGCCGACAAACGGGCGGTCGAGCTGCTCGAGATGGTTGGCATCCCCGAACCGGAGCGACGGGTGAAGCAGTATCCGCACGAGCTCTCGGGCGGTCAGCGCCAGCGTGTGGTCATCGCCATCGCGATCAGCTGCGACCCCAAGGTCATCATCGCCGACGAGCCCACCACCGCCCTGGACGTGACCGTTCAGGCGGACATCCTGGACCTGTTGCGCTCGCTGAAGGACAAGCTCGACACCGGGATCTTGCTGATCACCCACAACATGGGTGTGGTGGCCGACATGGCCGATCGGGTCGCTGTCATGTTCAAGGGAGAGATCGTCGAGCAGGGGGACGCGCAGTCTGTGCTGACCGACCCACAGCACGACTACACCAAGATGCTGCTCAGCTCAGTACCGAGACTGGGGTCCGGTCGCGGTCAGATGGGCATCAGCGTTCGGGAAGAGCTGGACGACAGTGCGGATGTAGCCATCGACCTCAAGAACCTCGTCATCGAGTACCAGCGGCTGGGCAAGCCGCCGTTCCGGGCGGTGGACGACGTGACCTTCAACGTCCGCCAAGGCGAGATCGTCGGGTTGGTCGGGGAGTCGGGATCGGGCAAGTCCACTATCGGCCGGTGCGCCCTCGGGCTCATCCCAGCTGCATCCGGACAGTTCACGCTCCTCGGTGAGGACCTTCCGTCGCTGAAAAAGCCCGAGCTGAAGGCGCTGCGCAAGCGGATCGGCGTGATCTTCCAAGACCCGGCGGCGTCTCTGGACCCACGCATGCCGATCGGCGAGTGCATCGGCGAGCCGCTGGTGGTGCACAAGGTGGGAGACCGGGCGAGCCAGCAGAACAAGGTCTACGAGCTCCTGGACGCCGTGCAACTGCCGCGGGAGGTGTACAACCGGTACCCGCACGAGCTGTCCGGCGGTCAGCGGCAACGAATCAGCGTCGCTCGGGCGCTCACCCTGGACCCGGAGCTCCTCGTGGCTGATGAGCCCACATCGGCGCTGGACGTCTCAGTGCAGGCACGGGTGCTGAAGATCTTCAGCGAGCTGCAGGCCGAGTACAAGTTCGCCTGCCTGTTCGTCAGTCACGACCTGTCCGTCATCGACCTCCTGGCCCACAAGGTGGTCGTCCTGCAGGACGGCAAGGTGGTGGAGCAAGGATCGCGTAGCGACGTCCTGGGAAGCCCACAGGAGGAGTACACGAAGCGCCTCATCGCGGCCGCGCCGGTACCTGACCCGCGTGAGCAGCGAAAGCGCCGCGAGGAGCGACACGAGCTGCTGCGATCCCTTGGTGACGACATCACCGAGCTGAAGATCGACAAGGAGCAGATCGACCGCGCCAGGACGCAGCCGACGGGGAACGACTCCAACGACTCTGTTGAGTCCGCGGAACGGTGAACCGGGACTGCGACCTTCGACGAGCGATGACGCCCGCCGCGCTTTCCAGGGCAGACTGACCAGGTGCGTGTCCTCTTTGCCGGAACCCCGGAAGCCGCACTGCCCACGCTGCGAGCACTCTTAGCCTCCCCACATGAGGTCGTGGGGGTGCTGACCCGACCCGATGCTCCCGCCGGTCGGCAGCGCCGGCTCCGCGCCAGCCCGGTGGCCGACGTCGCGCGCGAGCTCGGGCTCACGGTGCTGGCCCCGGCGTCGACCCGTGACGAAGGGTTGCGCGAAGCCGTGGCCGCGATGGCTCCCGACGCCGCAGCCGTCGTCGCCTACGGCAACCTGCTGCGCACCGACCTGCTGCAGGTTCCGCCACACGGATGGGTGAACCTCCACTTCTCCCTGCTGCCGGCCTGGCGGGGGGCGGCGCCGGTCCAACACGCCATCATGGCCGGGGACGAGATCACGGGGGCGACCACCTTTCGTCTGGACGAGGGGCTCGACACCGGGCCCGTCATCGGCACCCTCACCGAGCGGGTCCGTTCGCAGGACACCGCAGGGTCGATGCTTGATCGACTCTCCGGAGCCGGTGCCGCGTTGATGGTGGCCAGTCTGGACGCGCTGGAGACCGGCCGGGCGCAGCTTCAGGCCCAGCCCACGACCGGGGTCAGCCACGCCCCCAAGCTCTCGGGCCGGGACGGGCAGGTGCGGTGGGCACGTCCGGCCTTCGCCATCGACCGGCACGTCCGCGGCTGCACGCCGGACCCCGGAGCCAGCACGGTGTGGCGGGGCGAGCGGCTCAACCTGCAACCGCTGCGAACCGGCGGTCGCGACGCCGCCCCGCCGCCTCAGCAGCTGGCGATCGGTGAGGTCCGGGCCGACAAGCACGCGGTGTGGGTGGGCACGAGCACCGAGGCGGTGCGGCTGGGCGCCGTGCAGCCTCCGGGAAAGCCGTTCATGGCTGCAGCCGACTGGGCCCGCGGAACGCGCCCGCAACCGGGCGAACGGTTCGAGGTGGACCCATGAGCCAACGGCCCCGTTCGCGGACCCGTCCTGCCGACCGACAGCGGCACAGTGACCCGGCACGCCGGACGGCCTACCTGACCGTGCGTGCGGTCGCCCAGGGCGCCTACGCCAACCTGGAGCTCTCCGACCAACAACGACGTGCCCGGTTGTCGGGCCGGGATGCTGCGTTCTCGACCGAGCTGTGCCACGGCACCCTGCGGATGCAAGGGCTGTACGACCCCATCGTGGCGGCGTGCGCGCACCGCGATGTGGACGCGATCGACGGGGCTGTGCTCGACATCCTGCGCCTGGGCGCGCACCAGATCCTCGGCATGCGGGTGCCCGACCACGCTGCCGTCAGTGCCACCGTGGCCCTGGCCCGGCAGGAGATCTCCCAGGGCTCGGGGGGCTTCGTCAACGCCGTGTTGCGGCGGGTCAGCGAACGCGACCGGGCCAGCTGGGTCGAAGTGGTCACCGAGGACCTTCACGACCCGCTCGAGGCGTTGGCACGGGAGCACTCGCACCCGCTCTGGGTGGCGCGGGCTCTGCGAGCGGCGTTGGTGAGCCAAGGGCAGTGGACGCCCCAGACCGTCCTGCCCGAGCTGGCGGCGCTGCTCCAGGCGAACAACACCCCCGGGGCGTTGACGCTGGCAGCCCGCCCTGGTCTGGACGCCGAGAGTGAGCTGGCGGCGGCGGGGGCGACACCTTCCGAGGCGTCCGCCACTGCGTGGAGCTGGTCGCACGGCAACCCGGCCGACCTGGCGCCGGTCCGGGACGGGCGTGCCGCGGTGCAGGAC
>JBAUJO010000155.1:0-25815 GCA_049683875.1 Ornithinimicrobium sp.
AGCTCGACGTGAGCTCGCTGGTCGGCCGCTCTTCGGACCGGGCCTGAGCCGGTGGCCACAGCCGCACCTCCGGGACCGCCCAGAGCAGCCACCAGCCCGTCTGACGCGTTGCTGGAGCAAGCCTCCCGAGGTCGAGTCGTGCTGGCCGGGACCGTGGTGGAGAAGATCGCCGCACAGGCGGCCTCGGAGATCCCCTCCGCCGGAGGTCGCTCCGGTGGTGTCCTGGGCGTGGGTGACCACGCAGACCTGGGCACCCGGCCCACGGTGAGCGCCGACCTCTCGGGGGCCAGCGCCAACCTCGTCATCGAGGTGTCCCTGGCCTATCCCAGCCCGATCGCGGACTGTGCTCGGCAGATCCGCGAGCGGGTGGTCGGCCGAGTTCGTGATCTCGCCGGCGTCGAGGTCTCACGGGTCGACGTGGTGGTCACCTCGCTCACGCGAGTCCAGAAGCCTGCGAGGACGCTGCGATGAGCCGCAAGGACCAGCGCACGAGCTCGCTGCGCCGCCGGCCATCAAGGGCGGTGCCAGCGGTGGTTTCGGCTCTAGCGCTGCTCGCGGTGGGGGTGGCCCTGGTGTGGATGGCCATCTCTGAGCTGACCTCCGGAGCCTGGCCGGATCCGGCGGCCCGCTCCGCCGGCTGGGCGGCCGGTCTGACCTGGGGTGCCAATGGGCTGCTCATCGTGGCAGCCACCGCCACGCTCCTCGGGGTCGTCCTCCTGCTGTGTGCGGTCACTCCGGGTAAGCCCAACGCCCTGCGCATCCGGACCGAGCCGCTGCAGGGCGCCGACGGCACCACCGAAGTGGTGATGACGCGCCGCTCGGTGGCCAAGCTGGCCAACGCCCGAGCTCACGAGGTGGACGGGGTCGACGCCGCATCGACGAAGGTGCGGTCCCGTTCGGTCGGCGTGTCTGTCGCGACGCCTTCGACACAACGCGGTGACCTGCAGCAGACCGTCACCCACCGGGTACGCATCGCCTTGGAGGCAGCCGGCCTCGAACCCGTACCGACCGTTTCCGCCACGGTCCGGACCCGGAAGCTCTGAGGTCCGTTCGATGCGCCTCACCACGCCACTGCACCAGCAGCATGAACACCGCCAGTCGGGGCCCTATCAGCCGGGCCACACCGCCACGAAGGAACCACGATGAAGCAGCTCGCCGGCACGCTGAACAGAGGATGGCTGGGCGTACTCGGCCTCATCCTCGCCTTGACCGGTATATCGACCCTGCTCGTAGCCACCGGCCTGCTGAGCGGACCCGTCAGTGGCAGCCGCGTCATCCCCTCTGACGCTTCTTCCTGGCTGGCTCTGCCGTGGGTTGTGCTCGTCGTCGCCGTGCTGGGTGTGGTGCTGGCCGTGCTCGCGGTCGCATGGCTGTCGGCTCAGTACCCGCGCACCAACACCTTGCGGACGCTGCGGTTCCACGACGACCCCCGGGGCGGACTGACGACCTGCGACCCCGGCGCACTCTGCGACGTCGTCGAGGAGGACCTCCGAAGGCTGCCCGCAGTGTCAACCGCCGACGTGCTGCTGCGCGGGACAGCAGCATCCCCCGAAGTGAGCATCCGGGTGAGCGTGGATGACCGCGCAGAGATCTCGACCCTGCTTGAGGGCATCCGCACGCCGGTGCTGAGCGACATGTCCAGCGCCATCGGCGCCCCGCTGTCGCACGTCGCCGTCCGCGTCGACATCGAACGTGGGAAGCGCGAGACTCGTAGCGTCACGCTGTGACCGCGCGTCGCGAGCCGCCCAGCGCGGACACCGGTCCCGGCCCGGATGGGCTGACCGTGTCTGAGGGCAGCGGGCTGGCCGACAGCGTCGGGCGGCCGACCGTGCCTCCACCCGAGGCGCCACCGCTGCCACGGACCGCCGACTCCCAGCCCGACGACCCGGCATCGGTGACCCCCGGCAGCCTCAGTGAGGCCACGTGGGTCGCCCGCGCTCGGGACGGCGACCCAGCCTCCTACGAGCACCTCATCAGGGCCTACGAAGGTGAGCTCTTCCGCCTCGCCTATCGGCTGATGTCCGACCGCGGTGAGGCCCAGGATGTCGTCCAGGACGTACTGGTGCTCGTATGGCGGCAGTTGCCGAGCCTCTCCGACCCTCGGGCGTTTCGGTCCTGGGTCTACCAGATCACCACGCGCCGATGTCTGAACCTGCTGCGAAACAGGACCCGGCAGCGCACCGAGCTCGCCCGGTCGGAACCTGGTGCAGCCCATGCCGAGCTCGACGGGCGTGCTGCTCCACAGGCCCACGACCCCGCGGGGGTGACCCAGGCGCGAGCGCTTCACGAGGCGCTGGATGACGCCCTCGCCACGCTACCCCCGGAGCAGCGCGCGTGCTGGGTCCTGCACCACCTGCACGACCTCACGTACCCGGAGATCTCCTACGCCATCGGGGCCCCGATCAGCACCATCCGGGGTCGCATCGCGCGGGCTCGTCAGAACCTAGCGAGAGGACTGACGGCATGGCAGTGAGCGCCAACAACCTGCTCGGCTGTGGTCGGGACATCGACGATGTCTGGGCCAACGCCGAGTCACCACCCACCGCACACGAGTCACGGTGCGCCTCCTGCCAGGAGGCCCGCGAGCGGCTCTCCCGGCTGCAGGAGGTGACCCGCGAGCTCAAGAACCGCGACATCGACGACCCGCTCCTCCACCTGCCCACACAGGTCCTGGACAAGGTGGCATCCGTGGCGCGGGCCGAGGTGAGACGCGGGAACCGTATCCCTCTTCAGTACTCCTCGCTCACCGAGCCGGACGACCTGACCGTGAGCGAACAGGCGGTCGCCACCGTGGTCCGACACGCCAGCGACCAGGTGGAAGGTGTTCAGACCGGACGGTGCTCGGTCCGAGCTCTGGAGGCCCCCGATGGCGAACCATCGACGCCGGTCCGTGTTGCCGTCAGGCTGGACGTCACCGTCTCCGCGGACAGCGATATCCTTCGGGACGTCTCCGAGCTCCGTGCTCGGATCTCCCGGGCGGTCGAGGCTGTGATCGGTGTCCGTGCCACGACGATCGACGTCTACGTCGAGGACCTCCACGATGACTGAACCTACCGACTTCACCGCGGCCCACAACGTGCACTACCCCGAGAGGGTGGCGCCGCCCGACGTGGTGGTGGATGTGGCGCAGGCCGTGCAAGGGATTGACGGCGTCCTCCGGCTCGAGCCCAGCGTGCGAGACGTCCTTCGACTGGCTGACCCGACCCGCCTGCTGCCCTCCGGTCGGCACCGTGAACAGCAGGGAGTCACCGTCTCAATCTTCGGGAGCATCACCGACGTCACCGTCGACGTTGCGGTCGCGGCGCGGTCCCAGGCCCTGGCCACGGCACGAGTGATCCACGACCGCGCCGTCGAGGTGCTTCATGCCCACGCTCGTGAACCCGGACGCATCACGGTCAACGTGCTGGCCATCGAGTACGACACTTCCGCAGGCAGCCCCGACCCTGCCTCGGTGGCCCAGGCCCCCGCAGGCTAGGGAGAGCCCAGCCTGGTCCGGTCAGTCACAGGTACTCGACCAGGACAGCCAACCCCGCTGTGGCGTGCAGGTCCTCCGGCAGCAGCGGCACCTGGTGCACCGGAAGCCGGGGCAGGGCCGTGCGCAGCGTCTGCAGGTGAGCTTCCTCCTGCTCCCGCCGCCGCTGCAGAAGGTCCCCCTGACCGGACGGCGACCGCTTGTTCACGACCAGAGCGTCGACCCCCACACCCAGGCCGGCCAGGTGCTCGTGCAGCTCGATGGTCTCCTGGACGGGCAGTCGCTCTGCGGCGAGCACCACGACGAAGCCCGAGCGGGCAGGGTCGGTGATCAGAGAGCGAAGGTGGGTGAAACGTGCTTGTCGCCGCAGCAGGATGTCGCGAATCTCCTCGTCGCGGGCGTCGCGGTCATCCGCCTTGGATGGCCGCCGACGGCGTCCGCCCCCGCGAGGCACGAGCTCGGCACCAGGGTCTGCGTCGGTCTGCCGCCGGTCGAGGTTCGCCATGGCGTCGGCGAAACGCCCCGAACGCTGCTGACGACCCAGCAGCCCTGAGGTCCACGCGGTGACCACCTCCGGAAGTCCCAGCAGGCGCACGGTGTGCCCCGAGGGGGCGGTGTCGACCACGACGAGGTCGTAGACCTGCAGCGCCCCGTCCAGCACATCGGCCAGCCGTTCCAGCACGGCCGCCTCGGCCGCCCCCGGTGCCTCCCGGGCCAGCGCCAGGTGCTTGGTCACCTCCGCGCCGAGATGCTCCGGCATCAACCGTCGCATGGTGCGCTCGGCGGCGGCGAGGTGGACGTCCATGGTCTGCTCGGGGTCCAGCTCGCAGGCATCCAGCCCCGGTGTGACCTCGGTGAACCCGTCGCCGATGGGCACCCCGAACAGGTGCCCCAGGCTGTGCGCCGGATCGGTGGAGACCAGCAGCACCCGCTGCCCGGCGGTGGCCTGCGACAGCGCGAAGGCCGAGGCCACCGACGTCTTGCCGACGCCGCCTTTGCCGCCGACGAACACCACACGGCGACCGCCGAGCAGCTCTAGCAGCACGCGATGCGGTCCAACGGCGAGCGGCGCAGGCCGATCCGGCGGTGCCAGGCGTGGAACCGGTCGTAGACCACCGGGAGCAGCTCCACGGCATACCAGCTCATCGGGTTCGGCACGCCCAGGGACTCGCTCAGCACCAACATCAGCACGACGTCTTCCTCGTCCTGCCGGGCCCGGGCGAAGGTATGCCGGTAGCGGCCCGCGAAGACCTCGTGGACCCACGCCCCGAGCCCGGGGAAGGGCACCGACTGCCTCGTGGCGGCCGCGTCGGCGTCGCCCGGCTCCGTGGGCCCCGGGCCGTCGGGGCCTGGGCTCACGAGGATGTGCCGGCGGAGTCCGAGCCCGCCGACGAGCGCTCCCGCGCGACCTCGGTCGCCCAGTCGTGGTCGGGCCCGTCCGACTTCGCACTGCGCATGGCGCTGACCGACTCCACGATGACCCACACGGCGGCCACGAGGATGACCAGGTCGAGCCCGAACAGGAGCCAGTTCGCATCGCTCCAGAAGGTGCCCAGCTGCACGAACAGCGCGTAGACGGTCATGGAGAGCAGGAAGACCAGCGGCACCATCACCACGACCGCGCTGCGGCCGCGGCGCAGCAACATGATCGCGATGATGGACAGCGTCAGCCCGGCCATGAGCTGGTTCGTGGTTCCGAACAGCGGCCAGATCAGCATGCCACCCGAGCCGTCGGCGCCGGCACCGAAGGTCAGACCGAGCGCCACGACCAGGGCGATGACGGTGGCGATGCCCTTGCCAAGGGTGATGCCCATGACCTCGCCGATCTCCTGCACCACGAACCGTTGCAGGCGCACCCCGGTGTCCATGGTGGTGGCGGCGAAGAGGATGGCGGTGGTGGCCAGGATGGTCATGCTCAGGGACTGCGGGAGCCCGAGGCCGTTCTCGACGATCACCCCACCGCCGGAGACGAAGGCGCCGACACTGCCGGCGCCGAACTCACTGTAGGTGTCCTGCCAGGCGGACAAGGTCGCAAAACCGGCGGTGGTAGCGATGATGGCCCCCAGGGCCAGCAGGCCTTCACCGACGGCGCCGAAGTAGCCGACGAACCGGGCGTCCATCTCCGAGTCCAGCTGCTTGGAGCTCGTCCCCGAGCTCACCATCCCGTGGAAGCCGGAGATCGCGCCGCAGGCGATGGTGACGAACAGCAGCGGCACCATGCCGGGGGTGCCGGCCGGGACGTCGGAGTTGATGGCCGGCGCCACGATGTCCGGCGAGGCGATGATGACCGAGGCATAGATGAGCCCGAGGGCCAGGAAGAGCTGCAGGCCGTTGATGTAGTCGCGAGGCTGCAGCAGCATCCAGACCGGCAGCACCGAGGCGATCCCGGCGTAGATGAACAGGAGGATGATCCAGACCGAGGACGCCGGCAGCCCGAGCAGGGGGTCGGGCAGCGAGAGCGGCACCTGGTCGCCGAGCACGATCAGGGCGTAGAGCGCGACCACGCCCACGACCGAGACGACCGGCAGGCTGGCCCACCCGCGGTAGAGCGCCTGACCGATCAGGAGCGCCACAGCGATCGCGCCCCAGGTGGGGATCACTGCGGTCGGCGTCGAGACCAGCAGACCGGAGATGACCACGGCGAAGGCTGCGTTGACCATCAGCAGCAGCAGAAAGATCACGACCAGGAACAGGTTGCTGCCTCGCGCGCCGATATAGCGCTCCGACAGGGCACCCATGGAACGGCCCCTGTTGCGGCTCGAGGCCCACAAAGCCCCCATGTCGTGCGCCCCGGCGAAGAAGACGGTGCCGATCGTGACCCACAGGAACGCGGGCAGCCACCCCCAGATCACCGCGATCGCAGGCCCGACGATGGGCGCGGCACCGGCAACGCTGGTGAAGTGGTGCCCCCAGAGGATGTACTTGTTGGTCGGCACGTAGTCCACGCCGTCGTTGAGCACGTGGGCGGGCGTCACGGCCGCCGCGTCCAGCACGTAGACCTTGCTGGCCAGAAACTTCGAGTACAGCAGGTAACCCGTCAGGATCATGGCGATCCCGATCAGGGCCAAGACGATCGAGCTCATGGTCGACTCCCGAAAAGACGAAGCAACACCGTTGTCGCTTGCCTTCCTACGGTAGGCCACCAGGGCACCGGGGGCGAGTTCCACGGGATGCCCTGGTGAGGGCAGACGCTCTACCGTCGCGGTGAGGGCCACAGGCCGAACCCTCGATCACCCGCGCCGAGGTATTCGGTGCGGGTGATCCGGTGCGGGTGACCTGGTGCGGGTCAGCCGCCTGCGCCCGACATGACGCGTTCGGTCTCCAGCAACGTCTTGAGGCTGGACAGCACCCACGGCCAGCCCCCGCCCCCGGCTCCGGCGTCTCCGCCTCCGCGCACGTCCTTCGCCGTGTTCGGCGCACCGGTGCAGTCGTGCGTCAGGGTCAGGCAGCTCGCGTTGCCGGGGTACTCGACGATCTCGTAGGTCAGCGTGGTCTCCGGCTCGTCGTGCCAGACGGCCGACCACTGCTGCACCAGGCGATGCGGCGGGTCCACCTCGAGGATGGTGCCGGTGGCGGCCACGTCGCCCATCCCCATCTCCTTCATCTCCGGGGTGGTCAGGTCGCGCATCGCTCCCCCGGGGGTCAGGTCCATCTCGACCTCGCCTCCGTAGCCGAAGCGGGTGGTGAACTCCGAGGTGGTGATGGCCTGCCAGATCCTCTCGGCGGGAGCGTCGATGTAGATGGCGAACATCTGGACCTCCGGCGCCCGGTCCTGCGGGGTGGCGCCAGTGTCATATGCCTCGGATGCGTTGGTCTCGTCGTGGGTGTTGCTCATGGGTTCTCCTCCAGGTGGCGTTTGAGGTCGGTCAGCGCCGTGGTCTGGCGCCGGGTGTACTTGCCGATCCACCGCTCGTGGATCAGCTGGATCGGCACCGGGTTGAGGTAGTGCAGCTTCTCCCGGCCTCTCTTGCGGGCGAGCACCAGCCCGGCTGCCTCCAGCTGGCGCAGGTGCTTGGACACCCCGAACCGCGTCATCTCGACGTGATCGGCGACGACCGCTTCCAGGTCGCCGAGGGTGCGTCCTTCGCGGACGAACAGGGCGTCCAAGAGCAGCCGCCGCGTGGGGTCGGCCAGCGCCTTGAACACCTCGTCACCCTGCATGCGTCGACATTAGGTGACCATTTAGTCACCTGTCAACCCTCCGCCCCTCTGAACATCCGACCGATTCGCCAGTATCAGAGGAGTCAGCGCTGCAAAGCCCTCCAGCGCCGCAGCGCTGGAGGGCGTGACAGCGGATGCCGTACTCACGAGCCGTGGGTACGCCGCACGGTGCTACTCGGTGACGAAGCCTTCCTTGACCAGCCATTCCTTGGCCACGACGGCCGGGTCCATGCCGTCGACGTCGACCTTGGCGTTGAGCTCCAACATGACATCGTTGGTGATCTTCGGGTTGATCTCGGCGAAGATCTCGGCGATCTCTGGCTGTTCGTCCAGGAGCTTGCTGTTGACGACCGGGGTGACGTTGTACAGCGGGAAGAAGCCTCGGTCGTCCTCCAGCACACGCAGGTTGAGGGCGAGGATGCGGCCGTCGGTGGTGAAGACCTCACCGAAGTTGCAGGTGTTCCCCTCCGCCGTGGCCTGGTAGACGACGCCGGTGTCCAGGATGGTGACGTCTGCCAGGTCGGACTTGCTGAGGTCGTAGGCCTTCAACATGTTCGGGAAACCGTCGTTCCGGCTGGCGAACTCGCTCTCCACGCAGAAGGTCAGCTCGCTCTTGTCGAGACCCTCGAGCTGCGAGAGCTTGGTGATGCCCAGCTCCTCGGCCTTGTCCTCGCGGATGGCGAAGGCGTAGGTGTTGTTCATCGGGGCGGGCGGAAGCCACGTCAGGCCGTTCTCCTTGTCCTCGTCGCGGACGGCTTCGAACTGGGCCTGCTCACCCTTGATCGGCTTCTCGTGACCGAGATAGCTCAGCCACCCCGTACCGGTGTACTCGTACGAGAGGTCGACGTTGCCGTTGAGCAGGGCCTCGCGCACCCCGTTGCTGCCGGGGGTGTTGCTCTGGTTGGTCACATCGGCGCCGGCCGTGCTGAGCACCGTGGCCAGCAGGTTGCCGAGGATGAGCTGCTCGGTGAAGTTCTTGCCGGCGACGGTGATCGGGACACCCTCCAGCGACTTGAACTCCTTGATCGAGCCTGGCTCTGCCTGCAGCACTGCTCCGCTGGCTGATCGCAGGCCACAGCCACTGGCCAGCAGGGCGATAGCAAGGAGCGCCGCCAACGCGGCGAGCGCGCGCGAGGCTCGTTGATGGGTCTGTCGTGCTGGGCTGGTTCTCATCGGAGTCCTTTCGGTGAGGCGACCATCTCCACCAACCGCGCCAGCCAGTCGACGAACAGGGCGAGGGCAGCAACCAGGATGGCGCCGACGACCAGCACGGGGGTCTGGGCCAGCGTGATACCGGTGTTGATCGGCGAGCCCAGCCCGCCCCCACCGATAAAGGTGACCAGTGCAGCGGTGCCCACGATCAACACCAGCGCGATCCGGATACCGGCCACGATCACCGGCAACGCCAAGGGCAGCTCGACGCGGATCAGGGTCGCCGCGCTGGACATCCCCATCCCGCGACTGGCCTCGACCAGGCGTGGGTCCACACCCTGCAGACCGGCCACGGTGTTGGCGACGATGGGCAGCACCCCGTAGACGACCAGCGCGATGATCGAGGCCTCGACACCGAGACCGAAGATGGCCGCCGAGATACCGATGAGACCGATCGCCGGGGCGGCCTGGCCGAACCCGGCAATCGTCATGATCGGCACCGCGAAGCGGCGCAGGGGGCCCCTCGTCAACGCGATCCCCAGCGGCACCGCGATCAGCACGACGATCACGGTGGCGCTCAGCGCGACGGTCATGTGCTGGCGAAACAACGTCGTGAGGTTGTCGGCCGAGAGCTGCACCCGCTCGGAGTCGTCGAGGTTCGCGGTCTGGACATAGATCAGGCACCCGACGACGGCGACGACGCAGGCCAGCGGCTGAGCCACCCACTGCACGATGGAGGGCTTGTCCTGCGTCGGTCGCTGAGCCTCGACATCGCCCTCCATGTCGATCTCGGAGGTCTTCGAGGTCATCGGGCGTCCTCCTCGATGTCCTCCACCGTCGTCTCGGACGCCGAGACCTCGCCCTGCTGGATCGCCTGCATCGCGTCCATGATCGTCTCGGTCCGCACCACGCCCTCGTACCGGTTCTTGGCCCCGACGACAACGACGACCCGGTGCTTCGAGGTGAGCATCGTGTCCAGCGCATCGTTGAGCGTGGACGTCATGCTGAGGACCTCGAGGTCGCTGTCCCGGGAGACCTTCTCGATGCCGTGTGACGTGACGTCCTCGGTGGACACCCACCGCTGAGGCCGATGCTTCTTGTCCAGGATCATGATGTGGGACCGTCCGAGCTCCTTGGCCTTGGCGAGCCCTGCCGAGGGGTCGTCGCCGACGTGGGCGTAGGCCGCCTCGTCGAGCTTGACGTCGCGGACACGAGTCAGGTTGAGCTGCTTCAGCGCTGAACCGGCGCCGACGAAGCCGCGCACGAAGTCACTCGCCGGGTTGGTCAGGATCTGCTCGGGGGTGTCGTACTGCACGATCTCGGAGCCCACATCCAGGATGGCGATGCGGTCACCGAGCTTGACCGCCTCGTCGAAGTCGTGGGTGACGAAGACGATGGTCTTGCGCAGCTCGACCTGCAGACGCAGCAGCTCGTCCTGCAGACGCTGCCGCGTGATGGGGTCGACCGCGCCGAAGGGCTCATCCATGAGCAGCACGGGTGGGTCGGCGGCCAGCGCCCGGGCCACACCCACGCGCTGCTGCTGGCCACCGGAGAGCTCCCGGGGATAGCGGTGCTGGTAGGTCTCCGGGTCCAGGGAGACGAGCTCGAGCATCTCCTTGACTCGCTCGTCGACCTTCTTCTTGTCCCACTTCAGCAGCCGGGGCACCAGCGCAATGTTGTCGCCCACGGTGTAGTGCGGGAACAAGCCCGCACCCTGGATGACGTAGCCGACGTGCCGGCGCAGGTCGTCGGGGTCCTTGTTGGTCACGTCCTCCTCACCGATGAGAATGCGGCCCTCGGTGGGCTCGATGAGGCGGTTGATCATCTTCATGGTGGTGGTCTTGCCGCAGCCCGAGGGGCCGACCAGCATCACGATCTCGCCGGCCGGGATGGTCATGTCCACGCTGTCGACCGCGGCTGCAGCGGTGCCGGGGTACTTCTTGGTCACCCCTTCGAGCACGATCTGCTCGCCGTGCACGGCCTCGGAGTCGTGGGTGGAGCTGTCGCGGTCGGTCGAGTCTTCTCTGGTCATGGTGGTGTCAGACACGGATACCCCTTGAGGTCGTGACCCGCTTGAGCAGCGTCAAGGCGAGGTCGAGGACGATGGCGAGCAGGATGATGGCGACGGTGCCGAGCACGACCGACTCGGTCGCGTTGGCCCCCCCGGTGCGGGAGATGCCGGAGAAGATGAAGTTGCCCAGGCCGGGCCCCTGGACGTAGGCCGCGATGGCGGCGATGCCCATGAGCATCTGGCCGGACACCCGGACGCCGGTCATGATCACCGGCCAGGCCATCGGGATCTCCAGCTTGCGCAGGGTCGTGAAGCGGTTCATCCCCATTCCCTTGGCGGACTCGATCAGGGCCTGGTCCACACCCTGCAGACCGACGACGGCGTTGCGCATGATCGGCAGCATCCCGTAGAAGATCAACGCCAGCACCGACAGCAGCACCCCGTTGGGGATGGCTCCGGTGAGCACGCCCAGCATCGCGAAGGAGGGGATCGTCAGACCCACCGCGCTCAGGGCGTTGACGGTGCCGCTGGCGGAGCGGGACCGGTAGACCAGCACGGCGATGACGACGCCGATGATGGTCGCGAAGAACAAGGACTGGATGACGAGCCAGATGTGCTGCCACCCGTTGGCGGAGATGACCGCCCAGTTTTCCTGCACGAATGTAAAGAAACTTCCCATAGCTCCCTCGTCCGGCGGTGGGTCACGGCACGCCGTGGAGAAACTGCGGCGATCCGCAAAACTGATTCAAATTACCCCCGGAATCAGGGCTTGTCACCCATTGGGGTGAAATGTTTCGCGTTCGTGATCCTTGGGCGAACACCACACCGCGCCGCTGAGACCGTGTCGTCAGTCGAGGCAGAACTCGTTTCCCTCGGGGTCGGCCATCACGATGTGGCCCCCATCGAGGGGCAGCTGAGGCTCGTGGCGATCCAGCCGAGTGGCGCCCAACGCGACGAGCCGCTCCGCCTCGGCCTCCAGCGCCTGCATCCGTGCCTCGAGCTCCAGGCCGGGGGCGGCTCTCAGATCCAGGTGCAGTCGGTTCTTTGCCGCCTTGCCTTCAGGGACACGCTGGAAGTACAGGCGCGGAACGGTGCCGTCCGGGTCGGTCACAGCCGACGCGTCGTTGTGGTGCTCGGCCGGTACACCCCAAGCCGTCAGCGCTTCATCCCAGGAGGAGAAACCCTGCGGCGGTGGCTGCACCTGGCAGCTCAGGGCCGCCGCCCAGAAGGCCGACAAGGCGGCAGGGTCGGCGCAGTCGAAGGTGATCTGGACCTCGGTGGACATCAGCGTTCCGTCCTCGCGCGGTACAGGTCACGCATCAGGCTGACCTCGGCGAGGTGGTGGATCAGCTCGCGGTTGATGTGAAGCACCAGCCTGCTCATCGGGTCCTGGGCGAACGGTCCTTCCTCGCCACACGGCCGCGCCAGGGCCTCCTCGCTCAAGGCGTGCACCCCGGCCATCCACCTCGCGTACTCGGCGTCGAGCTGACCCAGCGCCGCGGCCGCGGTCTCGGCGTAGGCGAACGACTGGTAGTCGGTGGGTTCACGACCGAAGTGGGTGGCGTTGCGCACCGCGAGCACGCCGACGATCACGTGGCCGAGCCGCCAGGCGATGGTCGTCACCGGCGGCGGGTCCGGCTCGGGGAAGGCGAAGTCGATCGTGACCGCGCCGGAGCCGGCGTGCACAGGAGCGTTGCCGGCCCCACGCGGACGCACGTTCCAGCTGTCCGGCGAGGGCTCCCAGAAGTACTCCTCGTCGGTGAGTCCGTCGAGCCGCGGACGCGCCTGGTTGACCCAGTGCCAGTCCACCTGGTCACGGAGCAAGTCGTTCAGCGTCAAGTCATTCGGCCTCAAGTCGTTCATTCCCACACCGTCGCACGTTATGCGGACCAACTCGGTCCGCATTCTGCGCGAAGATGAGACCGTGAAGGCGGACAGCACCAGCGAGCGGATCCTGCGGCTGCTCGGGCTGCTGGGGCGGCGCCCCTCGTGGACCGCGGCCGAGCTGGCCGGGGAGCTCGCCGTGACCGAGCGTTCGGTGCGCAGAGACGTTCAGCGGCTGCGCAACCTGGGCTACCCGGTTCACGCCAGCGCAGGGGTCGGCGGGGGATACACGCTCGGGGCAGGGAGTCGCCTCCCTCCTTTGCTCTTCGACGACGAGGAGGCGATCGCGACCGCGGTGTCGTTGCGGATGGCTTCCGCGGGTACGGTCGCGGGAACGGGCGAGGCTGCGCTCCGGGCTCTCGCCAAGCTCGACCAGGTCATGCCGCCGCGGCACCGCTCCGAGGTCCGAGCGGTCCACGAGGCCACCGCCACGCTGGTGGCCCCCGGCGTCGAGGTGGACGCCGAGCTGCTGGTCGTGATCGCTCGTGCCTGCCGGGATCGGCTGCGCGTGCAGTTCACCTACCTGCGCCCCGACGGCGAACGCAGCGACCGGTCGGTTGAGCCCGTGCAGATGGTCACGACGGGGCGCCGCTGGTACCTCATGGCCTGGGACACCGCGCGCGAAGACTGGCGCACCTTCCGGTTGGACCGGATGCGCGACGTCACCACGACGACCTTCCGGTTCACCCCGCGAGCTCATCCGGACCCAGCCGAGTACGTGCAGCGATCGGTCTCGTGGTCGCCCTACCGGTATCTCGCGCGGGTGCGGTTACATGCCCCGCTGGAACGCGTCCGCGAGCTGGTGCCGCCGCAGGTGGGGCGAGTCCTGGAGGATGAGCCGGGCTGGTGCGTGCTGGAGGCCGGTGGAGACGACCTCGACTGGCTCGCGATGCACGTCGCTGCGCTGGGGTTCGACGCCGAGATCCTCGAGCCCGCAGACCTCCGCGACGCGGTCGGCGTCCTGGCCTCACGTCTGGCCGCGATGGCGCTTCCAGGGCCGGTGACATGAGCAGAGCCCCAGGTCGTCCCTGGGGCTCTTCGTGTGCGCGAGGGGGGAGTTGAACCCCCACGTCCTTTCGGACACACGGACCTGAACCGTGCGCGTCTGCCTATTCCGCCACTCGCGCGAGTGCCGAAGAAGGTTAGCACGCACCGGATGCCCCTCCCGTTTCCCACAGAGCACAGATCTCACACCGCCGAGGACGGCGCGCGAGGCACGAAGCGTCCAGACATGGCAGATAGCATCACTCGTGGTCTGGCCGGGCAGATGGTGCGCCGAGCAGTGGCGAGCGATGCCGGCACTGAGCAGGTGCACTCGATGTGGAAGGGAGGCAAGCGGTGGGACTGTTCGACAACCTCGAGCGAGGACTCGAACGTGCGGTGAGGGCTCCGTTCGCCAAGGTGTTCAAGGCGGAGGTCCAGCCCGTCGAGATCGCCTCCCACATCCGTGGGGCGATGGACGAGCGCGCAGCGGTGCTGGGGCCAGGGCGCACCATGGTGCCCAACGTCTTCAGCGTCGAGCTGGCCACCACCGACTACGAACGGCTCTCCTCCTATGACACGGCCCTGACCAACGAGCTGGTCGCCGCAGCCGAGGACCACGCGGACTCCCAGCGGTACACCTCCCCCGGGCCGATGCAGGTGCGGCTGACCAAGGACGACGACCTGGAGACCGGCATCTTCCGGGTCAAGCCGGCCTCCAAGGAGGGTCAACGGCGCTCGGCCCGCGCAACCTCGGCGCGTCGCCAGCGACCGGAAGAGCACCAGCAGGAGGCGAGCAGCCGCGACGCCGACGGCGAGTCCGGCGACACGCGCGCCTTCCCCGCCACCTCTGCACCGAGCAAGGCCCGTCAGCACACTCGGGGGCCTCAGCCGTGGCTCGACATCGACGGGCGGCGCGAGAACCTGCAGACGGCGGTCACCCTGCTCGGGCGCGACGCCAGCGCCGCGATCACCATCGACGATCCGGGGATCAGCCGCCGACACGCCGAGATCCGTGTCAGTCACGACGGCCCCCACCTGCAGGTCCTGATCCGCGACGCGGGGTCGACCAACGGCACCTTCCTCAACGGCGACTCCATCGGCACCGAGGAGCTCAACGACGGGGACCGGATCACCCTGGGCCGCACTACGCTGATCTTCCACCTGGATCGGAACTGATGAGCGAGCTGACCCTCAACGTGATCCGCCTGGGGCTGCTCGCCCTGCTCTGGGCGTTCGTGTTCTCCGTCGTCGGCGCGCTGCGCACCGACCTGTACGGCACTCGCGTGCTGAGCCGGGCCACCTCCCGCAACCGACGCTCGGAGACCCGTCCCGCCAAGACGAGGGGCAAGGGATCGAAGTCCCCGATGCCCACCCACCTGGCCGTGGTCGCCGGTTCCTTGCGCGGCACCACGGTGCCGCTGGAGTCGGGCGGGGTGCTGATCGGCCGCAACCCCGAATGCTCGTTGGTGCTCACCGACGACTTCGCCTCCGGTCGTCATCTGCGCGTCTACCCCGGCACGGACGCCTGGTACGCCGACGACCTCGACTCCACCAACGGCACCTTCGTGAACCAGCAACGCATCGACACCGGCGCCCGCCTCGACGTGGGCGCACAGATCCGTATCGGGCAGACGATCATCGAGCTGCGACGGTAGGGCGCCATGGCCATCAGCCTGTCCTACGCCGCTCGCTCGCACATCGGTCTGGGCACCAAGTCACGCAACGAGGACTCCGCCTACGCCGGGCCTGAGCTGCTGGTGCTCTGTGACGGCATGGGCGGGCACGCCGCCGGGGACGTCGCCAGCTCACTGATCGTCGGTGAGCTGGTGCATCTCGACGGCGAGGGGGACGGGGCCGACGACATGCTCGACGTGCTCAAGGACAGCATCGCCCAGGCGAACGAGCGCCTGGCCGAGGTCAGCCACGAGTCGGCCGACTCCGCCGGGATGGGCACCACCTGCATCGCCATGCTGCGCTCGGGCAGCAAGCTGGCCGTGGCCAACATCGGCGACTCCCGGGCGTATCTGCGCCGCGGCAACCGGGTCACCCAGATCACCCGCGATCACTCCTTCGTGCAACAGCTTCTCGACGAGGGTCGGATCAACGCCACGGAGGCCCTGCACCACCCGCAACGCTCGCTCGTCACCCGGGTGCTGACGGGCAAGACGGACGACCATCCCGACCTCAGCGTGCGGGAGCTGCGGGCCGGCGACCGGTTGCTGCTGTGCTCGGACGGAGTCACCGACTACGTCGCCGAGGACACCGTCGCGAACATCCTGCGCAGCCAGGGCAGCGCCGGCGACATCGCCGACCAGCTCATCGCCATCTCGCTGCGCGCCTCCACGCGGGACAACATCACCGTGGTGGTCGCCGACGCTGTCGAGTCCGACGGCAGCACCGACCCCCAGGTCGTCGGCGCTGCGAGCCAGCGTCGCGGGCCCCAGCGCACCGAAGCCAGCACCAGCACCCCGGCCAGCCGGGCGGCCGCGCTGTCACGGCATACGCACGACGAGCCCGAGGCCCCCATGCTCGCCGAGGAGGGGCCCTCCGGCGCCCTGACCTGGCTCCGCCGCGTGCTGGTGACCGTGGCCGCCGTGGCGGTCATCGCAGCGGCCGGCTACGGGACCTACCTCTGGAGCCAGGAGCAGTTCTTCGTCGGCGAGTCCCAAGGCAACGTCGCCATCTACCGCGGGGTCTCCCAGGACCTCGGGCCCTGGAGCCTGTCCGAGCCCACCACCGTCACCGACGTACGGGTGGACGAGCTGCCACCCTTCTACCAGGAGCGTGTCGCGGCCACGCTGTCGGCGGACGACGAGGCGGAAGCCGAGTCGATCGTCACCGAGCTGCGCGGCCTGATCGAACGGGACTGCACGCCCATCCCGGTCATTCCCCCCGACGTAGGCCAGTCCGGTGGGCGTTCCATACCGGTCCCCGACGGCACCGAGCCACCCGCCGACCAGATCGAGACCGTGCTGCCCCCGGGGTGTGAGCGATGAGCCTCAACCGCAGCATCGTCACCGACGTGCGACCACCCACCGGCCGCTGGACCGAGTTCGCCCTGCTCCTGTTCGCGGTCGGCATCGTCGTGCTGGCCTACGTCAACGTGGGCCTGGCCACCAGTGGGACCATCCCGGCCAACCTTGTCGCCCAGGCCACGGGATTCTTGGTGCTCACCCTGGGCTTCCACCTGGTCATCCGCTGGCGGGCACGGTATGCCGACCCCCTCCTGCTGCCCATCGCCACCCTGCTCAACGGGCTCGGCCTGGTGATGATCCACCGCATCGACATCGGGCAAGGGGTGGATCAGGCCGAGGGTGTGGCCACCCGCCAGCTGCTGTGGAGCGCCCTGGCCATCGTGCTCGCGGCGGCGGTGCTGTACTACCTGCGCGACCACCGGCTCCTGCGCCGGTACAGCTATGTGGCGATGGCGACCGGCTTCATCCTGCTGCTGCTGCCGATGCTGCCGCTGATCGGGCACGAGGAGAACGGCTCACGACTGTGGATCAAGATCGCCGGGTTCACCTTCCAGCCCGGTGAGATCGCCAAGATCGCGCTGACCGTCTTCTTCGCCGGCTACTTGGTGCAGACCCGGGACGCCCTGTCACTGGTGGGCACTCGCATCCTCGGCCTGCAGCTCCCGCGCGGCCGTGACCTGGGCCCGCTCCTCGCCGCCTGGGGGTTGTCGGCCCTGATCCTGATCGCCCAGCGAGACCTCGGCTCCTCGCTGCTGTTCTTCGGGCTCTTCGTGGCCATGCTCTACCTGGCCACCGAGCGCATCTCGTGGGTCATCATCGGGCTGTCGCTGTTCGCGGTCGGGGCCTACATCGCCTGGACCCTGTTCGGCCACGTGAAGGACCGGGTGGAGCTGTGGCTCGACCCCTTCCAACCGGGCCTGAGTGACCAGGTCGCCAAGGGTCTGATGGGGATGGGGCACGGCGGGCTCTTCGGCACCGGTCTCGGCGAGGGGTATCCGCAGGAGACCTACTTCGCCAACAGCGACTACATCGTGGCCAGCTTCGGCGAAGAGCTCGGGATGATCGGTCTGTTCGCCATGATCATGCTCTACGCACTGTTGGTCGAGCGGGGGTTGCGCACCGCGATCGGCGCGCGGGAGGGGTTCGGCAAGCTGCTGGCCGCTGGCCTGGCCTTCTCCATCGGTCTGCAGTGCTTCGTCGTGATCGGCGGCATCACCCGTATCATCCCGCTCACCGGGCTGACCACTCCGCTGCTGTCCGCGGGAGGGTCGTCGCTGGTCGCGAACTGGATCATCATCGCCCTGCTCCTTCGCATCAGCGACCATGCGCGTCGACCGGTCTCCGAGCGCGTCCCCGAAGCGACTCATCCGGCCGAAGCCGCGTTGCAGGAGAGCAAGCGATGAACACACCGATCCGCCGCCTGGCCCTGCTGGTCTTCGCGATGTTCTCCGCCCTGCTCATCGCCACGACCTGGATCCAGTTCGTGCAGGCCGACGAGCTGCGCGACCTTCCGAACAACCGGCGCACCCTGGTGGAGAACTACAGCCAGGACCGCGGGCCCATCCTCGCCGACAACAGCACGCTGGCTCAGTCCGAACCCACGAACGACGAGCTCAAGTGGGTGCGGACCTACCCCTCAGGCCGGCTGTACTCCCACATCACCGGCTACTACTCCTTCACCTACGGGGCCAACGGCGGCCTGGAGCGCTCGCTCAACGGTGTGTTGTCGGGCACCGACGACTCGCTGTTCTACAAGCGCGTCGTCGATATGGTCACCGGGACGCCACCGCAAGGGGCAGCGCTGGAGCTGACCATCGACCCGGAGGTCCAGCAGGCCGCCGAGGACGCGCTCGGTGACCAGCGAGGCGCCGTGGTGGCGCTCGACCCGTCCACCGGAGCCATCCTCGCCCTCGTGAGCCATCCGTCGTACGACCCCAACGAGCTGTCCTCGCACAACCTCACTTCGGTCGACGAAGCGTTCGAGCGCCTCGGCTCGGACCCCGCCCAGCCGCTGGTCAACCGCGCCATCGCCGGAGATCTCTACCCCCCGGGGTCCGTCTTCAAGCTGGTCGTCGCCGCGACCGCGCTGGAGTCCGGTGAGTACACCCCGGGCTCGACCCTGCAGGGACCGCAGCGTTACACCCTGCCCGGCACGGAGGTCGAGCTGCCGAACTTCGAGGGCGGGACCTGTGCACCCAGCGACCAGATCAGCCTGGCCGACTCCATCCGCGTCTCCTGCAACACCTCGATGGCATGGCTGGCCGGTCAGCTGGGGGCGAGCGCCCTGCGTGAGCAGGCGGAGCAGTTCGGCTACTCCCAGGATGTCGAGATCCCCATGCCGGTCACCCCGAGTGTCTACCCGGCGGACGTCAACCCCGCCGAGCTCGCCCTGACCGGGATCGGCCAGCACGAGGTCCGGGTCACCCCGATGCAGGTGGCCATGACCTCGGCCGCGATCGCCAACGACGGTCAGGAGATGACCCCGTTCCTCGTCGAGAGCGCCCGCGACAGTGACCTGAGCGTCTTCGACGAGACCGACCCCCGGGCGTTCGCCACCCCGATCTCCACCGATACGGCACACGCCCTGCGCGACATGATGGTCGAGGTCGTGGACGACGGCTCAGGCACGGCGGCCGCCATCCCCGGGGTGCAGGTGGCCGGGAAGACGGGCACGGCCGAGTTCGGCGACGAGGGGGCGGCGCATGCGTGGTTCACCGGGTTCGCGCCCGCCGACGACCCGCAGGTCGCCATGGCCGTCGTCGTCGAGAGCGCGAGCGACAGCTGGACCGGGCAGAGCGGCGGGACCGTCGCCGCACCGATAGGGCGCACGGTCTTGGAGGCAGGGATCCGCAATGAGTGATGACCAACCCGAGACGAGCCCCGGCGCGCGATCGCACGGCGAGGACGACGACCAGACCGCAGCCGACTCAGGAAGCCAGGACACCCCGGCCGCGGCTCAGGTCGCGCCCAGCGAGGGTGAGAAGGCGCCGGCCAAGGACTTCGTCGCGCCAAGAGTGCTGGGCGGCCGGTATGAGGTCGGCGAGCTCATCGGCCGTGGCGGCATGGCCGAGGTGCACCTCGGCCACGATCTGAGACTGGGCCGCCCGGTGGCCATCAAGATCCTGCGCAACGAGCTCGCTCGGGACACCTCCTTCCTCGCCCGCTTCCGCCGTGAGGCGCAGGCGGCAGCGGGGCTCAACCACCCCGCCATCGTGGCCGTCTACGACTCCGGGGAGCAGGAGGTCACCGAGTCCGGCGGGGCTCCGCTACAGGTGCCCTACATCGTGATGGAGCGGGTCGAAGGCCGGACGCTGCGTGACGTCCTGAACGACGAGCAGGTACTCGACCCCGACGAGGCGGCCCGGGTCACGGCTTCGGTGCTCTCCGGAATGGCTTACGCCCACGACAAGGGCATCGTGCACCGCGACATCAAGCCGGCGAACGTGATGATCAGCCGCGCCGGCGCCGTGAAGGTGATGGACTTCGGGATCGCTCGGGCCTTGGCCGACACCGCGGCCACGATGACGCAGACGCAGGCGGTGCTGGGCACCGCGCGCTACCTGTCCCCGGAGCAGGCCCAGGGCAACCCGGTCGACGCCCGGTCGGACCTGTACTCCGCGGGCTGTCTGTTGTACGAGCTGCTCGCCGGTCGTACACCGTTCCAAGGCGACCCCGTGGCGTTGGTCTACCAGCATCTGGGCGAGAAGCCCCAGCCCCCGTCGACCTACCAGTCCGACATCCCGCCCGCGTTCGACGCGATCGCCCTGCACGCGCTGGCCAAGACTCCGCAGACGCGCTACCAGAGCGCCGACGAGTTTCGGGCCGACCTGATGGCGGCACGATCGGGCGAGCCGATCAGTGCGCCCGCAGCGACCACCGGTGCCCAAGCCACGGGGGCCTCCTCGCCTTCGGCCGGCCGGATGGCCGCTGGTGGACTGGCCGGTGGGGCGGCCGGAGCCGTTGCCGGCCGTGTGTCCCGACCGGGCGCAGCCACCGAGGCGATCCCCACCTCCTCGGGGCCGCGGACGGCCGCGCGTAGCGGGGGCGGAGCCGGTGCCGACGGCGCCTCCCCCCGCGGCGATGACTTCGAGCGCACCGATGAGATGCCGGGCCGGGAGGAGCGGCATCCCGGGGGTTACTGGGTGCTGGGCGCCTTGGCCCTGCTGGCGCTGGCGGCCATCGCCTTCGTGGTGTTCCAGGTGTTCGGGCCAGCCGACGACGACGCGGCGCAGGTGCAGGTTCCCTTCTTGGTCAACATGGACGTCGCCGACGCCCGAGATGCCCTGTCCGAGGCCAACCTGGAGGCCGAGGTCGAGCGCGAGGTCTCCTCCGAGCCGGTCGACGAGGTCATCGACCAGGACCCGAGCGCGAACACGTCGGTGGAGGAGGGGTCGAGTGTGACCCTCACGGTCTCCAGCGGGCCGGATGCCATCGAGATCCCGGACGTCGTCGGGTTCACCGAGGAGGCCGCACGCAGTCGTCTCGAGGGCGAGGGGCTGAGTGTGGCCTCGGACTCCGACGAGGCGAACGACGTGGACTTCGCTGCCGGTGAGGTCGTCTCCACCGCGCCGCAGGCAGGGCAGTCCGTCAGCCCCGACGACGAGGTCACTCTCACCCTGGCCAGCGGCCTGGTCAGCGTGCCGGATGTCGTGGGGCAGGACTCCGGCGACGCGTTCGCCACCCTGCGCGACCTGAGACTCTCCCCAGCCACCACCTTCCAGGAGTCCAACGAGTCCCCCGGGACCGTGCTGGAGCAGTCCGTGGACGAGGGCGAGGATGTCGAGTACGGAACCAGGGTCACGCTGACGGTCGCCCAGAGCCCGGTGCCCACGGTGACCCAGACCCAGACGCAGACCCAGACCATCACCGCCCCTCAGCCCGAGCCCAGCACCACCGAGCCCACCACGGACCAGCCGTCGCCGACCACCGAGGACCCCACGCCGACCACCGACCCCGCGCAGCCCACCACCGATCCCGCGCAGCCCACCACACAGCCCACAGGTTCAACCAGTCCCTAGAGCTGCGCGCCCCACATCGGCACGCGCGGCCCTCCGCCCTCATCCGATTCCTCCGACCCCGGGCGGGAGGGCGAGTCCGGGGTACGGGCGTAGTCCGGGCGCGGGACCCCTTCGAAAGCCGGCATCCGGACATCGACCAGCGGCTCCACGACGTACCCCAGCCCGAGCACCTCGGACCACCCGCGGTAGTCCAACACCACGGGGTCCTGCTCCAACGACTCGGTCAGGGACTCGACGTCACCGATCGCGGTGATCGTGTAAGGCGGGGAGTACACCCGCCCCTGCAGGTAGAGCGTGTTGCCCACGCACTGGACCGCGCTGGTGGAGATGATGCGCTGGTCCTGGATCATCATGGCTTCGGCGCCACCGGCCCAGAGGGCGTTGACCACGGCCTGGACGTCCTGTTGATGCACGACGACGTCGTCGACCGTGTACCCCCGGGGCAGGGTGTCCAACGAGTAGCCGGCGTCGTCCAGGGCGACCCTCAACCCGGGGCCCCGCACCGGCCCCATCCCCACCAGTGGAGCCAGCGTGTCGGCCTGACGACTCGCCGCCGTCATCGATCCTTGCTGCCCGCTGCTGCGCTCCAGGGCCCGCACATCCGTGGTGAGCTCGCCGGCCCGTGCGGCGAGCTCCTCGACCGCCTCACCGCGCTGCTGGATCAAGCCGGCCAGGTCCGCCGGCTCCGTGGCGGTCATCGGCTCGGAGCGGGCCAGCGCCGCGGACGTGCCGAAAAGCAGCCCGGCGGCCAGAGCCATCAGGGGCACGGCGAACCGCCATCGCCTGCGCGAAGCGACAGGCTCGGGGCGGGTCGGAGGCGGGGAGGTCATCGAGGGACCAGAATAGGCCGGGCCACCCATTATCCTGGGGGATCACCGACCCCCTCGAACCAGGAGTTCTGACGTGCCCGAGTCATCCGGCCGCCCCGGGTCGAAGAAGTCCGCCGGTCGCAAGGCCTCCTCGAGGTCGGCTAACCCGGCGTCGCGCCGTGAGCACCAGGGCCGCGCGGAGCCGAAGAAGCAGCGGGTCGGCAACCCGCAGTGGTTCGTCCCGGTGATGTCCGCGCTGATGGTCGTGGGCGTGCTGTGGGTCGCGACCTTCTACATCTCGGCTGGCCTGTTTCCCATCGGGAGCATCGGCTACTGGAACCTCGGCATCGGGATGGGCCTGATCATGGCCGGTTTCATGATGTCGACGCGCTGGAAGTAGGCCCGCTCACTCCCACGGGAGCAGCACGATCTTGCCGACGTGTCGTGAGGACTCGAAGTCCTCCTGGGCCCGGCCGATGTCACCCAGTGGGTAGCGACCCGCGATCGGTGGGCGCACGGCGCCCTGGCGTGCGAGGTCGGCAAGACTGTCGAAGTCCTCGGGGCTGTGCATGGACGAGCCGACCAGACGGATGCTGTGCAGGTACAGGCGACGCAGATCGAGCTCGACCACCGGGCCGGCAATGGCACCGGCGATCACCCAGCACCCGTCGTCCTTGAGCACCGGCAGCAGGGCACCAAGACCGGTGCCGCCGACGACATCGGCGACCACGTCGACCCCGTCCGGCATGAGCGCCCGCACGGACTGCGCCACGTCGGCCTCGTCCCGGCACACCGTGTGATGCGCACCAGCCTCGGCGACCGCGTCGCGTTTGCTCGTGGTGGTGACGCCGATGACGGTGGCGCCCTCAGCCGCCGCCAGCTGGACCAGCGCCACCCCGACCCCGCCCGAAGCGCCGGTGACCACGACGGTCTGCCCCTCACCCACGCCGGCGCGACGCAGCATCCGGGTGGCCGTGCCGTAGGCGACGGGGAGGCACGCGAGCTCCTCGTCGCTCAGCGGTGAGTCGTGGACGTCGTGGACGTGGTCGGTGCGCGCCACCATGTATCCGGCGAACCCGCCGTCGTACTCACTGCCCTGGTAGCCCACCGGCATGGCGTCGTCCCGTTCGGAGCCGTAGGCGGCCGGGTCCACGAGGACGCGCCGGCCCATCAGGTGGTCGTCCCGCTCGGAGCCGACAGCGACGACCACCCCGGCCACGTCGCCACCCTGCACCCGGGGGAAGTCGACCGGGCCCATGGCACCCGACTTGGCGTCCGGATCGCCAGGCAGCCCGTAGGCGCCTTGGCGGGTCCAGAGGTCCGTGTTGTTGACCCCCGCGGCCAGCACCCGGACGAGTACCTCACCCTCCTCGGGGTCCCGGACCTGCCAGTCGGCGTCGATGGTCAGTGCGTCAGGGCCTCCGTGCCGCAGCAGGACCGCGGCTCGCGTGGTGGTCGGCATCCCATCATCCTGCCAGCGACATCCCGGCGCCGTCGATCCACACATCGTCCACAGATCTGGGGATAACTACAACGCTGTGATTCGGGCTCAGAAGCCCTGCACCACCGCGATACGCCATGCCGCTGCCGCCACCAGCAGCACAACCACGAGGACGAACCCGGGCCATACGAGGGCACGGCGCCGCACGGCGGCCCGGTCTCGACCAGTGGCAGAGGTGAGGGCCAGGATGCCGGCCAGCGCGGCCCCGGTGAGCGCACCACCGAGATGGGCCTGCCAGGCGATGTTGGGGAGCACGAAACCGAGCGCCCCGTTGATCAACAGCAGAGCCACGATCCCACCTGTCTCGCGGCCCAGGCGCCAGTTCAGCACCAACACGGCGGCGAACAGGCCGAAGACGGCTCCCGAGGCACCCACGGTGGGGGTGAACCAGCCCTGCGGCACACTGGCCAGCAGCACCACGCCCACGGAGCCACCGAGCGCGCTGATGAGGTAGAGCAGCACGAAACGAAGTCGCCCGAGCATCGGCTCCAGGTACTGACCGATGACGTACAGGGCGAACATGTTGAAGGCGATGTGCAACAGCGAGCTGGGCGAGTGCAGGAACGCCGCTGTGAGCGCCCGCCAGGGCTGGTCGGCTGCGACCACCGGCGCGAACTGCAGCTCGCGGGTCACAGCCGGGTTGACGAGCTGCAGCACGTACATGCCGATGCACAGGCCGATCAGCGTCAGCGTGGCCTGCGGTCGACTCGCGCCACCGCGTACCGGAGCGCCGAAGCGCGAGGTCGTGCGCGGCGCCTGCTTGGCCGCTTGCTGCACACAGTCCACGCACTGCACGCCCACCGCGGCCGGCCGCTGGCATTCCGGGCAGGTCGGTAGACCGCAGCGCTGACACCGGACGTAGGCGACGCGGTCCGGATGACGAGGACAGGTCGGTGGCGCGTCGGTCGACATCAGTGGCCGCGCCGGGGCCAGGGTCGGTTGCTACCCCCAAGCACGCTGGTCCTACTGCTGGACCGAGACGCTCTCGATGATGACCGGCTCCTTGGGCTTGTCGCCTCGCCCGGTCGACACCGCAGCGATGGCGTCGACCACGGCCCGGCTCTCCTGGTCAGCGGCCTCACCGAAGATGGTGTGCTTGCCCTGCAGCCACGGGGTGGGCTCGACGGTGATGAAGAACTGCGAGCCGTTGGTCCCCTTGCCCATCCGCTTGCCGGCGTTGGCCATGGCGAGGATGTAGGGCGAGCCGAAGTCGCGGTCGGGGCTGATCTCGTCGTCGAAAGTGTAGCCCGGGCCCCCGACGCCCTCACCCAGCGGGCAGCCCCCCTGGATCATGAAGCCCGGGATGATCCGATGGAAGACCAGTCCGTCGTAGAACTTGTCGGGGTTCGAGCGACCCGCGTCGTCGGAGTACTCCTGGGTGCCCTCGGCGAGCCCCACGAAGTTGGCCACGGTCTTCGGGGCATCGTCTTCGAACAGGGTGAGGGCGATGTCCCCGTGGTTGGTATGCAGTGTCACGTTCATGCCCATATCCTCCCATGCGTCATCCACCGGCTCGGCGACACGGACCCGGTCGGGCCGCCCAGGTGGCCCCGGGGTCGTAGACAAGGCAAGATGATCGATGACCACCACTCCAGGAGGATTGCCCGTGTTCGCTCGAACCAAGGCCGAGAAGGCCAAGGACAAGACTGCGAAGAAGACCTCGGCGCAGGCCAAGAAGGCCTCAGCCCGGGCCAAGAAGGCTGGGCATGAGGCGTCCGCACGAAGCCAGCGTGTCAAGAACTCCGCACTGTCCTCGGCGTCCCACGGCCTCCACTCGGCCTCCGAGGCCATCAAGCCGCGTGCCACGGCCGCTGCGGTCGCCGCCGCCGCGGCTGCCAAGGGGAGCAC
>JBAUJO010000156.1:0-5904 GCA_049683875.1 Ornithinimicrobium sp.
CGCCTGTACGTGCCAGGTGGCGTCGTGCGCCTCGGCGGTGCATCGCGTTCCTAGCTGCGCCAGGGCCGCGCGCATCAGGGTGCTGTCGCGCGAGACCAGCGGCCGTCGCAGGAGGGTCGTCCCATCGGCCAGGGCGGCCAGGACGAGGTGCCGGTTGGTCATGGACTTGCTGCCCGGGACCCGTACGGTGCCCGTCACGGGGCGGCCGGCATGCGGGGCGGCCCAGCCGGAGTCGTGACCCTGAGCGTCGGGAGAGGGCATGGCACCTTTCGATGGAAGAGAACCGGACTCTTCTACGGTAATGCGTCGAGGAACGCCTCGACCTCGGCCCGCAGCGCCCTGAGGTCCTTGCTCGGTCCATGATCGCCCGGGTAACCGCGGACGGTCAGCGTCCTCGCGACCTCGTCCGGGTCGCCCGACTCGTGCGCCAGAGCATGCTGGACCGCATCCTCGACATCCTGCGGACGGCCGAAGCGGTCCCCGAGCCCCTGCATCACCAGGGTCGGCACCCCGTCGAGGACGGGGCCGAGAAGCTCGCCGGTGCGTGGCACGGGCGCGCGCGACCCCGGTCCGCTGCGACGTGGCGGGGTGAGGGGGAAGGCGAGCAGGCACAGCGCCTGCGCGTGCGAGCTCAGTCGGCAGGCCACGCGGGCTCCCGCGCTTCGACCGCCCAGAACCCAGGGCCGTGGTGCAGCAGACAGCTCGGTCGCCGCGCTGAGCATCTGCTCGGTCGCCTCGTCCAATCGCTTCGGCGCCACGGCGATCCTGCGTCCGGCGACTCGCCACGGTTGCTCCAGCAGCACGACGAGCCAGCCGCTGTCGGACAACGCCGTCAGCGCGCCCAGGTCGGCTGCCTCGACCCCGCCGCCGGCCCCATGACCGAGCAAGACCGTGCCACGAGGCAGGCTATCCGCGCCGTCTGCTGGTGCGTGCACGTGCAACCGCGCCGGCCCCGGGCCGGTCGCCACCTCGTGGACCGAGCCACCGGTCACGTCTGGCCGAGGATCTCGCCGGTGTGTGGGTCCACGACGGCGACAAGCTCCTCCGGCGGCAGCGCCTGGGTCAGCGCCGGGTCGTTGTTAGCCACGGCGTTGACAGCGGTGCTCACCGGCCACGTGACGAACCGCCCTGGCTTCGGACTGGCCAGTAGGGCCTCGACCCGGGTCGGGTCCTGCAGGGCGGGGTCGAGCCAGTCGTCCCAACGGTCCTGGTCGAGCACCACGGGCTGACGGGCGTGGATGCGGTCCAGTCCCGGCTCGGCCACCGTAGTCACGATGGCGAAGGTGACCAGCCATGCCGGATCCTCCCGAGCCTCCTCGGTGTCCGTGGACTCGTGCCGGGCTCCGTCGGGGGCCTTCCAGAACTCGTACACCCCCGCCATGGCCAGGGTGGTGTCGTCGACACGGCCGATGAAGAACGGCTGCTTGCGTGGCTTGCCCTTGCTGGTCGTGGCCACTGGGGAGGCCTGCCACTCGTACCAGCCGGTGGCGGGCACCAGACAACGACGAGCCCGGGCGGCTTTGGCGTAGGCGCGGGTGCTCAGCAGGGTCTCCGCGCGGGCGTTGATCATCCGCACGCTGCTACTGGTGTCCTTGCTCCACGGTGGCACCAGACCCCAGCTGAGCAGCCGCAGCTGTCGTGAGGCTTCGCGGTCGTCCCGAGCCGGGCGCTGCACGACGGCGGGGGCGGCCTTGGAGGGCGCGACGTTGTAGTCCGGGCGACCCGCGGGGGGTTGCTGCGGGTTCTTCAGCAGCGAGCGTGCAGGGTCAGCGGTGGCGTCGTGGTCGACCTCGAAGATCTCGATGAGCTCGTCGGGGTCGGCGCTCGCGGCGTATCGACCGCACATCAGCTTCTCCTTCACGTTCGTCTCAGAAAGCGCATCTCCCACAGTGCACCGATCTCAGAGTGGGTCGGTCCCAGAGCAGTCGGTCACAGAGCGGTCGGTCACTGGCGGTAGCTGCTCAAGAAGTTCCCCAGCCGTTCCAGTCCCTCATTCAGGTCTCCGGCCCAGGGCAGCGTCACGATGCGCAGGTGGTCGGTACCGGGCCAGTTGAACCCGCTGCCGTGCACCACCAGCAGATGCTCGCGCTCCAACAGGTCCAGGCACAGCTGGACATCGTCCCTGATCGCGTGCACCTCGGGGTCGAGGCGCGGGAACACGTACAGCGCCCCGCGTGGGGTGACGCAGCTGACCCCGTCCATGCTGTCCAGGGCCGCGACGGCAACGTCCCTCTGTTCCACAAGGCGACCCCCGGGCCCGGTCAGCTCGAGAATGCTCTGGTGCCCCGAGACCGCTGCCTGGATGGCGTGCTGGGCCGGGACGTTCGGGCACAGCCGGGTGGAGGCCAGCAGCTCGATGCCCTCCAGGAACCCATGGGCGTGGGCAGTGGGACCGGTGATGACCAGCCACCCCGCGCGATAGCCAGCCACGCGGTAGGTCTTGGACAGCCCGTTCAGCGTGAGCACCAGCAGGTCCGGGGCGACCTGCGCCATGCTGTGGTGCTGGACCCCGTCGTAGAGCACCCGGTCGTAGATCTCGTCGGACAGGATCAGGAGCGAGTGCTCCCGCGCGATCTCGGCGATCTGCTCCAGCACCGCCCGTGAGTACACGGCCCCCGTCGGGTTGTTGGGGTTGATCACCACAATCGCCTTGGTCCGCGGGGTGATCTTGGCCCGTATGTCGTCCAGGCTCGGGTTCCAGCCGTCCTGCTCGTCGGCCAGGTAATGCACCGGGGTTCCGCCGGCCAGGCTCGTCGCGGCCGTCCACAGTGGGTAGTCCGGGGCGGGGATGAGGATCTCGTCACCGTTGTCCAACAAGGCCGAGGTGATCATCATGATCAGCTCGGAGACGCCGTTGCCGAGGTAGACCGAGTCCACGTCGACGTCAGGGAAACCGGGCACGTCCTGGTATCTGGCAACGATGGCCCGCCGCGCGGACAGCACCCCGCGGGACTCGGAGTAGCCCTGTGCGTGCGGCAGCGCTGCGATCATGTCCCGCAGGATCGCGTCGGGGGCGTCGAAGCCGAAGGTGGCGGGATTTCCGATGTTGAGCTTGAGGATGCGGTGGCCCGAGGCTTCGAGCTGAGCCGCACGCTTGGCGACCGGGCCCCGGATCTCGTACAGGACGTTCTGCAGCTTCGACGACTGCTTGAGCGGCCGCATCACTGCCGGCCTGGTCTGAGCGCTCACCCACGCATGGTTGCACGCGCGCGGGAATGAGCATGCGACGCGTCGGCGTTGTGACTATTCAAGAAGAGGTTCGCCCCGATCAACGTAGGAGGATTCGTGCTCGCCACCGCGGATGTGCTGCCCTCCGGCGGGTCGCAGGTGTCGGGGGGCAGGGTAAGTTGGGTGGCGATGACTGAGCGCACCCACCTCGATGCCCTGACCCAGGCCGAGCTCGACGCATCGGTGGACATCAGCGAAGAGACACCGGAGCAACGGGCCGCGCGCTTCGAGCGGGAGGCGATGCCGCTGCTGGACCAGATGTACAGCGCGGCGCTGCGGACGGCGCGCAACCCCACCGACGCCGAAGATCTCGTCCAGGAGACCTACGCCAAGGCGTTCGCAGCCTTCCACCAGTACCGGCCGGGCACGAATCTCAAGGCCTGGATGTACCGGATCCTGACCAATACCTACATCAACACATACCGCAAGAAGCAGCGGCAGCCCAAGGAGTCCGACTCCTCGGACGTCGAGGACTACCAGCTCGCCAGGGCCGAGCAGCATACGTCGAGCGGACTGCGCTCTGCCGAGGTGGAGGCCTTGGACCACCTCCCGGACTCCGACGTCAAGCGCGCGCTGGCCTCGATCGGGGAGGACTTCCGGATGGCGGTGTACCTCGCGGATGTCGAGGGGTTCGCCTACAAGGAGATCGCGGAGATCATGGATACACCGATCGGCACCGTCATGTCGCGGCTCCATCGCGGCCGGCGGCAGCTACGGGACCTACTGACCGACTACGCGGTCGACCGCGGCTTCGTGGCCGACGAGGAGGTGTCGTCATGACCGGCCCCAAGCGTCAGGTGCCCACCTCCGTCGGGGCAGCAGACTGCGCCGCGGTCGTCCTGCGGCTGTTCGAGTACGTCGACAACGAGGCCGGGCCGGAGGACCGCGAACTGATCGAGGCGCACCTGGACGAATGCGGCACGTGCTTGCGTGAGTACGAGCGGGACCTGCTGCTGAAGTCGTTGGTCCGCCGCGCGTGCCGCGAGGAGCAGGCCCCCAGCGCCCTGCGGATGCAGGTCGTCGCCCGTATCACCTCGATCACCGTCAGTCGCGACCTAGACCGCTGAGCGGAGCCGGGCCGGGCTCAGGTGTTGGGCTTCTTGCCGTGGTTGGCGCCCTTCTTCTTGCGGTCGCGGCGCTTACGGGCTCGCTTGCTCATGGTTCTCCTCGGTGGGGGTTCGGTTGTCGCGCCAACGATGTCGACGGCGCCTGCTGTCGCCTGTGGCTGTGGTCCGGGGAACGCTACAGCCGTACGATGACCTAAGGTTAGCGCGGAGGTTGTGGGCGTCGTGAATCAGGCGCTCGTATGCGTGGAGTAAAAAGAGGTTCTACATTCGAATGAAAACGTTTACAAGATGCCGTTGCCATACGCGCCTCATGTGATCCTAGGAGGGCATCCGGATGATTTCCTCACACGGAGGACGTCGCGTCGACCGACCGGATAGCAAGAGAGGATCATCATGTTCGCAGCGCTTTACAACTTCCTGTCCGGCCGCGTGTCCACCGATGTCATCAGCTGGCGCCCGCGGTAGCCACTGCCACGGCGCGGTTGCGCCACCCTGCGTAGGGGACGAGCTCTAGATGGGCTCGTCCCCTTCGTCATGGCCGGTGTACGTGTTCATCGCGGCCCTGTCCGCCCTCGCGCTGGCCGTGGGCGTGTGGGGGCTGAGCTTCCAGGCGAACGTGGACTGGAGTGCCGTGGTGGTCCTGTCCGGCCTGGGGGCGCTGGGCACCAACCTGCGCGAGCAAGAGTTCGGCGACCAGATGGACCTCTCCTTCACCACGGTCGTGCTGGCAGCCGCGATCGTCCTGGCCGGCCCCGGCGGAGCGGTACTTGTGGGGTACTTCAGCCTGTTACTCGACTTCCGCAGCGGGAGCCTGCAGTCGCACCTGTTCAACCCGGCGATGACAGCCTGTATGTCGGGGGCGGGTGCCGCGGCCTACGTGGCCGCGGGCGGGTACTTCCCCGTGTCACCGCAGACCTCACCCGTGGCGATCCTGTTGCATGTGGCCCTGCCGATGCTCGTCGGCTACCTCGTCTCCGTCGCCGTCAATACGTTGGTCATTGTCTTGATGGTGCACTTCACCAGCGGCGGGAACGTCCTCTCGATCGCGATGGGCATCGTCCGCAGCCTCGGCCCGGGTTACCTCGTCCACGTGGTCGTCGCCCTGCTGCTGGTGCTGTTGTGGGACCCCGTGGGCATCGGGGTGTTCAGTGCGGTGCTCATCGTGGTGCCGCTTCAGCTGACGCAGTGGGTGATCAACCGTAACGCGGACCAGCGACGCAGCCACATCCGTACCGTCAGCACGCTCATGGGGGCCCTCGAGGTCTCCACACCCAACTCCACCGGTCACAGCGCCCGCGTAGCCGAGCTGTGCGACCGGATGGCCGCGCGAATGGGGCTCACCGGTGAGGACGCCGACGCCCTGCACTTCGCCGCTCTGCTACACGACCTCGGCCTGGTCTCGGCCTCGCCCCAAGTGCCCAAAGAGACTTCCACGACGGACGTGAGCTACCTCGCCGCCATCCAGGAGCACCCGGAGGCGGGAGTCCAGATGCTCTCCGACATCGACTTCCTCGCCCCGGCCCTGCCCGGCATCCTGCATCATCATGAACGATTCGACGGGCTCGGCTACCCGGCCGGGCTCGCCGGCTCCGACATCCCCCTGTTCGCC
>JBAUJO010000157.1:0-22677 GCA_049683875.1 Ornithinimicrobium sp.
GCCCTGGACCACGTGCTGGTCCAGGCCGACCTCACCGCGATCGCCCCGGGCCGGCTCGGCCCGGCGGTGCAGTCGGTGATGCGCCTGATCAGCGACGTGGAGTCGCGCGGCGGGGCGACGGTCCACCGGATCACCGAGGCGAGCGTGCGGCGGGCGCTGGATGCCGGCTGGTCCGCCGACCGCCTGCTCACCGAGATCGCGGCCGTCAGCCGCACCGGGGTCCCCCAGCCGCTGGAGTATCTGGTGCGCGACGTGGCGCGCCGCCACGGGGTGGCCCGGGTCGGCACCGCCGCCTGCTACGTACGCTCCGACGACGGGGCACTGCTCGATCGCGTCGCCGCCGACCGCGGGCTGGCTCTACTCCGCTTCCGACGGCTGGCACCCACCGTGCTCATCTCACCGACGCCGGCGGCCACGGTGGTGGACGTGCTACGGGAGCACGACTACGCCCCGCTGGCCGAGGGCGCCGACGGTGGGGTGGCGCTGGTGTCCAACCGCCATCACCGGACGGCGCGCCGCGTGCCCGACCCGGTCCAGGTCAGCGGCATCAATGCCGAGGTCGCGGCGCAGATCGTGTCATCGATGAGGCAGGGCGAACGAGTGCGGGTGGCTCACCCCGACGACGAGCTCGACGGCCCGATCCGCACCGCCGACCCCGTGGTCACGGCCTCGGTGCTGCGGGAAGCGGCGGTCGAGTCCCTGCCCACCTGGATCGGCTACGTCGACGACGTCGGCAGCGTGCGCCGCCTGTTGATCCGGCCCCACCGCGTGGAGGCCGGCCGCGTGCTGGCCACGGTGGGCGAGGCCGATCAGGCCCGCACGCTCCTGCTGCATCGCATCACCGGTGCCCGCCTGGCGCAGTGACGACGGCTCAGAAGATGCGCACCCGCTCCGAGGGGTCCAGCCACAAGCCGTCTCCGGGGTTGGAGGCGAAGGCATCATGGAAGGCGTCCACGTTGCGCACCGTGTTTCCGCGCAGGTCCGCCGGGGCGTGGGGGTCGATCGCGATGAGCCGCCGAGCCTCCTCCACCCTGGCCTTCCCACGCCACACCTGGGCCCACCCGAGGAAGAACCGCTGCTCACCGGTCCATCCCTCGATCGTCGGCGCTGAGCCGCCAGTGGCGATGCGGTAGGCCGCCAGTGACATCTCCAGCCCACACAGGTCGCCGATGTTCTCCCCGACCGTGAGCCCACCGTTGACCGTGCCGTCGGGCACATCGCGTGGCGCCAGGCCGTCGAACTGGTCGACCAGCCGCTTGGCTCGCTCCTCGAACGCCGCCCGGTCCTGCTCGGTCCACCAGTCCGTCAGCGACCCGTCGCCGGCGTACCTCGACCCCTGGTCGTCGAACCCGTGCCCGATCTCGTGCGCGATGACGGCGCCGATCCCGCCGTAGTTGACAGCGTCGTCCGCGTCGACGGTGAAGAACGGCGGCTGCAGGATGGCGGCCGGGAAGACGATCTCGTTCAACATCGGGTGGTAGTAGGCGTTGACCGTCTGGGGGGTCATCAACCATTCGTCGCGGTCGATGGGACCCCCGATCTTGGCCAGGTCACGGTCGGTGTCGAAGGCCTGGCCGCGGCGCACGTTGCCCACCAGGTCATCCGGGTCGACCTCGTAGGCCGAGTAGTCACGCCAGGTCGGGGGATGTCCGATCTTGGGTCGGAAGGCGTCGAGCTTCTCCAGGGCACGCTCACGCGTCTGCGGGCCCATCCAGTCCAGCTCGGCGATCCGCTGGCCGAACGCGGTGATGACGTTGCCGACCAGCTCCTCCATCCGCTCCCGAGCCGCCGGCGGGTAGTGCTCCGCGACGTACATCCGGCCGGCCGCCTCCCCGAGCAGACCCTCGACGAGCGCCACGCCCCTCTTCCACCGCTCCCTGATCTGCGGCGTGCCGCTGAGGGCGGTGCCGTGGAACGCGAAGTGGGCGTCCACGAAGGCCTGGGTGAGGTAGGGCGCGGTGGCATCCAACAGGCGGACCGTGAGCCAGGCCCGCCAGTCAGGTAGCGGGACCTCGGTGAGGGCATCTCCCATAGCGGTCAGCACCTCCGGCTGGCGAGCGACCACCTCCTCGAACGCACGGTCGGGAGCGCCCAGGCCCGCTGACCACGCGGCCCAGTCCCATCCGGGCGTGAGCTGGACCAGCTCGGCCGAGGTCAGCTTCGTGTAGGACTTGACCGCATCCCGCGTCGCGACGCGGTCCCAGTGGTGCGCGGCGATGCGCTCCTCCAAGGCGTAGACCCGCTCCACGGCGTCGTCACCGAGGTCCAGTCCGGCCTCGTCCAACGCGCCCCCCGCGAGCTCGAGGAGTCGGCTCAGGTAGGCCCGGTAGGCGGCCCGAGCCGACTCGTGCGAGGGGTCGGTGTAGTAGGCCTCGTCGGGCAGACCGAGCGCCCCCTGATGCAGGTAGACCACGTAGTCCTCGGGGCTGCCGGCGTCCGCGGTCACCCACAGGTGGATCAAACCGGTCGCGCCGTCGCGCTGCAGCTGCCCCGAGACGCGGCACACCCCGCTGCTGTCGTCGACGCGGGCGATCGTCCGCAGGGAGTCGACCAGTGGGGAGGTGCCGAGCTGCTCGATCGTCGCGGTGTCCATGAAGCTCGCGTACAGGGCGCCGACCTTGCCCTCGCGGGTGTCGAGCGCGGGCTCATTGCGCGCGGCCTGCTCGATCAGCTCCCGGACGTTGGCCTCGGCCGCCTCACGCAACAAGTCGAAGGCGCCGTAGCGGCTGCGGTCCGCCGGAATCTGCGCCGTCTCGACCCAAGAACCGTTGGCGTGCCCGAAGAGGTCGTCCTGCGCGCGGACGTCGGTCTTCATGCACGTGCGGTCGATGCCTGAGTCCATCCACCCACCGTATGTGGTCCCGGGGACGATGCGGGGGTCAGGACCCACTCGGGGGCGCACCCGTTGCGACAGATGGCTGCTCGCCGGTGGCCAGGGCTCGTACGACCGCGCTGGGAGACGGCCGGCCCAGGTGCGAGGACATCCACACACTCGTCTGGACCAGGGCGGTCAGGTCGACGCCGTGCTCGATACCGAGCCCGCTCAGGGCCCACACGAGGTCCTCGGTCGCGAGGTTGCCTGTGGCCGACCGCGCATAGGGGCAACCGCCCAGCCCTCCGGCAGCCGCGTCGACCGTGCTGACCCCCGCGCCCAGCGCGACCAGCGTGTTGCTCAGAGCCTGGCCATAGGTGTCGTGGAAGTGCACCGCGAGTCGCTCCGGCCCGATGCCCCGCCCGCCCAGCTGGTCGAGCAGCCGCTCCACGTGGCCGGTCGTGCCGACTCCGATGGTGTCGCCGAGGCTGACCTGGTCGCAGCCCAGCTCCAGCAGCTGCTCACAGACACCAGCGACCTGCGCCGTGGGCACCGGGCCCTCCCAGGGGTCACCGAAGCACATCGAGACGTAGCCGCGCACCCCCACGTTCGCTTCCTGGGCTCGCTGCACCACCGGCGTGAACATCGCCATCGACTCCGCGACCGAGCGGTTGAGGTTGCGTCGGGCGAAGGACTCGGTCGCGCTGGCGAAGATGGCCACCGACCGCGCTCCGGCCGCCAGAGCTCGGTCCATGCCTCGTTCGTTGGGCACCAGGACGGGCCGGCCGGCCGCCGTGGCGTCGGTCCCCAACGCGGCCATCACCTCCTCGGCGTCACCGAGCTGAGGAACCCACGCGCGTGGGACAAAGGAGGTGAGCTCCACGGTCTGCAGGCCGCTGCTCAGCAGCCGCCGGATGAACTCCACCTTGATGGCCGCGGGGACGATGGCGGCCTCGTTCTGCAGACCGTCCCGCGGGCCCACCTCGTAGACGGTGACACGCGACGGGAAGCCCGCACGCGAGCAGACCATGGGCAGCGACATGACCTCCGACATGACCTCACTGTGCCACCCGTCCCGCCGCTCGACCCTGAGACCGGGCTGGGAGGATGATGGGATCCTGGTGCGACCTGCCGTGCTAGCGTCGCGCGTTCGCCAGTCCACGAGGGGATCCCATGAGCCGTTCATTCCTGACCCGCGCCGTGAGCGCGGCGGCGCTCGTCGCCGTCTCGCTGGTCAGTGCCTGCAGCAGTGACTCCGACAGCAGTGACTCCGACAGCGGGGGGCAGAGCAGCGACCAGGCAGCGGCGACCAGCCAAGGCCCGGACGCCCCGGCCACCCCCGAAGCCGACGTGGACGATGTGCCCAAGGTGGTCGCCGAGGTGAACGGCGAGGACATCTCCAAGTCGGAGTTCGTCCAGGCCTACGAAGGCCAGTTTCAGCAGGCGGCTGCACAGTCCCAGCAGACAGGCACCGAGGTGGACCAACAGCAGCTGAAGAAGGAGACCGCACGCGACATGGTCAGCAGCCTGCTCCTGGTTCAGGCCGCGCAGGATGCCGACATCACGGTGCAGGACAAGGAGGTACAGACCACCCTCGAGGAGCTGGCGACCGGCAGCGGGGTCCCGTCGGTGCAGGAGTTCCTCAAGGTGCTCAAGGAGCAGGGCTTCACCGAGAAGGAGGTCCGCCGCGAGGTCGAGAAGCAGCTGATGGTCGAGAAGTACATCGCCGATGAGGGCCAGGTCCAGGCACCGTCGAAGAAGGAACAGCAGGAGCTGTACGACCAGCTGACCGCTCAGCAGGCCGGGCAGGGTGAGGACGCCGCTGCCGCGTCGATCCCGCCGTTCGAGGATGTCCAGCCGCAGCTGGAGCAGCAGCTGGAACAGGAGGCCGAGGCGGAGGCCGTCAACGGCCTCGTCAAGAAGCTTCGCTCCGACGCTGACATCACGGTCAACCTCTGAAGCTGGCGTCCGGGCGTGATACTCAGAGGATGCGCAAGGTGACCGCGGTCCGCAGCGCGGCCGTGGCGGCCTCGTCACCTTTGTCCTCCACCGAGCCCGACAACCCGGCGCGATCCAAAGCCTGCTGCTCGGTGTCGCAGGTGAGTACCCCGAAGCCGATCGGCAGTCCGGTGCTCACGCTGACCTCGACGAGCCCCTGCGTGACTCCCTGGCACACGTAGTCGAAATGCGGTGTCCCGCCCCGGATGACCACTCCCAGAGCCACCAGGGCGTCGTACCGCCCGGAGCGGGCAAGGCGGGCACAGGCGACCGGGAGCTCGAAGCTGCCCGGGACGCTGATTGGGGTGGTGCGGCTGGTGCCGGCTCGCTCCAAGGCCCGGTCGGCTCCCGCGCGCAGCCCGTCCATGACCTGCTGGTGCCACATGGCGGACACGACGGCGACCCGCATACCCGTGCCGTCGACCTCCAGTGACGGTGCGCCTGGACCACTCATCGGTTCCTCCCCTGGTGTGAGGTCATGCTGTCAGCTTGGCAGTGTGCCACCAGCTCGGCGATGGACAGCACCGGCACATGAGCCGTCCGGCCGAGGGCCTGCACCGCGCGGCCGCGCAGCATCTCACCGTTGTCGTCGACCAGCTCGGCGATCGCCGCCACGGGCGCCAGCCCGGCCAGTCGGCACAGGTCCACCGAGGCCTCGGTGTGACCCGGTCGCTCCAGCACTCCCCCGGCCCGGGCGCGCAGGGGCACCACGTGCCCAGGACGAGTCAGGTCGGCCGGGATCGAGCCGGGGTCGCCCAACACCCGCACGGTGCGGGCCCGGTCGGTGGCACTGATTCCCGTGCCCACCCCGGCAGCTGCGTCGACGGTGATCGCGTAGGCCGTGCGGAAGGGGTCCTCGTTGTCCCGAGGGGCCACCATCAGCGGCAGGTCGAGCCGGTCCGCCCAGGCCAGGGGCATCGGCGCGCAGACGTACCCCGACGTATGCCGGATGGTCCAGCCCATCCAGGCCGCGGTCAGGGTCTGGGCCGCAAGCACGACGTCCCCCTCGTTCTCGCGGTGGGCGTCGTCGGTGACCAGCACCGGACGCCCGGCCCGCAGGGTGCTCAGTGCCACCTCGACGGCCTCACTCACCGCGCTCGCCCCCCTGGGCGCCGAGCAGTCGCTCCACGTACTTGGCCAGCACATCCACTTCGACGTTGACGCTGTCCCCGGCGGCCAGCAAGCCCAACGTGGTCATCGCCAACGTCGTGGGGATGAGCGAGACCGAGAAGGTGTCCTGCCCCAGATCGCTGACGGTCAGGGACACTCCGTCCAGCGAGATCGAGCCCTGGGCCACGACGTACCGCGCCACGGGGCGCGGCAGGGCGAAGGTGAGCACGTCCCACCGCTCCCCTGGCTCCCGCCGCAGCAGGGCGGCCGTGGTGTCGACGTGCCCCTGCACCACGTGCCCGCCGAACCGGCCGTCCGACCGCACGGCCCGCTCGAGGTTGACCGCGCTCCCGGTCACCAGCGCACCGATGCTGCTGTGGGCGAGGGTCTGGGCCATGACGTCGGTGCTGAACGCGCCCCCCTCGGTCTCGGTCACGGTCAGGCAGACCCCGTTGACGCTGATCGAGTCGCCGTGGCCCGCGTCCTGCGTCACCACCTCGCCCCGGATCCGCAGCCGTGCCGAGTCACCGAGGCGGGTGATCGAGGTGACGACTCCGAGCTCTTCGACGATGCCGGTGAACATGGGCTGATCACGCCTTCCCGTTGTCGCGGTCACGGTCACGGTGTTCGTCGCGGTGTGGGTGGCCGGTGATGCGCACATCGGCACCGACCCTGGTCACGTCGACGATGTCCATGCGGGCGATGTCGGCGATGGTCTCAATGCCCAGGTCGGCCACCGCCGGGGCGCCCGATCCCAGCAGTGCGGGGGCCACGTAGGCGATGACCTCATCCACCGACCCGGCTCGCCAGAAGGCCGCCGCCAGGGTCGGCCCCCCTTCCAACAGCACCCGGCGCACGCCGCGGCTGTGCAGAGCCTCGGTGACCTCACCGACCTCACCGGAGCGCAGCCGAAGAGCCGGTTCCACGCGTGCCCCGGCGGGCAGGTCACGGGCCCCGACGACCACGCGCAGCGGTTGGTCGGCATACAGCGTGCCGTCGGGGCGTCGGGCGGTCAGGCCGGGGTCGTCGGCCAGGGCGGTGCCGGTGCCGACGACGATCGCACCGCACCGCGAACGCAGACGGTGGACGTCGGCCCGGGCCTGCTCGCCGGTGACCCAGGCGCTGGAGCCATCGCTGGCCGCCACTCGCCCGTCGAGGGTCGTGGCGACCTTCCACGTGACCCAGGGCCGTCCGTGGGTGACCGCGAAAGCCCAGTGACGCACCAGGTCGTCGGCCTCGGCCAGCTCGACCTGCTCGGTGAGGACGCCGTGCCGGCGCAGCCACTGCCCACCCCCGGCTGCTCTGGGGTCGGGATCGGCGCGGGCGTAGACCACGCGACTCACTCCCGACTCGCGCAGGGCGCGAGTGCACGGTGGAGTCCGGCCGGTGTGACCACACGGCTCGAGGCTCACGTAGGCGGTGCCACCCTCGGCGCGAGCGCCGGCTTCGGTCAGCGCCACGACCTCCGCGTGCGCACTGCCCGCCCCGTCGTGATGCCCGAGACCGACGAGCGCGCCTGCAGCGTCGAGGACCACACAGCCGACTCGGGGGTTTGGGTCCACCTCCGGACCTCGCAGACCCTGCTCGACGCAGCGCGAGAGCATGGCGATGTCGACCTCCCGCATGCCACCCGAACCGGTGGCGGCGGGGCTCGGAACGGTCGTGGGTCGTGCCATCGTGGGTCTCACCGCCTCCCGGGGCTGCTCGCGTCCTGCCGAGCTCCGGGGGTCGTGGCACACACCACGCGGATGTCGGGTGGTCCTGGCGTCGACGGCACATCTGCCGCCGCCGCGGTGACCACCTCGATCACCGGCCTGCTGGCCTGCAGGCCACGCGCTGCCTACCATCCGGACTTTCACCGTCGGCCCTGGAGTTTCACCAGATCAACCGACCGCTGGCTGCGGCCGGGTCGCGGACTGTCACCGCCGGTTCGGAGTTACACCGACCCCGGAGCGCGTACCGACGAACCATACCTCCGCGATACCGGCCGACACCACCACCGCGCCCACTCGCCCCCGGCCCTCGCGCTTGGAAGCCCGCGGGTGGGAATGCCGTCTCGCAGCGAGTGCGTTAAGACCCCGATGACAGGATCGCTGATCGTGCAGTCCGACAAGACACTGCTACTCGAGGTCGACCACCCGGACGCCGAGCAGGCGCGGCGCGCGGTGGCCCCTTTCGCCGAGCTGGAACGGGCCCCGGAGCACATGCACACCTATCGGGTGACCCCGTTGGGCCTGTGGAACGCCCGAGCGGCCGGGCACGATGCGGAGCAGGTCGTCGACGCGCTGGTGCGGCACAGCCGCTACCCGGTGCCGCAGGCGCTGCTGGTGGACGTGGCCGAGACGATGGACCGCTACGGTCGGCTGTCGCTCACCAAGGCCGAGGACAGCACCCTGCTGCTGCGCACGACGGATCGGGCGGTGCTGGCCGAGATCCTGCGCCACAAGAAGATCCGTCCGCTGATCGGCGAGCGGGTCGATGCCGACACCGTGGCGGTGCACCCGAGCGAACGGGGCCACCTCAAGCAGGAGCTGCTCAAGGTCGGCTGGCCGGCCGAGGACCTCGCCGGGTACGTCGACGGAGAGGCCCATCCGATCTCGCTCGCACCGGAGGGATGGTCCTTGCGCCCCTACCAGCGACAAGCCATCGACGGCTTCTGGGACGGCGGCTCGGGGGTGGTCGTGCTCCCGTGCGGAGCGGGCAAGACCTTGGTCGGGGCAGGTGCCATGGCACGCTCCGGCACCACCACGCTGATCCTGGTGACCAACACGGTCGCCGCGCGGCAGTGGCGCGAGGAGCTGCTCACCCGGACGTCGCTGACCGAGGAGGAGATCGGGGAGTACAGCGGTGCCCGCAAGGACGTCCGCCCCGTGACCATCGCGACCTACCAGGTGCTGACGCACAAGCGCAAAGGCGTCTACCCGCACCTGGACCTGCTGGATGCCCGTGACTGGGGGCTGATCCTCTACGACGAGGTGCACCTGCTCCCGGCGCCGATCTTCCGGATGACCGCCGACCTGCAGGCGCGGCGTCGGCTCGGGCTGACCGCGACGTTGGTGCGCGAGGACGGCCGGGAGTCCGATGTGTTCTCTCTCATCGGGCCCAAGCGCTTCGACGCCCCGTGGAAGGACATCGAGTCCCAGGGGTACATCGCGCCCGCCGACTGCGTCGAGGTCCGCGTCAGCCTAAGCGAGGCCATGCGCATGGCCTACGCCGTGGCCGAGCCGGACGAGCGCTATCGGTTCGCGTCATGCGCCGCCGAGAAGAGCGACGTCGTCGGTGAGCTGGTGCGCCGGCACAGCGGTCAGCAGACGCTGGTCATCGGGCAGTACCTGGACCAGCTCGAGACGCTGGCCGACCAGCTGGACGCTCCCCTGATCACCGGCGCGACCAGCGTGACAGCGCGTCAGCGGCTCTTCGGGCAGTTCCGCGACGGCAGCCTTGCGCTACTCGTCGTCAGCAAGGTGGCGAACTTCTCCATCGACCTGCCCGAGGCGTCGGTCGCCATCCAGGTCTCGGGCACGTTCGGCTCGCGACAGGAGGAGGCGCAGCGCCTGGGGCGGGTGCTTCGCCCCAAGGGCGACGGCCGCACGGCGCACTTCTACAGCATCGTCTCGCGCGACACCGTGGACGCCGACTTCGCGGCGCACCGACAGCGTTTCCTGTCCGAGCAGGGCTACGGCTACCGCATCGTGGACGCCGCGGACCTCGACGACCTCGGCGACCTCGGCGACCGCACGGTGGCCCCCTAGCCCCTACCGACTCGGCCCTCTCGCCACCCCCAGCCCCCAAGGCTCACCGCCAGCGTCGAACTCAGGGCTGGAAGTTGGGTTGGGCGCTGGGGGTCCGGCGGGCTAGCCTCACAGAAGACTTTCAGCAGGTTCTCAGAAAAGCCGGGGAGAATGACGACATGAGCACGCCAGAGGCCACCCTGCTCGTCGTTGAGGACGAGACCAATATTCGTGACCTGCTCTCCACGAGCCTGAAGTTCGCCGGTTTCGAGGTGCACGCTGCCCCCGACGGAGCGACAGCCTTGCAGCTCGCGCAGGAACACGACCCCGATCTCGCAGTGATGGACGTGATGCTGCCGGACATGGACGGGTTCACGGTCACCCGGCGTCTGCGAGACATCGGACGCGACCTACCGATCCTGTTCCTCACCGCCCGGGACTCCCTGGACGACAAGGTCACCGGCCTGACCGTCGGCGGGGACGACTACGTGACCAAGCCGTTCAGCCTGGAGGAGGTCGTCGCTCGGATCCGCGCGGTGCTGCGGCGCACCCAGGACGGGCAGCCGGAGGACGACATGACGCTGCGGGTGGCCGACCTCGAGCTGGACGAGGACAGCCACGAGGTACGTCGCGGGGGCACCGTCATCGAGGTCTCTCCCACCGAGTTCAAGCTGCTGCGCTACCTCATGGTCAACAGCGGACGGGTGCTGTCGAAGGCGCAGATCCTGGACCACGTCTGGGACTACGACTTCCGCGGCGAGATGGGGATCGTCGAGTCCTACATCTCCTACCTGCGGCGCAAGATCGACCGCGACGGCGAGCCGCTGATCCACACCAAGCGGGGCGTGGGGTACGTGCTGCGCGCACCGCGCACCTGAGCGTGTGAGCGTCGTCGGCTCCCTGAAGCAGACGGCCTACCAGCGGCTGCACGCGCTGTCGCTGACCAAACGCCTGGTCGCGGTCGTGGTGCTGATGGTTCTCGTGGCCTATCTGGTCACCACCTCGGTGACCATCATGCTGCTCCGTGGCTATCTCACCGACCGGATGGACACTGACCTCCGGCAGTACATCGAGCCCCTCGGACAGCAGGCCTACCAGCAGGCCGTCCAGGGTGAGCCGTTTGCCACCAGGGCGACGCCACCGAACAACTACTACGTCGTGCTGACGCTGCGCGCCGAGGACTCGACGCCCTTCCCCTTCGTCACCGAAGCGACGAACGGCGACCACCCGGACCTCGGCCGGGTGGAGTATGACGACCCCAGCCTGGCCCGCGGCCCCTTCACGGCATCGTCGGAAGGCGGGGGCACCAACTGGCGGGTGCTGACCGCACGCTTGTCCAACGGGGAGGGGACGGTCGCGATCGCGGCGCCCATGACGCCGATCGAGAACACCGTGAGCCAGCTGTGGGTACTCACCTTCCTGGTCGGTGCGGTGACGCTCGCAGCCGTCTCGGTGCTGGGATGGTTGGCCGTACGCCGCGCCTTCCGTCCGCTTTCCCGTATCGAGGACACCGCCTCGGCGATCGCCGCGGGTGACCTCGGCCGGCGCGTGCCCACCCCCGGCGCCAACGACGAGGTCGCCTCGCTGTCCCACTCGCTGAACATCATGCTGGCCGACATCGAGCAGGCCTTCGCCGTGCGCAAGGCCTCAGAAGCGCGCATGCGCCAATTCGTGGCCGACGCCTCACACGAGCTGCGCACACCGTTGGCCACCGTGCAGGGGTATGCCGAGCTGTACCGGGTCGGTGGCGTCACCGATCCCGACGACGTGGCCACGGCCATGCGGCGGATCGAGGACGAGGCCCACCGCATGACGCGGATGGTGGAGTCGCTCCTGCTGCTCACACGCTGGGACAGCATCGGGCAGATGGAGCGCCAGCCGGTCGACCTGACGGTGCTGTGCTCCGACGTGGTGCAGGACGCCGTGGTGCGCGCCCCCGAGCGTGTGGTGACCCTGGCGCCCCTCGGGGCACAGCGTGTTCATCCGGTCACCCCCGGCGACGACGGGGCGTTGCGTCAGGTGCTGACCAACCTGGTGGCCAACGCGATGGCGCATACGCCGACAGGCACGGCCATCGAGGTCGTGCTGGGCGTCGTCGACGACCGGTGTGTGGTCGAGGTCCGCGACCACGGTGAAGGCATCGACTCCGCCGCAGCGGACCGGGTCTTCGAGCGCTTCTACCGGGCCGACGCCGGCCGCAGCCGAGAGCGCGGGGGGACTGGGCTCGGGCTGGCCATCGTCGCCACGATCGTGGCCCGTCACTCCGGCACTGTGCGGCACCACCCCACCCCCGGCGGCGGTGCGACGTTCCGGGTGGACCTTCCTCTGGTCACCGACGGCTCAGCAGCGCAGGTGGACGCCGACGGTGACACCAACACCGACACCGACACCGACGTCGAGGGCGGGAAGCCAGCCACCAAACCGGCCACCAAGTGGCCCCTCGCGCAGGTCATGTCCGTGCGGTCGTTCCGTCGATGAAGGTCGTCAGCGACGTTCAGCAGATGCACAGACGGCGGACAGACTGCGTCGAGCCGCACGGTGTCTCATAGACCCCAGACCCCAGACCCCAGACCCCGGACCACGCCGCGCGAACACGGAGAACCCCACATGTCCCCAACCTCCACCCGCACCAGCTGGCTGCAGCTCGGCGCCGTCGGCTTGCTGTCGGCCGTGCTCGCCACCGGCGGGACCTACGGCATCATCACCGCGCAGTCGAGCGATGTCGCGGCGACGTCGTCGAACGGCACGGTCGCCGGCTCTGACACCTCGGATGAGAGCGCGAACGCGGCGACAGCCGCGTTCAAGGACTCCCAGTCCTGGGATGCCGTGGCCGAACAGGTGACCCCGAGCGTGGTCTCCATCGAGGTGCAGACAGCATCCGGCGGAGGCGAGGGGTCCGGCGTTGTCTGGGACTCCGAGGGCCACATCGTGACCAACGCCCACGTCGTGGCCGGCGGGGAGCGGGTGAGGGTCACGCTGAGCGACGGGCGCAGCTACGCCGCCGAGGTCACCGGCACCGACGCCTCGACCGATCTCGCCGTCCTGCAGCTCCAGGACGCACCGCAGGACCTGCAGCCGGTTGCGATCGGCAGCGACTCAGACCTTGCCGTGGGTGACCCCGTGATGGCGATCGGCAACCCGCTGGGCCTGTCGGGCACCGTGACCACCGGGATCGTCAGCGCCTTGGACCGCCCGGTCAGCACCCAGCCGCTCGACGCGAACGACCCCTCCAGCGCAGCGGTGACCAACGCCATCCAGACCAGCGCCGCGATCAACCCCGGCAACTCCGGAGGCGCGCTGGTGGACGACCGGGGCCGCCTGGTCGGCATCAACTCCGCGATCGCCTCGTTGCCCACTGCGACCGGCTCCCAGAGCGGCAGCATCGGCATCGGCTTCGCCATCCCGATGACCTCAGCCACCGGCATCGTCAAACAGCTGATCGACAGCGGCACTGCTGAGCACGCCTTCCTCGGCGTGGGGCTCACCGGTGGCGAAGCAAACGTCGACGGGGCGACCCTGGCCGGAGCAGAGGTCACCCAGGTCGAGCCCGGCTCACCGGCCGCTGGGGCGAACCTGGCATCCGGAGACGTCATCATCGCCATCGACGGAGAGCGCGTGGGCAGCGCCACCGCGCTGGTGGCGCAGGTGCGGGAACGGCAGACCGGGGCGAAGACCGAGATCGAGTACATCCGGGACGGATCCCGGGAGAAGGTCACGGTCACTCTGGACACCCGACCCGACGATGGCGGCTGAGGCGTCGGGGACCCAGCGCGGTCAAATGTTGACGCGCCCGCGACGACATCGCATGATCACTGAACACGTGTCGTTTCCACTACAGGAGCCTTGATGCATCCGACTCACCTTCCCCTGCGCCTGGCCACCGGTGCCTTCATCCTCAACTCCGGGATCAGCAAGCTCGGTGCCGACGAAGAGACCGCGCAGGTTTTTCACGGGATGGCCACCACGGCGTACCCGATGTTCAAGGAGATGAAGCCCAAGGACTTCACCGAGCTGCTGGCCTACGGCGAGATCGCGCTCGGCACCGCCTTGCTGGTCCCGACGGTGCCGTCGGCTTTAGCCGGCACCGCCCTGGCCGGCTTCGGCACCGCCCTGCTCGGTCTCTACTGGCAGGTGCCCGGCATGCGCCAGGAGAACAGCATCCGGCCCACGCCCGAGGGCCTGGCCATCGCCAAGGACTCCTGGCTCGTCGGAGCCGGGGTGACGCTGGCCATGCAGAGCGCCCTGGGTGCTGCCAAGTCGGCGGCCAAGAGCGCCACCGGATCGGCCAAGGGTCTGGCCAGCGACATCTCGAGCAGCACCAAGGACGCTCTGCCCTTCGGCTGACCTCGGCTGCGGTGCCCTGAACCCGCAGGAGTCGTCCATCGCGCCTGCCGTAGGCTCTCTGTGACCTGCGAGGAAGGTGGGTATGGACGCGGAAAAGCTCAGGCCCCGGGCCACCGGCCTCGTCACGGCTGTCTGGGCGGCGCAGGCGCTGGTCGCTCCGGCGTGGGTGGCCAGCAGTCTCGTGGACGGGGCGAGCTTCTGGGTATGGCCGTTCGGCGTCGTCTGGGCCCTCGTCGGGCTCACTCTCGCCGTGCGGACGAGGCTGCGATGGGTCAAGACCGACGACCGCGGCATCACCGTCCGCTCCGGCTTCGGCTCGCCGTGGTCGTGGGGATGGTCGGACATCGCGGACGTCACCTCGGACCCCCCCGGCCCGCTGGTCACCCATCTTGCGGTGGTGGGCCGCACTGGCCGCGTCGGTCAGACGCCGCTGGCCAAGGGCGATCCCAGACTGTCGGAGCGCTGGGCACAGCGACAGCCGCACAAGAACGAGACCGAGGTATGACACAAGCCGCGCCGTGGGCGGTGGAGCAGGCTCGTGAGCGGTGGATGGTCGACATCGCCGCCCTCGCCCCGGATGCCGACGTCTCGATGCGTGAAGGCGAGGGACAGCTGGTGATCCGGGGGTGGACCGAGCCCCACCGCGCCTACCATTCGCTGCGTCACGTCCTGGAGATGCTCCACGCCGTCGCCGAGATGACCCGTCATGGGCCGAGCCCGAGCGAACGCGGGCTGGCTTGTGCCCGGATCGCGGTGTGGTACCACGACCTCGCCTACGACCCCCGCGCTGCCCCTGGCAGCAACGAGCACCGCAGTGCCTCGCTGGCCCGGGACCACCTGCATCGCCTCGGTGTCGGACCGGACGACGTCGACGTCGTGGAGGCCCTCATCCTGATGACCATCGAGCACGACGTCCCGGGGGTTGCAGCAGGCGAGGGCGTCGACCAGTTGCTCATGGACGTCTTCCACGACGCTGACCTGTGGATCCTGTCCGCACCTGCGCTGCGCTACGCCGAGTACACCCGGCAGGTGCGGCAGGAGTACGACCATGTGCCGCGCGTGCTGTTCACCCACGGCCGGTCCCGGGTACTGCGCGGTTTCGCCGACCGGAAGCACCTATACCGCACCGAGTACGCCCGGCGGTCGTGGACCTCCGCAGCGCGGCACAACATCGCTGGCGAGCTGGCGGAACTGTCGGGGGCCTGAGCACCCGACCCGGTCTGAGCGATCGCGTGTCGGGCTGCGGTCTGTCGCGGTCAGGGCGACGTGCCCTCGAACCACCCCTCGATGAGCAGCCACCAGGGCTCGTGTCCGCACAGCCTACGGGCGTCGCGGAAGGCGAACCAGCGTGCCTCGAGCACGTCCTCGGCGGAGGCGGTCACCGGCTCGCTCCGGCGGGCCGGCGTCCCGAAGACGGCGATGTGGTTCGGAGTCGAGCTGCTCCAGATCCCGGTGTCATGCCCCGGGGCGACCGTGATGCGCTCGTACCCCACAGGCCGCAGCTCACCTGGGGAAGCGAGCAGCCCGGTCTCCTCGCAGAGCTCCCGCACTGCGGCCTGGCGAACCGTCTCCGGGGCCTCACGCTTTCCGCCCGGAGGCGACCAGCCGGCGCGAGACTCGTTGCGCACCAGGACTATCCGTCTCTCGTCGCGCACCAGCACCACCGCGGCGCCGCTGCTGGCGGGAGGCTCCAAGGGCGAGGCGATCACATCCAGGGTGTGCGGCGCCCCGACGGCGACGAGCGCGTCGGCATAGCGGCCCAGCGGCCGCTCCCCCTTGCGCTTGCGGAACCTCAGCCCGCTACGGGCCAGCCGTCGCGCCAGGTCTCGTCCGGTGGTGGCTGCGGCCCCGGCTGCCACCACGTCGCCATGCCGTTGGGCCGGGATGTCGTAATGGTCCCCCTCGAACGAGCGAGCCGGGATGCCGGCGCGCCGGGCGAACGCGTGCAGCTCCTCCAGGGAGGTGTCGCTGATGACGTGCGACCACACGGTGCCGTGCGCGGGCCAGGTCGGTGGATCGACCCAGACCGTCACAACGGTTGAGCCTAGCCCCGTCGCGGCGCACCGAAGGCCCCACATGCCGCACCCCCAGCCACTTCTTCGACTTCGAGCCGCGAGTTCGCAGCTCGAAGTGACCAGATGTGGCTGGGGGTGCGGAAAGGAGGGGTGGGGTGGGGCTAGAAGTCCATCCCGCCCATGCCACCCATGCCTCCGTCACCGGCCGGGGCGGCCGATGCCTTCTCGGGCTTGTCGGCGATGACGGCCTCCGTGGTCAGGAACAACGCCGCGATGCTGGCCGCGTTCTGCAACGCAGAGCGGGTCACCTTGACCGGGTCGGCAACGCCGAACTCGAGCATGTCGCCATACTCTCCGGTGGCCGCGTTCAGGCCGTGACCGGGGGGCAGGTTGCGCACCTTCTCGGCCACGACGCCACCCTCGAGCCCACCGTTGACGGCGATCTGCTTCAGCGGCGCCTCGACAGCGACCTTCACCAGGTTCGCACCGGTGGCCTCGTCGCCCGTCAGGGACAGCGAGTCGAAGACCGTGGCGGCCTGGATCAGCGCGACACCACCTCCGGCGACGATGCCCTCTTCGACGGCCGCCTTGGCGTTGCGCACGGCGTCCTCGATGCGGTGCTTGCGCTCCTTGAGCTCGACCTCGGTGGCGGCCCCGGCCTTGATGACGGCCACACCGCCGGCCAGCTTGGCCAGCCGCTCCTGCAGCTTCTCGCGGTCGTAGTCGGAGTCGGAGCTGTCGATCTCTTTGCGGATCTGGTTGACCCGGCCCGAGATCTGGTCGGCGTCACCGGCGCCCTCGACGATGGTGGTCTCGTCCTTGGTCGAGACGACCTTGCGGGCCCGGCCGAGCATGTCGAGCTCGGCGGTCTCCAGCTTCAGCCCGACCTCCTCGCTGATGACCTGACCGCCGGTCAGCACGGCGATGTCACCGAGCATGGCCTTGCGACGGTCACCGAACCCGGGAGCCTTGACGGCCAGCACCTTGATGTGGCCACGCAGCTTGTTCAGCACCATGGTCGCCAGGGCCTCACCCTCGACGTCCTCGGCGATGATGGCCAGCGGCTTGCCGGACTGGATGACCTTGTCCAGGATCGGCACGACATCCTTGATGGCGCCGATCTTGGAGTTCATGATCAGCACGTAGGGCTCGTCCAGGACGGCCTCCATGCTGTCGGTGTCGGTGACGAAGTAGGGCGAGATGTAGCCCTTGTCGAAGCGCATGCCCTCGGTGAGCTCGAGCTCCAGACCGAAGGTGTTGGACTCCTCGACCGTGATGACGCCCTCGTTGCCGACCTTGTCCATCGCCTCGGCGATCATCTGGCCGATCTCGGGGTCCGCGGCGGAGATCGACGCGGACTGCGCGATCTGCTCCTTGGTGTCCACGTCGGTGGCCATGCTGAGCAGCTGGTCGCTGACGGCGCTCACGGCCGCCTCGATGCCGCGCTTGAGCGCCATCGGGTTGGCGCCGGCGGCCACGTTGCGCAGGCCCTCGCGCACCATGGCCTGGGCCAGCACGGTGGCGGTGGTGGTGCCGTCCCCCGCCACGTCGTCGGTCTTCTTGGCGACCTCCTTGACGAGCTCGGCCCCGATCTTCTCGTAGGGGTCCTCGAGCTCGATCTCCTTGGCGATGGAGACGCCGTCGTTGGTGATCGTGGGGGCTCCCCACTTCTTCTCCAGCACGACGTTTCGACCGCGTGGGCCCAGGGTCACCCGGACGGCGTCCGCCAGGGTGTTCATCCCCTTCTCGAGCCCGCGTCGAGCCTCTTCGTCGAATGCAATGATCTTGGACATTCGGGTGGTTCCTCCCACACACGTCAAGCGTTCGGATGGCCGTCTCTCGCCCGCGACGGACGGATCGCCGCCCCACGGCTCACGTCGCCGTGCGGCGCTCGACCCTCGATGAGATCGGCCGGCATGTTCTGTCACTCTCATGCTGAGAGTGCTAGGTCCATGATTAGCACTCGACCCCTGTGAGTGCAAATGGACACGGCGTACCTGGGCGCGCCTGGACCCGTAGCCCTATCGTGAGCGGCAGCGCGTCGACGAGAGGTAGTCCCAAGCCATGCAGAGAGCCACATCGGTTGCGGCGAGCGAGCTGCTGTCCGGCTACCCCGATCCCCTGCCTGTGACCGCGGAGGAGGTGCAGCAGGCCCGCGAGGGACGCTCCACCGTGCTGATCGTGCTCGACGACGACCCGACCGGCACCCAGTCCGTCGCCGAGCTCCCGGTGCTCACCCGGTGGGAACAGGACGACCTGGAGTGGGCGATGCGCACGGGCAGTCCCGCGGTCTACGTGATGACCAACTCGCGCAGTCTCAGCGAGGAGCACGCCACCGAACGCAATGTGGAGGTCGTGCGCGCGGCTCGCCAGGCCGCAGACGCCCTCGGTCTCAGGGTGGACTTCGTCTCCCGCTCAGACTCCACGCTGCGCGGTCACTACCCGCTGGAACCGCAGGTGCTGGTGCGCGAGCTCGCGGCGGCCGGCGTGGCCGTCGACGGCGTCATCATCGTGCCCGCGTTCGGGGACGCCGGTCGGATCACGGTCGACTCCGTGCACTACGCCGGCTCGCCGGAGGAGGGCTACCTGCCGGTCGGGCAGACCGAGTTCGCTGGCGACGCCACCTTCGGGTATGCCGCTTCCGACCTTCGCGAGTGGGTCGCCGAGAAGACGGACGGCGCGATCCCGGCCAGCGAGGTGGCCGCCATCACGCTGGACGAGGTGCGCACCGGAGCGGACGTCGTGGCCGACCGGCTGGGTGAGCTGTCCGAGGCGGCGCCTGTCGTCGTCGACATCGTGACCGAGGCCGACCTTCGCGTCCTCGCGCTCGCGATCCTGGCCGCCGAGGCTCGAGGCGCCCGGTTCGTCCATCGCGTGGGGCCGCCCTTCGTCCGGGCGCTGGTCGGCCAGGAGGCCCACGACCCACTGACCCCCCGGGACGTGGAGAGCATTCGCGCCGGAGGTCCCGCTCAGGACGCGTCCCACGGTCTAGTGGTCGTCGGCTCGCACGTCGACCTCACCACGCGGCAGGTGGCGGCCTTGCGTCGGCGTCACGCCCTGGCGGAGGTGGAGATCGACGTCAACGAGGTGCTGGGCGAGGGCCGCGATGCCCACCTACGCAGCGTGGTGCAGCAGGTGACCGAGGCTCTAGAGACCGAGCACGTCGTCGTGCAGACCTCGCGGACGCTGGTCAGCGGGAGCAGTGGGACGGACTCGTTGGACATCGCCCGAGCCGTCTCTGCGGCCGTGGTCGAGGTCGTGCAGTCGGTCCTTGCGGGGCCGCCGCTGCGTTTCGTGGTCGCCAAGGGAGGCATCACGTCCTCGGATGTTGCGAGCCGGGGTCTGTCGATCGGGCGCGCCATGTGTCGCGGCCCCATGCTGCCCGGTCTGGTGTCGTTGTGGGAGCCGGTGGACGGGCCCGCCCGCGGCATCCCCTACCTCGTCTTCGCCGGAAACGTGGGAGGCGAGGACAGCCTGGCGGACGTGGTCGACACCCTCAGCGAGGACGACTAGCGCGCCCCGGCATCAGGATGGAGGGGCCGTCTCCAGTGCGCGCACTGCCGCCGCACGCAGCGTCTCCTCCTGAAACCCCAGCCCCCGCGCACAGGCCATCAGGCCCTCGAGCTCGCGGCCGCGGTTGCGCAGGCTGTCCGTCAGGCACGACGACAGATGGCGCAGCTGCTCCACCTGACCACTGACGAACGCAGGGTCGACCACGTCCCCGTGCCCCGGCACCGCGACCGAGCTTTCGCGCACCTGGTCGCGACGAGTGAGCTGGTGCATGGTCGAAGCCCACTCGAGTGGGTAGCTGTCCTCCATCGCGGGGTCAGCACCGTGTTCCAGCATGTCTCCCCAGAACGTGACGCCGGCATCCGGGACCGCCACCGCAAGATCGTGGTCGGTGTGCGCGCGTCCCTCGAAGAGCAGGTGCGCCTTGCGGCCACCGAGATCGATGGCGGTGTCGCCGTCGATGAGGTAGAAGGGCAGCACGACCTCGGTCTCCTCCAGGTCGGCCGCCTCCTCGGGCCGGTCCACCGACCGCAGATGGGTGACGGCCTGTTTCCGCTGGTGCTCGGCGGTGGATCGCAGGCCGTCGGCCGCGCCGACATGCCCGTAGATCTGGGAGTCACGGAAGGCCGCGTTGCCGAAGCAGTGGTCGTAGTGCGCGTGGGTGTTGACCACGACGGGCTCCAGCCGGGTCACCTCACGGACCGCCGCCGCCAGCTCCTCACCACGAGCGGTGGTGCTGTTGGTGTCGATCACCAGAGCGCGCCGCTCACCGACGACCAGCCCGCAGTTGAGGTCGAGCTCGGCGTGACGACGCACGAAGACCCCCGTACCGACCTCGTGCCAGATCGCCTGACCCATACCAGCGACCCTATGGCCCAATCGCCTGCAAGGCCCGTTCGAGCGCCGCCACATCGTAAAACGGCTGGTGGAAGCCCTCCCCCGGGTAGCGCTTCCGGATGGGTCAGGTTACCGTTCTGCCCGGTACGTCAACGTCGACCCGGAGGCACCATGCCACAATTCCCTCACCGAATACTGCTGGCGGTGGATGGCTCGCAAGAAGCGACCATGGCCATGCACCATGTCATCGACCTTCACGGCTACACCCAGACGGAGGTCCACGTCGTGCACGTCGGCCTGGTCTCGGGGTGGACCAACCCGCGCACGCTGAACCAGGACCAGCTGAGTCGCTTCCGCGCTGAGGCCCAGCAGGTGCTGGACGAGCAGGTGGCCAAGATGGAGGAGGCGGGCCTCACACCCACCATGAGCTACGTCAGGCTCGGCCGGGCCACCGACGAGATCCTGCGGCTGCGTGACGAGATCGATGCCGACCTCATCGTCCTGGGTAGCCGCGGCCTGAACACCTTCCAGCGCGTCCTGCTCGGAAGTGACGCCGAGGGTGTGGTGCGGCACGCACCGTGCCCCGTCCTCGTGGTGCGGAGGGACAAGTGATGATGACGCCACAGACCCAGCTCATGGTGCCCGCCCAGGACAGTGGCGGGGGAATGCCTGACTTCTCGGTCGGTCCCATCGACCTCACCGTCATCCTCGTCTACCTGCTGCTCAGCCGGATCATCCCGCTGGTGGTCTCCGCCCGACAGAAGAAGAAGGCCGCTGCGCTGGCCAAGGAGTCGGGCAAGGAGAGCAGCGAGACCGAGCAGTACTTCCTCGGTGGCCGTAACTTCATCTGGCCTTTCGTCGGCCTGTCGCTGGTCGCCACCAACATGTCCGGCGCGACCTTCGTCGGTCTGGCCGGTGGCGCGTACAACCAGGGCATCTCGATCTTCGCCTACGAGTGGATGACCACGGTCATCCTGTCGATCTTCATCTTCTTCATCCTGCCGTTCTATCTGCGCTCGGGAGTCTTCACGCTGCCGGAGTTCCTGGAGAAGCGCTTCGACCGGCGCTCACGCATGGCGTTCGCCGGGTTCAACCTGTTCGCGAACATGTTCATCGACATGGCGGCGGCGCTGTTCGCCGGAGCCGTGGTCATCCAGACCCTGTACCCGGAGATCCCGATCATCGTCTCGGTGGCCGCGCTGGCCATCCTGGCCGCGATCTACACCGTGATCGGCGGGCTGGGCGCGGTGATGGTCTCGGACAGCATCCAGGCGACGGTGACGATCGTCGGTGGCCTGATCGTCTTCATCGCCACCTGGCGGGCCATCCCGTCGTGGGACGAGATGGCCCAGACCGCGGGCGACGAGAAGATGAGCCTGATCCTGCCGGCTGACAACGCGAACCTGCCGTGGCCGGGCCTGATCACCGGCGTGCTGGTCATCGGCCTGTACTACTGGACGACGAACCAGCTCGTGGTGCAGCGCACCCTCGGAGCCAAGAGCCTGGACCACGGCCGATGGGGCGCCCTGATGGCTGGCTTCATCAAGCTGGCGTTCCTCTTCCTGTTCATCTTCCCGGGCGTCATGGCGATCTCGCTGTACCCGAACCTGGAGAACCCGGACACCGTCTTCCCGACCCTGGTCTTCGACCTGGTGCCGGTGGGTATCCGCGGCCTGATCCTGGCGGCGGTCATCGCAGCGATCACCTCCACCGTGGACTCGATCCTGAACTCCGCGTCGACGATCGTCACGATGGACTTCGTCAAGACCTACCGTCCGGACACCAGCGACCGCAGCCTGGTGCTGATTGGCCGGATCGCCACCGTCGTCGCCCTGGTGGTGGCCATCGTCTGGGCGCCGACCATCGCCCAGTTCGAGACGCTGTACGGCTACCTGCAGTCGGTGCTGTCGTTCCTGGTGCCGCCGGTGGTGGCGGTGTTCCTGATGGGCATCGCGTTCAAGCGGATCAACGCCACCGCGGCGTTCCTGACGCTGGCGATCCTGCAACCAGCGGGAGTGTTGGCCTTCTACTTCACCCAGGTGGCTCCGGACGAGCCGACCATCCAGTTCCTCTACGCAGCCGGGATCGGCTTCGTCGTGGCGGTGGTCATGCTCATCGTCGTGAGTCTGATCGGCGCCACGCCGGACCTTGAGAAGACCGACGAGCTCACCTGGAAGAAGAAGTACTGGAAGGAAGAGTCCGAGGAGCTGGAGGGCACTCCGTTCCTGGCCAACTACCGGGTGCTCACGATCGTCATGCTGCTCCTGACGGTCGTGCTGGTGGTCTGGTTCGCCTGAGCCTGTCCCTCCACGCCGAAGGG
>JBAUJO010000158.1:0-6124 GCA_049683875.1 Ornithinimicrobium sp.
GCCGTGTTCCTCGACGCCGGCTCGCCCTGGTCGTCCTGGACCCGCCCCGGGTCGGCGCGGGCCGGGCGGTGCTCAGCGACGTGGCTGCCCTGCGGCCTCGGGCGATCGCCTACGTGGCCTGCGACCCCGCCTCACTTGCCCGCGACACCGCATACCTGGGGCAGCTGGGGTGGCGCCTGCACGACCTGCGCATCGTCGACGCGTTCCCGATGACCCATCACGTCGAGTGTGTGGCCCACTTCGCGCGAGTGGGAGAGACTGGAGCCTGAGAAGCGCATCAGATATCTTGATGTCAAGATAACAGGCAGCGATGAAGGAGTCGGCGTGAGCGACCACGACACCACGGCAGGCAACAGCTTCGGGGCGAAGGGCACGCTGGAGGTGGGGGAGAAGCAGTACGAGATCTACCGCATCGGTGAGATCGAGGGCGCTTCCACGTTGCCGTACAGCCTGAAGGTGCTCCTGGAGAACCTGGTACGCACCGAGGACGGGGTGAACACCACCGCCGACCACATCACGGCGCTGGCGCAGTGGGACGCCAAGGGTGAGCCCGACACCGAGATCCAGTTCACCCCCGCCCGGGTCGTGATGCAGGACTTCACCGGCGTGCCCTGCATCGTCGACCTCGCCACGATGCGAGAGGCGATGGCCGACCTCGGGGGCGACAGCGCCAAGATCAACCCACTGGTGCCCACCGAGCTGGTGATCGACCACTCGGTGATCGTCGACGTCTTCGGCCAGCCGGATGCCTTCGAGCGCAACGTCGAGATCGAGTACGAGCGCAACGGCGAGCGCTACCAGTTTCTGCGCTGGGGCCAGAAGGCCTTCGAGGACTTCAAGGTGGTGCCCCCTGGCACGGGCATCGTGCACCAGGTGAACATCGAGCACCTCGCCCGGTCGGTGATGACCCGGGCGAGCCGGGCCGACGACGGCGTGACGATGGCCTATCCGGACACCCTGGTCGGCACCGACAGCCACACGACGATGGTCAACGGTCTGGGCGTGCTCGGCTGGGGGGTCGGCGGTATCGAGGCCGAGGCGGCAATGCTGGGGCAGCCGGTCTCGATGCTGATTCCCTCCGTGGTCGGCTTCAAGCTCAGCGGGGAGATCCCGGCCGGTGCGACCGCGACCGACGTGGTGCTGACCATCACCGAGATGCTGCGTGAGCACGGTGCGGTCGGCAAGTTCGTCGAGTTCTACGGCCCGGGCGTCGCCGCCGTGCCTCTGGCCAACCGCGCCACCATCGGCAACATGAGCCCGGAGTTCGGCTCGACGTGCGCGATCTTCCCCATCGACCAGGTCACCCTGGACTACCTTCGCCTGACCGGGCGTGAGGAGGAGCAGATCTCCCTGGTCGAGGCCTACGCCAAGGAGCAGGGCCTCTGGCTGGACCCGGAGGAGAAGGACGAGGCGCGCTACAGCGAGTACATCGAGCTCGACCTGTCCAGCGTCGTGCCCTCGATCGCCGGCCCGAAGCGTCCGCAGGACCGCATCGAGGTCTCCCGATCCAAGGAGCAGTTCCGGTCCGACCTGCGCAACTATGTCGACCACGACGAAGCCAGCCCCGGCAGCGATGCCTCGGACCTCGACGACGATGTCGACTCGACCTTCCCCGCCTCGGACTCCCCCTCCCACGAGGCCGACGACGAGGCCGCCGAGTCCTCGCGACCGAAGCTGTCGGCCGTGCCGCCGGAGGGGACGGGTGAGCGCGCGAGCAAGCCGGTGACGGTGACCGTCGACGGGCAGAGCTTCGAGATCGACCACGGCATCGTCGCGGTGGCCGCCGTGACCAGCTGCACCAACACCTCCAACCCGTCGGTGATGATGGCGGCCGCGCTGCTGGCGAAGAATGCCGTAGAACGCGGCCTGAGCGTGCCGCCCTGGGTCAAGACCTCGATGGCGCCGGGGTCCAAGGTGGTCACCGGCTACTTCGACAAGGCCGGCATGTGGCCCTACTTGGAGAAGCTCGGCTTCCACCTCGTCGGCTACGGCTGCACCACCTGCATCGGCAACTCCGGCCCCTTGGCGCCGGAGATCTCCGAGGCCATCAACTCGCAGGATCTTGCCGTCACCGCGGTGCTCTCGGGCAACCGGAACTTCGAGGGTCGGATCCAGCCCGACGTGCAGATGAACTACCTCGCCTCCCCGCCGCTGGTCATCGCCTACGCGCTCGCGGGGACGATGGACTTCGACTTCGCCTCCCAGCCGTTGGGCACGGACGAGAGCGGCGAGGAGGTCTACCTCACCGACATCTGGCCCGACGCCTCGCTGGTCGAGGAGACCATCGCCTCCTCGATCTCGCGCGAGATGTTCACCAAGGACTACGAGGACGTCTTCGCCGGTGATGAGCGATGGACCTCCTTGCCCACCCCCGAGGGGGACACGTTCGACTGGGACGAGGACTCGACATACGTGCGCAAGCCCCCGTACTTCGAGGGGATGCAGGCCGAGCCCGAGCCGTTGCAGGACATCGAGGGCGCCCGGGTGCTGGCTCTGCTCGGCGACTCGGTCACCACCGACCACATCAGCCCGGCCGGGGCCATCAAGGCCGACAGCCCGGCGGGCAGGTATCTGGCCGAGCACGGCATCGACCGCAAGGACTTCAACTCCTACGGCTCGCGTCGAGGCAACCACGAGGTGATGATCCGGGGCACCTTCGCCAACATCCGGATGCGGAACCTGCTGCTGGACGACGTCCAGGGCGGCTACACCCGCAACTTCCTCGCCGAGTCCGAGGACGACCAGCAGACCTCGATCTACGACGCGGCCCAGGCGTACGCCGAGCAGGACGTGCCCTTGGTCGTGCTGGCGGGCAAGGAGTACGGGTCGGGATCCAGCCGGGACTGGGCTGCCAAGGGCACCCGGCTGCTGGGGGTCAAGGCGGTCATCGCGGTGTCGTACGAGCGCATCCACCGTTCGAACCTGATCGGAATGGGCGTGCTGCCGCTGCAGTTCCCCGACGGCGAGAACGCCGAGTCGTTGGGCCTGGACGGCACTGAGACGTTCTCCATCACCGGCATCGAGGCGCTGACCGACGGCGACGTGCCCGACACGGTGTCGGTGACGGCCTCCTCCTCGGACGACTCCGGTGAGGACGTGCACTTCGATGCGGTAGTGCGGATCGACACGCCCGGAGAGGCTGGCTACTTCCGCAGCGGCGGCATCCTGCACTACGTGCTGCGCTCGCTGACCTGAGCTAGCGTGCGGCGGCGGCTCGCGCGCTCCGATCGAGTCGTACACTTGTTCGCATGACGTCAGGACCGCCCGGTTGGCCGCCGCGCGTGCCGCCGCCCGGGGTGGCCGGGTGGGAGCAGGCCGCGACGTCGTGGTTGCTGGACCAGTGCCCGGCCGACTACCGGGGTTACGACGCGTGGCGACGTCACCCGGTCGCCCTCGGCTGGGTCACGGTGCGCCACCTCCAGGCGGAGCTGTCAGCCATGCGAGGGGCGTGGCGCGACGTGCGCCCCGAGCTCGGCCCGCTGCTGCCTCCCGGCAGCCTCGGCGACGTGCTGGAAGCTCTCACCGCCGAAGGACTGCGCCTGCGGGCCGCGTTGCGCAGCGCGGAGATGATGGTGGAGGCACTGTCGGTGCGAGCACCCACCAGCAAACGCTGAGGTGACTCTGGCACAGTGAGGGGGCAGGGCAGACACACAGTCATGCCTGTCTGGATGTCGAAAGGGTGCGCTCGCCGTGGGACTGCTCAGCACGATCAACGGCCCCGCCGACCTCAAGGCGCTGCGTCGGCGTGATCTCGGGGCGCTCGCGGGGGAGATTCGCCGCTACCTGGTGGCCTCGGTCTCGCGCACCGGCGGTCACCTCGGTCCCAACCTCGGCGTGGTCGAGCTGACCATGGCTATCCACCGCGTCTTCGACTCCCCACGCGACACCATCGTCTTCGACACCGGCCACCAGTCCTACGTGCACAAGCTGCTCACCGGTCGGCACGACTTCTCCGACCTGCGCAAGCAAGGTGGCCTCTCGGGCTACCCGAGCCGCGCCGAGTCCGAGCACGACGTCGTGGAGAACTCCCACGCCTCCACCTCGCTGTCCTGGGCGATCGGCATCGCGACCGGTCGGCGGCTCCGCCGGGAGCGCAACCGGCATACCGTCGCGGTGATCGGTGACGGTGCTCTGACCGGTGGCATGGCCTGGGAGGCGTTGAACAACATCGCGGCCGACCCCGACCTGCCCCTGGTCATCGTGGTCAACGACAACGAACGGTCCTATGCCCCCACCCTCGGTGGCATGGCCGACTACCTGGCCTCGCTACGCGCCACCCGCAGCTACGAGAACGTTCTGGACTGGGGTAAGCGGAACATCAGCCGCACGCCCGTGGTGGGCCAGCACATGTACGGCGCGCTGCACGGTGTCAAGAAGGGCATCAAGGACATCGTCAGCCCGCAGGGCATGTTCGAGGACCTTGGGCTGAAGTATCTGGGGCCCGTGGACGGCCACGACCTCGACGCCATGGAGACCGCGTTACGTCGAGCCCGCGACTACGGGGGCGTGGTGCTGGTGCACGCTCTGACCGAGAAGGGCCACGGCTACCAGCCCGCCACCGTGCACGAGGCCGACCGCTTCCACGCGGTCGGCGTGATCAACCCCGAGACCGGGCTGCCCATCGAGGTGTCCGGCCGCATGTGGACCGACGAGTTCAGCGACACGCTGATGGAGCTGGGTGCGCAGCGACAGGACATCGTGGCCATCACGGCCTCGATGCTCATCCCGGTCGGCCTGGCCGGTTTCGCCGACCGCTACCCCGACCGCGTGTTCGACGTGGGTATCGCCGAGCAGCATGCCGTGACGATGGCATCCGGGCTGTCGTTCGCGGGCCTGCATCCCGTGGTCGCGGTGTACGCGACCTTCCTCAACCGTGCGTTCGACCAGCTGCTGCTCGACTGCGCGTTGCATCGTCAGGGTGTCACCTTCGTGCTCGACCGAGCCGGGGTGACGGGGTCGGACGGCGCGAGCCACAACGGGATGTGGGACATGTCGGTGGCGGCGATCGTGCCGGGCCTTCGCCTGTGTGCCCCCCGCGACGGGGAGCAAGTGGCCGCAGCGCTGCGCGAGGCGGTCGACATCGACGACGGGCCGACGCTCATCCGCTTCCCCAAGGGAAACACCCCGGCCGCGGTCCCCGCACTGCGTGTGGACGGTGAGGTGGACGTCCTCAGCGAGGAGGGACCGGCCGGAGCCACGTGTGACCTGCTCGTGGTAGCCGTCGGTGCCATGGCGCCGATGGCCCTCGAGGTCGCCGAGAAGGTGCGTGCCGAGGGCTTCACGGTGCGGGTGCTCGACCCGCGGTGGGTCCTGCCGATCTCCGCCGACCTGGTGGCTCAGACGCGCCGGGCCGGAGCCGTGGCCGTGATCGAGGACAACGTGGTGGGCAGCGGGGTCTGCGCGGCGATCTCGTATGCGGTGTCTGCCGCACCCGGCCCGAACGTACCCGTCTGGAGCTACGGGGTGCGCCAGGAGTTCCAGGACCACGGCTCGCGCGGTCAGGTCCTGGAGCGAGTCGGCCTCACCGCGGACAGCATCGCGACCTCCTTGGTCTCTCGCTACCGAGAGCAGGCCACGGACTCCGACTGAGGGAGGCGGGCAGGGCCCCGTGAGGTGGCAGGAGGCTGTGTCATGATCACCGAGAGCCGGCGTGGGGAGACGACCGATGAACTGGACGATTGACGGCCTACCGCTTCACCCGCTGCTGGTGCATGCGGCGGTGGTGATGCTGGCGGTCAACGGCCTTGCTCTGCTCGGGTGCATCGCGGTGCCACGGTTTCGCAGGTGGCTCGGGTGGGGGCTGCCGCTGTTGGGTGTGGTCACCGCGGCCACGACCTGGCTGACCAAGACCGCCGGGGAGAACTTTCTGGGCGGGCGGGACCCCGTGGGGGCCCTGGCCGACCACACGCACTGGGGCGGCTGGGCCGGTGTGGTGTCCATCGTGCTGGGGGTGACCACCGTCGCCTACTGGCTCGTGATGTCCCCTCGGCTCGGCGGGCGTGTCTCGTGGCTGTCTGCGACCGGCACCCGCATCGTCGCCAGCCTTCTTGCGGCCGTGGCAGCGATCGCCGCCCTGGTGGTCGACTTCCTCGCTGGACACAGCGGCGCCACGTCAGTCTGGGGC
>JBAUJO010000159.1:0-4883 GCA_049683875.1 Ornithinimicrobium sp.
GAGCAGGTCCTCCGCGGCCGTAAGTGCCCACCCGGCGAAACGCGGGGCCTGGCCCGCCACCGAGCCCATCGGGCTCAGGGCGTCGCGACCCGCCTGGAGGTGCGCCGCGGAACCGGCTGCCACGCCATACCGGATCAGGGCGCCCGCCAGCGCGGACTGGCCGCACGGCTCGGCGTTGTCGGTGCGGGTGCGGGGCCGCATCACCAGGTCGTCGACGTCGACGTCGCTGTCACTGACGGTCAGGCTGCCAGCGGTCTGAGTGGTGAACTGAGCTGTGGCGATGGCGAGCAGCCGTCCGGCCTGGTCGAGCCAGCGTGGTTCCGCGGTCACCGTGTGGAGCACCACGAGGCCCTCCACAAGGGCCGCGTAGTCCTCGGCTACCCCACGAGCGTCTCCCACCACGCCCGCACGGGAGCTGCGTCGCAGGCGTCCCTCGACGCCATGGGTCGTGAGCAGCAGGGTCGCGCAGCGCTCGGCGACGTCGACCCAGTCCGGCTGCTGGAAGTACCAGCCGGCCTCGGCCAGCGCGGCGATGGCCCAGCCGTTCCAGGCCGTGACGACCTTGTCGTCGCGGCCCGGCTGGGGGCGCAGGGTGCGGTGGAGGTCCAGGCGTTCGCGGACGGTGTCGAACCAGTGCTCGTCGTCGGGGTCCCGTCGGCGCTGCAGAGTGGACGCGCCGTGCTCGAACGTGCCCTCCTCGGTGACGCTGAACAGCTCGGCCGCCCTCTCGCCGTCCTGCTCGCCCAGTGCCTGCACCAGCTGCTCGCGGGTCCAGACGTAGGTCGCACCCTCCACGCCATCGGTGTCGGCGTCCAAGGATGCCGCGAAGCCGGCCTCCTCGGTCCACATCTCCCGCAGCAACCAGTCCACGGTCTCGGTGACGACGCGTCGCGCCAGATGATGGTCGGCCGCCTGCTCGGGTCGAGCCGGGTCACTGACGCGGGCCAGGTCGGTGTAGACGCGCAGCAGCAGCGCGTTGTCGTACAGCATCTTCTCGAAGTGCGGCACCACCCACTCCCGGTCCACGGCGTACCTCGCGAACCCGCCGCCGAGCTGGTCGTACATGCCGCTGCGCGCCATGGCCCGCAGGGTGCCTCGGCCCATGTCATCGGCGCGGGCGTCCCCGGTGCGAGCGGCGTGCCGCAGCAGGAAAGCCAGCGTCATCGAGGGCGGGAACTTCGGTGCCCCGCCGAAGCCGCCGTGCGTGGCGTCGTAGTCGTGGGACAGCCGACTCACCGCACCCGAGCACACGGCCTCGTCCAGGGGATGGGCGGACTCCGCGTCGTCGGCGGCCGTGCCCAGAGTGTGTACGACGTGTGCACCTCCGGCACGCACCTCATCCTCGCGTTCGGCCCAGGTCCGGCGGGCGGACTGCAGCAGCTGCAAGAACTGCTCCTTGGGTAGGAAGGTGCCGCACCAGAACGGTTCGGCCTGGGGAGTGAGCAGGCACGTCATCGGCCACCCTGCGTGTCCGGTCATCGCGGAGGTGGCCTGCATGTAGACGGCGTCGACGTCCGGACGCTCCTCCCGGTCGACCTTGATGGCCACAAAACCGTCGTTCAGCGCCTCGGCGACGGTGTCGTCCTCGAACGACTCGTGGGCCATCACATGGCACCAGTGGCACGCGGCGTAGCCCACCGAGAGCAGGATGGGCACGTTGCGTCGCCGGGCCTCCTCGAAGGCTCCGGACGTCCACGGCCACCAGTGCACGGGGTTGTCCGCATGCTGCAACAGATACGGCGACGTGGCCTCGCGGAGGCGGTTGCTCATGCGTGCCCCTTCCCGGACGGCTGCGCTCGCCCGGACATCGTCGCAGACGCTCTCCCGGTCCGGTCGCGGCGGGACCGCCGGTGGTGCGGGTGCCCTCGGGTCCGTCGGCAGCGCCATCTAGGCTCACTCCATGACTGAGAACCCGACGCACAGCGCCAACGAACAGGCCGCCGACGAGCTGAGCGCCACCGGGCAGCCAGAGCCCGAGATGCTCGGCTCCGCGACCCCGCAGACCAACGACCAGCTGGACAAGGACCCGAGCGACTGGGTCACTGGTGAGGAGCCGATGACCGCCTCGCAACGCAGCTACCTGGACACTCTGGCGAGCCAGGCCGGCGAGCAGCTCCCGGCTGATCTGACCAAGGCTGAGGCCTCTGAGCACATCGACCGCCTCCAGGGCGAGGTCGGGGGAGCAGGGGGCTGAGCATGTCCGGATCCGGGGCGGTTGGCAGCCTGCGGGCGCCGCTCCCGGCGACCGGACCGCCTTTGGTCTCGCGCCCGCTGATGAGCCAGGTCTGGGAGGACATCGCTTTCCTGCACTGGCGAGTGGACGCATCCCTGCTGCAGCCCTTGATGCCCGATGGTGCTCGACCTGACCTCCACGACGGCTCTGGCTGGGTCGGCCTGCTGCCGTTCCGGATGCGCGGCGCCGGCTTCGGCGACGGGCCGGCCATTCCCTGGTTCGGCACGTTCTGGGAGACCAACGTGCGGGTCTACAGCACGGACGCTCGTGGCCGTCGCGGGGTGGTGTTCCTGTCGCTGGAAGCGCAGCGTCTCGCGGTGGTGCTGGGAGCCCGCCTGTCGCTGGGTGTGCCCTACTTCTGGTCCCGGATGTCGGGAGACCAAACCTCGCGGGCGACAATGCACTACCGCACACGCCGCCTGACCTGCTGTGCCGAGGCTCCCCCTGGCAGCCGCATCGACCTGCGCGTCGGGAGGCCGATCACGAAGCCGGGTGCCACTGCACGGTTTCTCAGCGCCCGTTTCGGACTGCATACCCAGGTTGCCGGTCGCGGGGTCTGGGTGCCCAACACGCATCGGCCCTGGCCGTTGCGACGAGCCGAGGTGACCGGGCTGCACGATGAGCTCATCGTGGCCACGGGGCTACCCGACCTGCCGGCCGAGCGGGCGCCGGACCACGTCATGTTCTCTCGCGGCGTGCGCACCCAGTTCGGCAGACCCCAGCTCACATGTCCGGCGACCGGGGGACGCTGAGCCCCGGGAAGCCGGTGAGCGGCACGCCCACACTGCCGCTCACCTGCACCACGGTGGCCATCACCTGCACGGTGCCGACGATCGCGTCCACATCTCCCGCCCGAGCGCTCGACCCGGCCATGGCGGCGGCGGGGAGTGCTCGCCCCAGTCTCTGCGCGGCCCGGCGTCGGTCCGCCACCGTGTTCAACCGAGCCTCCCAGCCGTACCCCAGCGGTGCCGCCGGTGCCGCCGGGCCGGCCAGGTCGGTCATGGTGCGCGTCAGGGGCCGCAGTGTCGACAGCACGGAACGGTAGCGCTCGCGTTCCTCCCCGCTCGCCCGCGCTGCGAGCACCTCGAAGCCGTACACCGCCTGCCGAAGGCCGGCGAGGAGGGTGATGGACGCCGCGCCGGTGGGGCCGGAGGGCAGGCCCCACTCCGGCGAACGTCCGAGCGCCTCAGCCAGGGCGAAGCGAGCCCCGTACAGTGAGAGCAGCGTGGGCAGGTTAGACCCGCTCACGCCCCCGAGGGTCTCTGGTAGGTCCTGCAGCGGGGACAGTGCCGCCGCGAGCCGGCCCGGACTCGCGGACGCGCCGCTGGTACTCGCCGCGTCGTCGGCGCCGGACCCACCGTTGGGCGCGCCCGACAAGGACGAGCCGTCTCCCTGCTGGGCACGGATGAGCCGCCCCAGTACGGCCTGTTGGATGCTGAGGATGCGACGGGTCTCGGCGAGCACCTCACCGTAGCCCTGACCAGCGGGGACGGCTTTCGCCGTGTGCTGCAGGTGCTGGGTGTCCAGCCAGGTGTGCAGCAGCAGGTCGGTGTCGGCCAGCGGTTCGGGCAGCTGAGACCCCTGGGCGTCCTGGTCAGCGGCCGGACGGGTCTCGGCTGACTGGTCCGGCCCGGAGTCGCACCCCGCGAGTGCGCCCACACCGCCCAGACCCACGGCCAGGAGCATCCCGCGCCGACTCACCATGCCGACGCCCCGGGCAGCGGTTGCGCTGACTCGCGGGTCGGAGGCCATGGTGCAGACCATCGTAAGAGAGGTTCGGGGCACGCAAGAGGCTAGAGTGACAAGGTCTCCGGGAGTAGGGCCCCGAGGAGTAACTCGTTGCAGACAAGAGAAGAGGCACGCGCGATGGACAGCGTAGGCGCCGACCAGCAGATCCGCCGCGCTGCCGAGGGCGCGTTGACCGGATCGTCGGTGGTGGTCGACGACGTCAGCGTTGCGAAGGCAGGTCGGCGCCGCGTAGTTCGAGTGACGGTGGCCCGCACGCTGGCGGACCTCGACGGCGACGACCACACCAGCGCTGTCCCGCCGCTCAGCCTGGACGAGATCGCGCAGGCCAGCCAGCGGGTGAGCGGGGCTCTCGATACCAGCGGGGCACTCGGCGCGTCTCCCCATACGCTCGAGGTCTCTTCGGCCGGGGTCGGGGCTCCCTTGAGGACGCCGGATGCGTTCCGGCGCAACGTAGGCCGACTGGTGGAGCTGACCGAGACCGGTGGTGAGGTGCACCGCGACAGACTCGCGTGGGCCGGGCCGGAGGGCGTTCGCCTCGCGGACCCCTCGGGCGAGCTGCTGGCCTGGGAGCACATCGGCCGGGCCGTCGTGCATGTCGAGTTCAACCGAACAAGCACGGGAGGGGACAGCTGATGGACATCGACCTAGCCATGCTCCGGGGGATCGCCAACGAGCGCGAGATCCCAGTGGAGACCCTGGTCAACGCCATCGAGCAAGCCACGTTGAGCGCCTATGAACGGGTGCGGGGCAGTGCGGCCGCCTCCCACGCCAGGGTCGAGCTCGACGGCAAGAACGGTCACGTGACGGTGTGGGCTCGTGAGCTGCCGGACGAGGGCTCCTCGACCCCGGTCGAGGAGATGCCCGAGTACGACGACACGCCGGAAGGTTTCGGCCGGGTCGC
>JBAUJO010000160.1:0-20489 GCA_049683875.1 Ornithinimicrobium sp.
GTGAAGTTCATACCCAACGACAGGGTCAGAGGGTGAGAACGGGACAGTGGCTTGGCGAACCGCAGCGGGTTCTCCACGAAGCGATAGGACAGGTACGCCGGCACCGCGGAGGAAACAGCGACCGCCAGACCCTGCACCGCGCTGAGCTCACCCCACTGCGCCTCGGCGCTGATCAGCAGCGGCCAGTGCCACAGGTACAAGGAGTACGACAACCCACCGACCCACACCGCCGGCCGTAGACCCAACAGCCCTGCTGGGCCGGCCGGGCCACTGGTGAACCCGGCGACGATGACGGCCGCGGACCCCAGCGTCGGCAACAGCGCGGCATACCCCGGCCACGCAGTCTCGGCGCTGACCATCATCCCGCTGAGCACCACGGCGCCCAGCCCGAGCCAGCCGAGCGGGATCGCCACCAGCCGCGGCACGCGCGTCCACACCGTGGAGCCGATGGCCACGAAGGCTCCGACCCCGAGCTCCCACAGGCGGGTGGTGGTCACGAAGAACGCTCGCTCGGGATTCGCTCCGGTCTGGTAGACCGACCACACGAAGGAGGGGACGATCACCACCAGGATGCCGGCGAGCATGACCGGCCTCAGCCGTGCGCCTGGACGCTTGGCGACCCACCAGCCGACGAGGATGAGCAACAACGGCCAGACGATATAGAACTGCTCCTCCACCGCGAGCGACCAGAAGTGCTGCACCGGGGACACGCCGACGTCCTCGGCCAGGTAGTCCACCGCACGACCGGCAAGAACCCAGTTGACGATGTAGAGAGCAGCGCCGACGATGTCCACGCCGAAGGCCCGCCACTGCACCACCGGCTGCGTCAACCAGGTCAGCGCGGCTGTCGCGACCAGGACGACCGCGGTCGCGGGCAGGAGCCGCTTGGCCCGGCGCGCGTAGAACCGTGGGAGCGAGATCCTGCCCTGCAGCTCCAGCTCCTTGATCAGCAGACCCGTGATGAGGAAGCCGGAGATGACGAAGAAGACGTCGACCCCGACGAAGCCGCCGGGCAGGAACGGCAGGCCTGCGTGGTACCACAGCACCAGGCCGATCGCCACGGCCCGCATGCCCTCGATGTCGGGGCGATACCCCGTCGGTCGCACGACCCCCGTTCGTGACGCGGTGTCTGGAGACGTCACTCGATGGGTCCTTCCGTGCGGTCAAAAGGTATGAACGACCTCATCTGTCGTGGCGTTGCCATCGTTGAATGACGAGTAGTTGCCTATGGTGCCACTTGATCGAGGCAAGGCATCACTTTGACACCGATGGCCTGCCGGGGCGTCACCGCCCTCTGTCGCTGAGGGCGTCGATCGCTGCCACGAGGCGCTCACAGTTGAGCTGATCGCGATGAGCGAAGACTGCATCCACTCTCGCTTGGTACTGGGGCTCGCGGACGAACCCGGACTCGGCATACCTGTCGATGGCTTCCACAGTGTCCTGCACGCCTGTCGTGACCGGGCCGAACCCATCCTCTTCGGCGGTGAACCACGAGAAGGCTCCGTGTCCTCCAGTGAACTCCTCTCGGTCGAACTGGCAATACACGACGGGGGCGCCGACATAGGCAACGTCGAACTGCACCGAGGAATAGTCGGTCAGCAAGAGGGCGCACGAGCGCAGCAAATGAGGAATGTCGGCGGTGGCGGAATCTACAATGTCGATGCGGTCACTGCCACGGTCGGATACGTTCAACACCGGGCCCAGGTTGTAGTGCGGCACCATCACCATCCGTAGGTCGCGACTCTCCAGGGTGGCCGCCAAACGCGCGCTGCCGAGCAGGTCGGTCAAGAACGTGTCGTAGGTAGACCCGACGAAAGGCACGGTTGCGCCCTCGGCACCGCCGAACAACGCGGGCACCAAATAGCGGCGCCAGGTCGGCATGAACAGAACCGTGCGACCGACTGTCGTGTCCGGCCCTGGCGGGCTGAGGTCTCGGGCACCGGAGAGCAGGGTGTCGTAACGAGGTAGACCGGTCTGTGTCAGCTGCGTCCGGTAGCCCGATGTCTGCGACAGTGCGGCCGCCTCGCTGGGGCCAACGGTGGCGATGAGGTCGTAGCCACCATTGGCGCGTTTGACCGCGAAGGGACTGAGGTGAACTCCGTGCTTGAGATAGACGCGCCGGGCACCGATACGCCAGCTCGCCTGCCACATGTACGCACCCGGGTGCCATTGGCTCGGCAGCATGTGCTTGATCGAGTAAGCGTTGGCCAGCACGTCGGCGTGCAGCATGAAGAGCCGGTGCCGCCAGGAGGAGTGGGTGATGACCTGCCCGAACGGCTCGACGGCTGTGCGCATGGGACTGTCCGCCGAGATGACGTAGTAGACCTGGGCCTCGGGTCGGGTTTGTCTCAGATGAACGAACAGCGCCCGCCCGTTGTCGCGAGCGGTCTCGGGCCGTTCGCCGATCAGCCAGATGGGACTCCGCGGAACCAATGGACGGGTCAGCAGACGAGCTGCACGCACCCAACTGAAGCGGCGAGCGTGCAAGGCGAACGCGGCGTCCCGCGCGGCGTTGCGCAGCGCCCACACCGCCCGGGCAGGCCCAGTGCACTGAGCAACCCGTAGCCACAGGGCGGGCGCGCCCGCCGAAGGGAAGAACTGCATTCGACGGCCGCCGACCGTCATCGGGCGGGATGTGGACAGCAGACCCGCGGACGGGCGCACCCTGGCCGACTCGGTGGGGTCGGCCGCGGCAACCAGGTGGAACCGGAATGACCCGGTCGGCAACTCGTCGGCCGCGATGTCGAACCTCAGCAGGGAGCGGCTCCAGACCCCAACGGCGTTCACCCGCCAACTCACCTCGGTCGACGACTCCGTGACGATCCCGCCGAAACGGCTCCGCAACCTCAGCCAGAACATCGTTCCTGCCGGGGCATCGACACCAAGCAGCCTGATTGCTACCTGCAAGGTGGACCCGGCAGTGTCGACGTACTCACACACCGGCTCCAGTGACATCAGGCGACACACTAGTGCTCGGCAATGCCCAGCGACGCTAGGCAGTGCGCTCTATGCTTTCCCGAATCATCTGCCGCACATAGGGGAGACCACCATGGGCAATGAGCAGTCAGGCGACACTCAGGAACGATCTGAGCTCGCCAAGTCACTGAAACCCAAGTGGGTGTGGGCCATCGCGCTCGGGTCCGCGGTCGGATGGGGCGCCTTCATCCTGCCGACCGGCTGGATGGAGACGGCGGGTCCGCTGGGGACGATCCTGGGCATCACCATCGGCGCCGCACTGATGTGCCTGATCGCCGTGAGCTACGGGCTGCTGATCCGCACCTACCCTGTCAGCGGTGGCGAGTACGCCTACACCTACGTCGCCTTCGGACGCACCCAGGCCTTCATCTGCGGGTGGTTCCTGGCCTTGGGCTACATCTCGGTCGTAGCGCTGAACTCTTCCGCCCTGGCCCTGCTGTTCCGCACGCTGACGCCCGACCTGGTGCAGTGGATGCCGCTGTGGAAGGTCGCCGGCTGGGACGTCTACATGGGTGAGGTCGTGGTGGCCTGCGCCGCCGTCCTGCTTTTCGCGGTCCTCAACGTCTTCGGGGCCTCCATGAGTGGCCGGCTGCAGTTCATCTTCTGCATGATCATGCTCGCCGGGGTCGCCCTCATCGCCATCGGCGTGCTGCTCGCACCGGACACGCCGATGTCCAACATCAGCCCCGCCTTCCCCGAGGGATCCGCCCCGTTCGCGGCCACGCTGGCCATCGTGGCCATCGCCCCGTGGGCCTACGCCGGGTTCGACAACATCCCGCAGGCGGCGGAGGAGTTCGACTTCAGCCCGGCCAAGGCGTTCGCACTCATCATCATGGCCATCACCGCAGCGGCAGGCGTCTATGTGCTGATGATCCTGGCGACGGCTGCTCCCCAGCCCTGGACCCAGCTCGTCGCCGACGAGCCGGCATGGGGCACCGCTCAGGGCATGGACAACCTCTACGGCACCGTGGGGCTACTCGTGCTCGGTACGGCGGTCTGCATGGGGGTCGCGACCGGGCTGAACGGATTCTTCGTGTCCGCCAGTCGGCTGCTGTTCGCCATGGGTCGGGCCCGGGCCATCCCGGACGCGATGAGCCGGCTGCACCCCAAGCACGGCACGCCCGCCATCGCCATCTGGTTCACCGCTGCCCTGTGCCTGATCGCCCCCTGGTTCGGCCGGGAGGTCCTGCTGTGGATCGTCGATATGACCGCCACGGGAGTCACCATCGCCTACACCTACACATGCTTGGCCGCGTTCAAGCTCTTCCGTTGGTCGAGTTCCGAAGCGCGACCCAACGATCCCGAAGGGGTCTGTTCAACGCCCAAGAAGCTGATGAGCGCGCTGGGCGCGCTGACCGGTGCTGTGTTCTTCTTCCTGCTGCTCACCCCCGGCTCGCCGGCCCAGCTGGGGATCGAGTCGTACGCCGCTCTCGGCGTGTGGATCCTGCTCGGCGTGATCTTCTACCTGACTCGCCGTGCCGAGTCGAACGAGACGAGCGATGAGGAGATGACCTACCTGATCCTCGGCGACGACGCCGAAAAGGTGATGCGCTGAGGTTCAGTCGGGCCCACGCCGTGCGGCGGTAGCCTGCGCTCATGCCCGCGCCATCTGGTGTCATCTTCATGACCAGTAACGGCGTGGGCATGGGCCACCTGTCACGGCAGCTGACGGTCGCGCTGAGCGGGTCCTCAAGCACGGACTCGGTGATCTTCTCCTTGTCCGGTGCGCTGCCCAGGATCATGAGGGCAAGCGAGTCGGGTGAGCTCCCGGAGGCCAGCGGACGCCGTCTTCGCTATGAGTACTGCCCCAGTCGCGAGTCGCGCTGGATCCCGTCGCGGGGGTGGAAACGTGTGGTTCGTGAGTCCTACCGCTCCTACCGCTGGCATCCCTACCTCCGTGACCGGCTGGTGGCTCTCGCCGTCGAGACCCAGGCTTGCGCCGTGGTCTTCGACGGAGTGGTCCCCTACGAAGGGCTGCTTCAGGCACGAGCCCTGCTGCCTGAACTGGCCTTCGTGTGGATGCGGCGGGGGATGTGGCGTCCCGACGCGCTCACTCATCGTCTGGCGGCCGCCGAAGACTTCGACCTCGTCGTTCAGCCGGGGGACTTCGCAGCCGCTGCCGACCGGGGTCCGTTGGCCGAGCGCACCGACGCCCGCTCCATCCCCCCCGTCAGTCTGGTGGACGTCCTGGCTCCCAGCACCCGTGAAGGTTCGCGAGCCGCTCTCGGCCTGCCGAGAGACCGCCCCGTGCTTCTGCTCGCGCCGGGCTCGGGTGCTCTGGGCTCGGTGGAGGAAACCGCGGCCCGTATTCATCGAGTAATCGCGGCTCAGCGAGAGGGGTGGGTCATCGCCGTGACCCGACAGAGCATTGTGCAGCACGACATCGGCGGAGCCTCGGACTCGGTCGTGGTGCTGGATGACGTCTATCCGCTGGCCCGGCACCTCGCGGCTTTCGACGCCGCGGTGAGCGCCGCCGGGTACAACGCCGTGCATGAACTGCTCGGCCGCGCGGTTCCCACCTTACTCGTCCCCAGTCTGTCCCACATCACCGACGACCAGTCGGCCCGCGCCGATGGCGTGGTAGCGCGGGGAGCCGCCCTACGAGCAGACGGTGACGACCTGGAGGCTGCTGTCACCAGACTGTTGGACGAGGGTGTGCAGGCTGAGCTACGCGGCGGATGCGCAACCCTGGAGGAGCCGTGTGGAGGGATCGCGGCGTCGCGCCTGGTGAAGCAGCAGCTGGGCTCGGCGCGACCGTCGCCGCGCAGCCTCGTAGCCCCGCCCCCCTCCCGGGCCTGGGTCGACGCTCGGACGACCGTGCCGGCCACCGGTCCCTCAGCCCTGCAGTTCACCGAGGAGATCACCGTTGCCGACGTACGGGGCGCAGTGCCCGTGGAGCACGTGCTCCCGCAGGCCTCACCGGAGTACGTTCAGTCACGACGCCGCTCTGCTGCGTGGCTCTACCGCCCCGCACCGGCTACCGCGGCCGCCCGTCGCCGATGACGACGGCGTGCCGCCCGACGCCGAACTCCACCAGCAGGACCACGGACGAGGCGCGCAAACAGGTGTTGCGCGTCGAGCGACCACCCGGTGCGGCGCGCCCAGACCGTGGGCGCCTCGGCCTCTGCCTTCATCAGTGCGACGCCCACGCCTTCGGCGGTCAGCCACGACCGCGCCTGTGCTGAGCGAGCGGGCAGATGTCGACGGTCGAACGACAGATCGGCATCCACGAGGGAGGCCAACGAGCCCTGATAGGCACCGAGCCACGCCGACGACCAACAGGACGGGTACTGGTCGTCGTCGACCCCAGGGAGGAACACCCTGGTGACGCATCGCCTGGGCACATTGGTATGCCTCGCGATCCTGCGCACGGCACCGGAGGAGAAGGCCACCTCACCGGGCGACACCAGCAACGGCACACCCGGGCGAATGTGGTCGGCCGCCTTCACCCGTGCTCCGAAACGGCCGTGCAGGCTGGTCATCGTCGCCGGCTCGACGTGCGCGAGCTCGACACGGCGCACAGCGCGCAGCAGGGTCTCGATACTCGCGCTGAGCAGGCGCACGTCGAGGCCGTTGCCGTTCAGCACCACCTGCACGTCTTTCACCGGCCCCAGCGTAGTGCGGCGCGCTCAACGTCGGGCCATGGCGCGGCCTGCTGCGCCTCTATACTCGCCCTGATGGACATCCGAGTCGACAACCCTGTCGGTCGGATTCCGGATAGCCGTCGTATGTCGAGGTTGACCTTGTGGCTCGGTCCCGACCGATGGCGCCTCGGGGTTCACGCAGGGACGTGGCACCGGCCACTGGTGGGCCAGCTCGGGGCCCTGGACAATGCGCACGAGCTCTTCGTCCGAGGGCGCTGCCCTGCCGAGGCCGCTCCAAAGGTCGCCGACTTCCTGCATCGCGCCGCCGCTCGCGGCACCCTGGTCTGCGGGAGCTTGAGCGAGCCCGTGCGCGAAGCGCTGCCGCAGGCGATGCGTCCCACCGTCCAGGTTCACCCAGGCGACCGAGCCGGTGACCTTGCCTGGGACGTCCGCGCGGTGCGGCAGCGACGAGCCGTCCTCATCCCCTTGATATCGCGCTTCCCTAGCGTCAGCCTGGTGCTCGTCAGTCGCCGCGCCGAGCTCGTGCGGGCCATGGTGGCCCGTTTGAGCCGCCTGGACTACCCCGACCTGCAGATCGTGGTCGGGATGCACGGAGCTCCCGCCCCGCAGGACCTCGCCGAGGTGGCGGGCGCGCGAGACCTCGTGGTGCGTGAGTTCGATTCCGACGAGGTCTTCGGAACGGTGTTGAACCGCGCTTTCGCCTGCGCCTCCGGCGAGTTGGTCGGCAAGGTCGATGACGACGACTACCTCAGCGACGCGCACCTGCTCGACCTCGTCATGGCGCATCACTACTCCGGTGCCACCCTGGTCGGCAAGAGCACGACGGTGGTCTTCCTCGAAGCGATCGACACCACCGTGCGCCGGCTCTACGGAGCGAGGGAGACGTTCACTCACCGGGTCAGCGGGGCCACGTTCTTGTTGAGCCAGACCGACCTAGCGGCGATAGGCGGCTGGGCACCGGTGCCCCGGGCGGTTGACACCGCCCTGATCAACACGCTGCGCGAACAGGGGGGAACGATCTACCAGCCGCACGACCTGGGTTACCTCTACGTGCGCAAGGCTGATCCGTCCAGCCACACGTGGGCTACCGGAATCAGCCACTTCCTCGGCAATGCCAGAGAACAGTGGGTCGGCCTGCTTCAGCACCCGGAATTCGGCACCGAGCACGCACTCTGACGCAGACCCAGTGCCCGCCAGCACGGTAGGTTGTCAGTCACAGGGGTTTGAGACGGGGCTGCCTCCCGGCCCATGATCGCGGAACGAGATCGAAAGGACAGGATGAAGTCGAAGAATGTGCTGGTGGCGACAGCGTGCGCAGCGGGCATCATCACCGTCGTCGCCGTTGTTGCCGCTGTCTTCGAGCTGTGGTGGTTGGTGACTGCTGCGATCATGTTGGTTCTGAGCGCAGGATGCCTCGCCGCGGTGGACGCGAATCGTCGGGTCATCCTTCTTCGCGCCTTCGTCATCAAGGATCTTAAGCGCACCCGAGCCGAACTGACGGGCGGGTCGCAAAAGCAGCCTGCCGAGCGCGACGTGTTGGGTGCCGTTCGTCTCCTTCAGGCGCAGTACACCGCCCGTCTTGACCGCCTTCAGGGCTCGATCGAGAACGCCCTGGGCCAGGACACCGGCTCGCCACCGTCACCTCAGCCCGCTCAGGATCGGCCGTCGCAGCCTTGAAAGGGCCCGCGGGTGGCAGCACCACACAGGAAGCGGCCCGTGCGTACGCACACCTAGCGCGGCAACATCCACCAGAGGTCCTTGCCGCAACAGCACTACGGACCAAGTCGTTCCATGCGCGCGAGATACTGGCCGAGGCGGCATGGCCGGGCCATACCCCGGGCCACATACAAGCATGGGCAGAAGGCTCAGGGCCGCCGTCCATCCAACCGGGGATGCACGTCCCCTACCTTGGGCAGTTTGCGCGAGTCGTGGCCCTCCAGACCATCGAGCCCGCACATTTCAGCCGTGGTCGCACGGTGCTCGAGGCGGTCTTTCAGGCAGCAGACGCGAGCGACATGCCTGCGCAACTGGTCGAACTGCTCCTCCAGCTCCACTTGGAGGTAGGTGACCGAGCCGCGGCCGAGACTCTGCTGGGGCACCCCGCGGTGCGTGACTTCCATCGCGAGCCCGTTGAGGCAGACCTGCTCAACCCTCACGTCTGCGATGGCGGTCATGATGAGCAGCGGTGGCTGGCCGCATTCAACTGCGCCTTGCGGAGCCCCGACATCACCGAGGTGTCTCTTGAGCCTGGTCGCGGGGAACACGACCTGAAGGCGTTCGACCGTCTTACCAGCCCGATGACCAAAGCGATCGACTCAGATCGCTGCGTCACCATTCTCATGAGCTCGTATCGACCCGGTCCGCCGCTGCTCACAGCAGTCCGCTCGGTGCTCAACCAGACGTGGACGAACTGGGAGCTCCTCGTCATCGATGACGCCTCCGGGCCTGAGTACGCAAGCCTCTTCGATCAGGTCGCGCGCATCGACCCACGCATTCGTGTAGTGCGCAAGTCCCTCAATGGCGGCACCTACCGGGCCCGAAACACCGGGCTTCGGCAGGCGACAGGGGAGTTCTGCACGGTGGTCGACGCCGACGACTGGATTCACCCTCAGGCCTTGGAACGTCACGTAGTGCCGTTGATTGAACGGGCAGGACTGATCGGAACGATGAGTCGCGCGGTGAGGGTGAACGAGGACCTGCTACTGAACAGACCGGGCAGCGTCGCTCGTGTGGCCTCCGCAGCATCGTTGATGTTTCGCACCCAGCCAGTCGTCTCCCGCATCGGCTTCTTCGATCCGACGAGTAAGGGTGCGGACACCGAGTTTCGCAAGCGGATCGAGCTGGCCTTCGGGAAGCGGATACTCGAGCTTCCGGAGGTGCTGTCGATTCTCCGGGCCGGCGAGACCCTTTCCTCCGCCGAGATCTCACGAGGCTGGAAGCACCCCGCTCGAAGCTCGTACCGGAAGTTGTACGAGTCCTGGCATGAACAGATACTGCAAACAGGTGGGGATCCCTATCTGGACCCCGACGCCGGTCGCAAATTCCCAGAGCCTCGCCGTTGGCGTAAACCCACATCGCCTGTTCTGGCGCCCCCGGCCCGGATCACCCTGTGTGTCGCTGGCGACCTGACGACTGCGGCGAGTGTGGAACCCATGCTGGCCACGATCCGTGACTCGCTGGCAGAGGGGAAGACGGTCGCGATCATGCACCTCGACGCGCCTCACATGCTGTCGCGACGCGCTATGCCGCTCGTCGGGGCGATCGCCGACCTCATTCGCGCTGGCGAGGTGGAGTGGATCCAGCCCGACGATGACGTCGCTGTGGACCGGCTGGTCGTCCACGACCCCGCGGTACTGCAGTACCCACCGACGATCGGACCTGCCCTGCGAGTTGCTGGCCTGGTGATCGACCCCTCGCGCTTGTCGTCGGCGCCGAACGATCCAGTCGGTCAGTACTGCCGCGACGACGTGAGCCGACGCGCGACCGAGCTGTTCGGGGTCGTGCCCCTGTGGCAGTCTCGCGAAGCCGAGCATGCCCACGCCGAGCCCGGTACGGCTGCCGACACCAGCTCCGGGTCCGCTGCTGACGATCTGGTGGTCAGGGTGGCCAGACAGCAAGGGACCCGCGTTCGGAGGAACAGCAACGTTGTCACCACCTCCTGTCCGCAGTACGCGGTGCTGCACGTTCCGCTTCGCTCCCTCGCCGACGCCGAACGCTACGACGAGCTGTGGGTGGCCTACTCTAGGCAGGCCGAGGATGCCGTGCTGCGATGGCTACGCCGAGTCGATGACTCGCGTCCCGCACCCGGTAGAGCGGACACGCTGGTGAGCGCGCTCCCGGAGGCTGTCGCACTGATGACGATCAGCTGCGAGTCGCTGGTATTGCTCGCGAGCCGACACCGAATCGAGGGCGCCGAGGGCCCGCAACGGCTGGTCGACCTCATGGGCATCGCGAGCATACCGAGTGTGGCAATGGCAGCATGGTGGGCTGGGCAGAGCCGCACGATAGAACTCCGCACCCCCTAGCTAGGGGCCGGGCCGGCTTCAACGTTCCGTTTCGTGGGTCAGGGCAGGCTGTGGCTGTCCGATCAGCATGCGGTCAACAGCCGACACCACGCGTTCGCAGTTGTTGCGGTCACGATAGGTGAAGGTCGCCTCAATCCGTCGAGCGTACTTCTCATCCTGCTCACAGTTCCTGCGCAGCAACTCATCGAGCGCATCCAGCGTGCTGTCCAAATCGTAGGTTACCGGGCCGAAGCCGTCCCGCTCGTGGTTGAACCACGACGGAGCTACGTGCCGGCGCTCGAACTCTTCCGCGTCGAAGCGAGCGTAGATCATGGGGGTGCCAAGGTAGGCGATGTCGAAGTTGACGGAGGAGTGGTCGGTGATGAAGGCATCACATCCTCGTATCAAGTCTTGGAAAGACGTGCCGTTCGTGTCGGCGATCGATATACGTTCTCCCCCGGTCGTGTGGTTCGCAAAGTAGCTCGCAAGATTGTGGTGGGGCAAGAAGATGAGCCGGTAGCTCTGCTTGCGAAGCATCTCGTGCAGGCGTTCACTGCGAAGAAACGCCGACATGAATCGCTGGTACTCCGAGCCTTCGTAAGGAGTCTGGTCTTTGTTCTCACCCCCGAACACCTTGGGTACGAGATAGCGTCGCCATGTCGACATGAAAAGGACCGTCCGAGTAGGGGTGCTCGGCGTAAGCGCGTCGTACCTCGGAAGCCCGACCTCGGCGAGCTGCTTCTCGTAGCCGCTGGCAGCAGCAAGGCTGCGCGTCTCCTTCTCCGTGACCGTCAAGACCATGTCGTACCCGGTGGTCCCACGCTTGAAGGCGTTAGGACTCATATGTACGCCGTGCTTCAGGTAGACACGGAAGGCCCCGATCCGCCAAGCGAGATGACGCGCGTAGTGATCACGGTTCCATTGCCGTGGAATCAGGTAGCTGATCGAATAGGCGTCCGCCAGAACGGAGGCGTGCAGCAACAAGAACCGGTGCCGCAACGATGAATGGTTGACGACCTTCCCGTAGACCTTGACTCGCTCGTAATGCGCGCTGCTCTTGTCGATCACATAGTAGACGCGTCGCCTCGGATGCTGGGTTCTGAGGTAGCGAAAGAGATGGAAGCCATTGTCCTGAGCGGTGCCGGTGCGCTCTCCGACCAACCACACTTGGCGCCTTCCGACAAGGGGCGCGGTCAGCCGGCGCACCAGCGTCAGGGCCCGTGCTCGCCGCGGAGCCCCAGAGCGGAGAATCATCCTCACGTCCTTCTTGAGCAAGATCTTCGCCCAACGACGCTCAGAGGCCGCTCCGGCGCCACTCAGCAGGGTGACGCGAGTCACGTCGCCATTGCCTGTCGTATGGATCAAGTACCTGCACAGAGTGTGACTCGGGGCTGCGCTGGAGACCACAGTCGTGGGTCTCGCATTCAGCAGGACTCCTACATTCGGGCGAAGATCCCGTCGCGTTCGGCGCTCCCAGTCCTGCGCCGCCAAAGAGAAAACCAAACTGTACTCGCCTGTCGTCACTGCATCCAAGGGGATGAATGCACGAATGTGCTCCCAGCGCATGTCGCCATACATTCCTAGGCGCTCTTGAAGTTCGACCGGCTGTGACGCCACGTTGTCTGCATCGTTGGACACGAGCGAGACAACGACTCTCCATGGCGGAGGACGGGTGGTCCGCAAGGCCCCGAAGTTGAGTCGAGCCAGCACGTGCATTCCATCCGTGGTTGAGTCTACCGCTTCGACTGAAGCGACGGCCGCCTGCATCGACATATGGCCGAGATAGTCCATTGCTTCGGCACTATGGGCCCGGTGGCCCTCCAGCATCAGACCTATGTAGTTCAACAAGAAGGCTCGCGGACACACAGAGGGTGCAAGCATCAGTGCTCGCGAGGAGGTGGCGCCGGCGTCCATGACTCGCCGACGTGAGTGGAGTATTCCTTTTCGAACGCTCCGCAGCGAGTTCTTGCGCATCTTGACCGTCGGGATCACAACAAAATAGGGGGTGTGAATGTGCTCCAAGAGGTCGGTCATGCTGGCTTGCAAAGCCTTGATTTCGTGAGCGCCGAGAACAACCCGATGCGGTACTCCCAGGTCGATCGTCACCAGATCAAGGGCTTCACTGTCCTGGGGGGATACCCAGATCACTGCGGGTAGCGTGGCCAGCAAGGAGTCTTCAGCAATGGCCGTCAGCCACTGACCGACGTGCGCCACATTTCCGGTTCTAGCCAACAGCACGACGGTGACGTCATCAGGCACAGAGGGTTCCTCAATCACAGTGGGCACACTACAGAGTCACCGCCCACCGCTCAGTGCGTGGCTGCGCCATCGTTCGCCTGTGAAGCCAGGCACCAAGACGAGCACGGCAACGGCGTCACCTGGGCGTGATCGTCGGGCAGTTCCCAGGCGTCAGGGGACTCAACCGGATAGAGTTTCGCTACCGGGTGCTCTCCAGTGAGATTTCTCAGTGGCCTTCCGGCCACGACATCGAGGTCCAGACGCAGTTGGGCACGGTCCCACATCTCACCCAACAGACGATCGTGGTCTGCCCGGAAGGCCTGCCGGCCACCTGGTCCACGGGTGAGCTCCCCGAACACCGGGCCGAGTGTCGTTTCATAAACGTCGACCCGAACGAACGGCAGGGCTACCGCTCTGGACAGATGCCGAGCGATATCGACGTAGTGGTCCAAGTCGCACGGCGGGGTGATGGATTCGTCGATCATACGTCCGGGGGCAACGTCCTGACCGAGGTCAGCGCCACTTTCGTCGAGGAAACGGTAGCGAGCCTGCTTCAGATTGGCATGCTGAGGCATCTTTCGAAGCATGACGTGTCCTACCTCACCGTAGAACATGTAGATCTTGATGTCCTCAGGCAAGGCGCCCCCACCTGGTTGCACCAAGATCTCCTCGGTGAAGAACGGGGCGTGCACTGACTTGTCTGATAGACGAGCGATCACATCTTCGTACGAGAAGGTGCGCTCCCCCCCGACCATCTGAAACCCACCCTCGGGCAGTCGCCGCAGGGGCAGCACGCCCCTGCCGCCGGCACCTTGGTCAGACTTGATGACGAACGTCTCTGGCATGTCGGCAAGGTCGACGTCGTCAAGCTCCGCCCACACGTTGAGAACCTTCGGGATGGAGACTCCATGGCTGGCAGCCAGCCGGTAGTTGCGCAACTTTCGCGGAATTCGTCTCAGCGGATGGAGCCGTCCCTCATCCAAAAGAGCCAGCTGTCTGGTGTGTCGTCGAAGGTCTCGGAGGTGACCCTGAAATGAAGCCGGCGAAGCCGCGTTGGGGCCAGACGGAGCCTGCGTGGCCGCAGAAGGCCTTGCCTTGTTCTCGCTACTTCCTGGCTCGTCCTGAGGCACCTGCGTGTTTGCGGCCACCTGCTGACGTAGCAGTGCAATCTGGACCGACCGCTCGGCGAGCAGCTCATCACGCCAGGCAATGGCAGGCAGCCTTCGCCTCACCCAAGCTCGCAGATCCTTCGCCACGTGCGTTCCTTCCGTCGGCTCGCTGAATCGTAAGACATCTCCCACCCGTCGTTTCGACCCCACGTGCACAGGTCGAGTCCACAGGCAGACTCTCAGCAACCGCTATCACCCCTTGTCGCCCCTGGCACCGTCCACGACCGGCGTCAGCTTCCGGTCGAGGGGCTCGGTCAGCACCTCAGTGAACGTCGCGGTGATGTGTGACCCCTGTCGGTAGGTCAGGATGTTCCGGTAGACACTGACGCAGGTGCCGCCGGGGCATACCCACGGATCCATATCGATGTAGTGGCCCTGTTCTCCTACAGACTCCAGGGCTTCTTGCAGAAGTTTCGACGAGCCGGTGGTTCGGTACCGCCAGCTGCATGCCTGTGCGAAGTCGTCCGGGTGATCAGCAACGCACTCGTAGGCAGGCTCGCCCAGGGTGGCGAAGGGGGTATCGGACAGCGCGACAATCGTGGTGTCACGCTCGGCCAGCGGCTTCCAAAAGTCCACGTATCCCTGTCGAAGAGCTTCGGCACTTGGCTCCGGCGACCCTGCCGCTGTGCGGACGGCTGAGGTCAGCAGCACGTCTGGAGGATCGGCGCGCAATGACGAGAACAGTTGCTCGTTCCACACCTGGCATGTCTCATAGGGCACGCCTTCGTTGATGGTCATGGCGTTGGCGAAGGCGCAGCCAGACTTGGTGTAGACCTCGAGTCGCCAACCTTCCCGCCTCGCGATGGTGTCCAGCGCGTCAGTCCACTGGGTCATCTTAGAGTCCCCCGCCAACGCCACTCGTACGTCGCTTGCGGTGTCGCCGAGAATGCAGGGCTCACCGAGCATCTCGTCCTCTCGGTCCGCCTGGCATTCTCGGCGCCGAGGGACATCCTCAGTCGCCAGGGAGGGATCGGGGGTGATCGCGTCGGCCAGCATCGAGTCCGCCGGTCGCTCAGCCGGTGGGGGGCCTCCGTCAGCGGGAAAGGCGGTGCTGGACCGTTCCGCGACGTTGTTCGCTTCGTTGGCGCCAGGGTCAACGGCCGATGCGGAAGCGGAACTGAGCAGCAGTCCAGCCATGACGGCCACGAGCGTTGAGTTCAACCCGACCGACAATGCGAAGCGCGGTGAAGTATTCAACCCCTTCGAGCGTCGTATCGGGTTCTCCACCCACGTGTAGCACAGCCACGCGGGCACAGCCGATGCGGCGACCAGGCCCAACCCCGTCCACACTCCTAGCGGACCCCATTGCCACTCGGCCATTCGCAGGACGGGCCAGTGCCATAGATAGAGCGAGTAAGACAACCCGCCCACCCAGACGAACCAGGCTCTGCCCAGAACGAGTTGTGGACCCCATCGGGCCGCCGAACAGCCACCCACGATCACCGTGGCCGTTCCCAAGGTCGGCACGAGGGCTGCTGTTCCCGGCCAGTCGAGCGACGAGTCCTGCAGCAGCGCGCCTGCTACCACGGTGATCAATCCCAACCAAGCCAAGACTGCTGCGGCGGCAGGGGGGAGGCGGTGCCATTGGGCCATACCGATGGCCACCAATGCTCCGATCCCCAACTCCCAGAGCCTGGTCGTGGTCACAAAGAAAGCGCGCTCAGGACTCTGCTGGGTCAGATAGACCGACCACCCCAAGGAAGGGCCGACGACGAGCGCCAGGAGGCCGAGAGCCAGCACAGCACGTCTCTTCGTCCACCCCCGCGGGGCGCTTGCGTGTTTGGTTAGCCCATCGGTGCCTCGGCTGGCGATCCAGGCCAGCCCCAGGATAATGACCGGCCAGATCAGGTAGAACTGTTCTTCAACCGCCAGGGACCAGAAGTGCTGCACGGGGGACGGTTCGACGTCTTCGGCGAGGTAGTCGACCGCTCGATCGGCGAAAACCCAGTTCACGACATAGAGCGCGGCCCCTTGAATGTCGACAGCGATCGTTCCCCACCGCACCCGCGAGACCATCAGCCAGGACGCGACAGTCGTGACCAACAGGACCACTCCGGCGGCGGGGAGAAGCCGTTTGGCACGGCGACCGTAGAAAGCGACCAGGTCGATTCGTCCCCGTTGGTCCAACTCCCTCAGCAACTGCATCGTGATGACGAAACCGGAGATGACGAAAAAGACGTCGACTCCCGCGAAACCGCCGGAAATGAAGGGCACTCCAGCGTGGTAGAGCAGGACCATCCCGACGGCCAGAGCCCGCATGCCCTCGACATCAGGCCGAAAACGCGACGCTGCCGCTTGAGGGGCGGACGACACCACGAGAGCCACAACCGCACAGGGTTTCACACTTCTCGCCATGGCCGCCCATCGGCGACTGCCCACCACCAATGTTCGATCGTTGCCGTTGCTTCGGCATCGCCTTGGCAGACACTCCCGCGTGCCCCATCATCGACACATGCGTACTCCGCGCGAGGAGCCCCATGATCGGCCCGGTGCAGAGTCCGGTGAGATTTCCTCCACGGCACGACAGCTCTGGTGTGCCGTGGCCGCGGAACGCCCGGAGCATGCCGCGCGCCTCGCCCTGCGCACCAGGTCCATGCACGTTCGGAACGCGCTGGCACTAGCAGTCAGCGAGGGGTCCGAAGGAGACGCCGACCTTCTGGACCGTGTGCTCAACGGCGCGCTACGTGAGACCTACCTGACAGGTAAGGGTCATCGACTTGTAGCGTTGGCGCTGGTCTGGGGTTGTACGCGCCATCAAGGCAACGAGCTGCAGGCCGCCGCCAAGGCCTACGGCACGGTCATTCAGCGGTTCGGGGTGGATCACCTGTCTGTGGATCACCAGACTGTGGCTGCCCAGTGCCTCTTTCTTGCCAACGAGCTGGAGACGCTTAGCCATGTCTTGCCGCACCTGTCGAAGTTGAGCGCGACGGATCGAACTCTCCTCGAGGCCGACATCATCAACCCCTTCCGGCGAGAACCCCAAGGTGATCGAGACACCGCGACGCTGGCGGATCGACATCGACTGTGGGAAGACCTCTGGTCCCGGCAGTTTGCCGAGCATGGACTCAGCGCGCCGGGGGTGGGTGCCCCGCACGCTGATGCCCCTGCCAACGCCCTCGACAGGCTGCATTGTCATGAGACAACGTCCAACACCGTGAAAGGGCCGCTAATCAGCGTCGTGGTGCCGTGCTACCGGCCGGACGAGGGATTGGTGACCTCGGTCGCCTCCATCGTCAACCAGACCTATGCATCCCTCGAAATCCTGATCGTCGACGACGCGTCGGGCCCTGGATACGACACCGTCTTTCAGCGGGCGGTGGCTTTAGACGAGCGCATCACACTGATCCGGCTACCGGACAACGCAGGGCCTTACCTGGCGCGCAACCAGGCGATGTCTTGTGCCCGGGGTGCGCTGATCACCTTTCAGGACTCCGACGACTGGTCACACCCGGCGCGGCTCGGCGAACAGGTCGCGCTCCTGGCACGGTCACCTGGGGCGCCGGCGTGCCACACGCGCGCGGTGCGGGCACACGATGACCTAAGCCACCAGTGGCTCGGCTATCCAGCCACGCGCCTTCACGCCTCGTCGCTGATGATCCGTCGCTCCGTCTACGAACAGCTCGGCGACTTCCTGCCTGTTCGCAAAGGCGGTGATTCCGAGTATGCCGAGAGGATCGAAGCCGAGATCGGACCGATTCCGACAGTCGAGAAGCCGCTGGCAGTCTACCGGCTACGTAGCGGGTCCCTGTCCCGCGCCGACTTCACCTACCAGTGGACCTCACCGGACAGGTTGGCGTTTCTCGGCGTCTACCGCGCCCGCCTGCGCGCGGGGCGGCCGGTCCGCCTACCCGCCCCCCTGCGCTACATCACTGGAGAAATGTCGGAGGCGGGAGTCACCGATCGGCTCGACGTGGCCTACGTCGGCGACTTCTCGCCAGACCCGGAATCAGACCCGGCACTGCAGGCGACCATCGATCTCGTGGCACCGCCTCCACTCAACCCGGGTGAACTGAGCGAGGGGCTGCGTGGCCGACCCCGTGCTGGGTTGCGTCGCGGGTTGTGGCATCTCGAAGCGCCCTGGTCACCCTCGCGGAAACGACGGATGATGCACCCGGGATGGTTCGACCGCGTCCTCGCCGAGCCCGGGTGGCAGGTGGTCACGAGGGTGGAGCCAGTGCGCATCGGCCTGCTGGTGGTGTTGGATCCCTCGGTGCTGCTGCTGTGCGACCAGATGGAGTGCGCCCCAACGGTCGGCCGCGTTCAGGTGACCCGGCCGCCGGTCGACAGCTTCGACTGCGACATCGCGCCACCCACGGTCGATCAGGATGAGGTGCAGACCGTGGTGCGCAAGTGGTTCGATGTCGACCCGGAATGGGTGTGAGGGGCACGGGTCACCCGCAACGCTGACGAACCGAGGGTCCCCCCAGCACGGCGGACCTTACTGCTCGTGCAATGGGTTCGGCCTCGAAGTGTTTCAAAGCCTCGGCCCGGGCCTGCTCAGAGGCGTGGCGCCAGGCGTCTTCGTCGGCCAGGCCGGTGATGCGGCGGTCCGCAGCATCGACGTCGGGCACGACCCACTCGCCGGGGTACAGACTGCGGGCACCTTGCCGTGAGGAGAACAGGGGCCAGTCACGCACCACGGGCACGGCGCCGGAGGCAGCCCCTTCGAGGAGCCCCAGGTGAAAGCTCTCTCGGCGACTGCAGCTCAGAATGACTCCGACTTCCCCCAGCGCTCCCCAGACGTCGTCGGTACGCCCCACGACATGGACGCGCTCGCTCAGCCCTCGGCTCTCGACACGCCGCCAGAAGGCCGCCGCATAGGTGTGGTCGACGGTCATGCCGACTGAGGCGAAGCCCGGGCCGATGAGCACCAGCCGGCGTCGCTCGTCGCGCTCGAGCAGATCAAGCGCGAACACAGGGTCCTTGACCACTCGACCCCACCCGACCATGCCGATCGCGAATCGCGCGCTGGACTCTCGTGGTGGGGGCGACTGCGTCAGGTCGGGGCGGTAGGGAAGCACGGGCGTGGGCTTCGGTGCACCCCGTGTCTCAGTCAGCTCCGTCAGCAAGCCGACCAGCGGTCGGGTGGTCAGCACGGCGTCCACGCCGCGCCAGTCGACCAGGTGCACCCACGGATCGAGCACGTCGAGGCCGTGCGCACGAATGACCAGGCGAGTGCCGGAGGGCACCAGGTGCGAGGCCCATACCGATGCCGCGTCGAACCAGTCCCCGTAGACCACGTCGGCGCGCCGGACGGCATCGCTCAGAGCCTGCAGAGCTGACAGAGGGTGCTCAGGGTCGATCTCAGGAGGACAGGTGGCCCATAGGCCCTGCGCGATATCCACCTCACCGGCCCGTAGTGCGCGCAACAGGCAGAGGTCGGCACCGTTCAGCCGTCGTCGTTTGAGCATCGGATAACGCAACAGCCGCGGCACCCGCACGTTGGCCCGCGAGCCGAGCGCGTTGACCATGTCCTGATGGAAGTGCCCGTAGGCACCGGGCAGCACGACCACCCGCGGAAGCCAGGCCCCAGCCGTATCCGGCCGCCTGCGTGGCTTATGTGGCAGCGCGGGTCGGGCGTGTTCCGTGTTACGCAGCGCATGAAAGGCCTCGCTGCCCTGCAGCGGTGCCAGGTGCTCGTCCGGATGCTCGATGAGAGGCGAGCGCAAGGTTTCAGCATGTCGGCTGCGGTGCAAGGTGACCGTCAGAGCACCCCGAAGGCGGTGCAGGGCCAGGGTGACATCTCCCGTCTCCCACGCCTCGTTCGACCGCCGGACCGCTTCGCGAACGACGCGGTCACAGGTTTCGTCGACCTGATCGAACGTGGATCGCCACAAGCGAAGCTCAACCGCCTCTGCCTCGAAGACCTCATCCGACCCGAGCTGACGCCCGATGGCTCGCAACCTCATCAGGGCGACCGGTGAGCGGTTGCGCGGCAACCGCTCGACACATTTCTGGCCGCACAGCTCGAGATAACGGACCAGCACCCGCAACAGCGGGGGGGGCGGTAGGGGTGCTGGAGGCGGCAGTGCTGCAGGCGGAATCCCGGCCGCCTTCCCGTTGATCACGACGCCTTCGCAGACAGCGTCGATCAGCCGTCGCCAGCGTCGCAACGCCTGCCATCCGGCCCCGGCGTTAGTGACGTGGCTGCTGTCCAACCAGCAGGTACCTCGGGCGATGCGCAGATCAGCACGCAAAGCCCGCTCCGTGTCTTCGTCGGCGCAGATCACCAAGTCCGCGTTGGTTAGCGCGCGGCGCAGACCACGGTCGCGCTTGAGTGCCCATAGATAGCTCATCGGTACACCCACGCGCCCGGCGACAACGGTGGTGCGGGCACGTGCCGCCACCGTGCGCGCCAGCTCTTCGGCCGACTGGGGTGCGGTGGCATCAATGCGGTGCCAGGCCTCAAAGGGCGTCTCAGCAACTCGCCCGCTCTCTTCTGACTCCGCACACCAGACCGACGCGCGAGCCTGCAGGATGCCGTCAGGCCACGGACG
>JBAUJO010000161.1:0-8243 GCA_049683875.1 Ornithinimicrobium sp.
CACCGCTGGCGGGGACGCCCTCCCAGGTGCCGATCCAGCGCTCTCGCCGCTCTGGGTCGGTGACCGCCGCCCCGACGTGGTCGCCCGGCGCCCGGAAGCGCCGGTCGAACACGACGGCGTCCCCGAAGGACCGTTGCTCGCGCCGGCCGGTGGGCCCGGTGGGTCCAGTGGTCATGCTGTCTCCTCTCGGGCCGGCGCGTGCCGACGCTCGCGCCGGGTGCGCCGCACCTCGGTGTCCAGCGCATCGAGCTGCTCGGGCACCAGCCGCCCTCGTGGTGCCTGGTCGGCTTCTGACTCAGCGCCCGCAGGGGAGCCCAGCTGGTCGAGCAGGCGGTGCACGGGGACCAGGCCGGAGCGCTCGAGACGGTAGTGACGCTCCCGGCCCACGATGTCGGTGCCGACCAGACCGGTCTGCCGCAGGACACGGAGGTGTCGGCTGATCGCCGGCCTGGTGATCGGATGCAGGTCGGCCAGGTCCCCGGCACGCAGCGGCCCGTCCGTGAGGCGGGTCAGCAGCTCGCGTCGCACGGGGTCAGCCAGCGCAGTGAAGGCATCCACCTCTGATATGTAACTACAAAGTTACGCATTTGTGAAGTCCCCGTGCTCCGCCCCGTCGGCCGGGGGCTCGTCCGGGCTGGGGTCAGCGGGCTCTGGACTCTGCGCCAGAGCGGCGAAGCCCTCGATGCCCAGCTGCTCACCGCGGCTGCGCGGGTCGATGCCCGCAGCGCGCAACCGGGCCTCGGCCCGCGTCGGGCCACCCGCCCAGCCGGCCAGGGCCGCGCGCAAGGTCTTGCGGCGCTGGGCGAAGGCGGCGTCCACCACGGCGAACACCTCCTGGCGGGTGGCCGCGGTCACCGGCGGCGGGCGAGGCACCATCCGCACCAAACCGGAGTCGACATGGGGCGCGGGCCAGAACACCGACCGGCTCACCCGCCCGGCCAGCGAGACCTGCGCGTACCACGCGGCCTTGGCGCTGGGCACCCCGTAGGTCCGTGACCCCGGCCCTGCAGCCAGGCGCTCCGCCACCTCCCACTGCACCATCACCAGGACGGCTCGAAGGGTAGGCACGCGAGCCAGCAGATGAAGGACCACGGGCACCGCCACGTTGTAGGGCAGGTTCGCCACGAGGACGGTCGGCGCAGGATCCGGCAGCCGGGTCACCGCCAGAGCGTCGGCATTGAGCACCGTCAGCCGACCGCGCACGCCCTCAGCGCGCAGGGCCACCGTCTGCGGCAGCGCCCCCGCCAGCACGGGGTCGATCTCCAGCGCCGTCACGCTGGACGCCACGGGGAGCAACCCCAGGGTGAGCGATCCCAACCCGGGGCCCACCTCGAGCACATGGTCATCGGCCCGCACACCGGCCAGACGCACGATGCGGCGCACCGTGTTGGCGTCCACCACGAAGTTCTGCCCCCACTGCTTGGTCGGACGCAGCTCGAGCCGGTCCGCCAGAGCGCGCACCTGCGAAGGGCCCAACAGATCGGCGCCTGAGTCAGTCGACATGGCGAAAGCCTGACAGGTGGACGACCCTTGCCGTGTACTGAACAAACGTTTAAACTTATGAACATGAGTTCAGTCGACGGCTCTCGGGCTGCCACCCGCGCGACCCAGGACATGACGGCACGGGCGCGGATCCGCGACGCCGCGATCGAGCTGTTCGGCGAGCGCGGCTTCCGCGCCACGACCGTCCGCGCCATCGCCGAGCACGCCGGCGTCTCCGCTGCCCTCGTCGTGCACCATTTCGGGTCCAAGGACGGCCTGCGCCAGGCGGTGGACGACCACCTGGCCGACGACATTCGGGCCGACAAGTTCGCGGCGCTGTCCTCCGGGGTCGGGTTGGACACGAAGAGCGCGCGGACGGCGATAGCCGAGCACGCAGCGGTCTTCTCCTACCTGTCCCGGGCGTTGACCGAGGGCACCGAGGCGGGGGCCCACCTGTACGACCGGCTCTTCCACGATGCGGTCGACTACATGAAGGCCGCCCAGGACGCAGGTCTGGTCCAGGCCACCGCCGATCCAGCGGCGCGGGCTGCAGCACTGCTCAACGCCGGCCTCGCCCAGACGTTGCTGCACCATCACCTGCAGCGCGTACTGGGCGAGGGCGACCAGGTCGAGGCCTTGGTCCGGATCACCCCGTCGTTGCTCGACCTCTACACCGACGGCCTCTTCACCGACTCGCGGTTCCGTGACCAGTGGGACCCACCACCCCAGGAGGAGTCATGAGCGAACGACGACAGGCGGCCCTGGAGACCGAGGGACTGTCCAAGAGCTACGGCACGACGCAGGCCCTCGTCGACCTGGACCTGAGCGTTGAACGAGGCGAGGTCTTCGGCTTCCTGGGGCCGAACGGAGCGGGCAAGACGACCATGATCCGCACCGTGCTGGACCTCATCCGGCCGAGCCGGGGCCGGGCCTGGATCCTGGGCCTGGACTGCCACGCGGAGGCCGTCGAGATCCGCCGGCACATCGGCTACCTCCCGGCAGACCTGGCCATGTATCCCAAGCTCACCGGCGAGGACACCCTGCGCTACTTCGCGCACCTGCGCGGGGGCGTGGACTGGGACCACGTCGAGACACTCCGAGAACGACTGGGGGCCGACCTGACCAAGAAGGTCGCCGACTACTCCTCCGGCAACCGGCAGAAGGTCGGCCTCATCCAGGCGCTGATGAGCCGGCCCGAGCTCGTCATCATGGATGAGCCGTCCACCGGCCTGGACCCCCTGGTCCAGCAGGAGTTCCAGGCGACCCTGCGTGAGATCGCCGGCGAGGGGCGGACCGTGTTCCTGTCCAGTCACACGCTCTCGGAGGTGCAACGGGTCGCCGATCGCGTCGGCATCATCCGCAACGGACGGCTGATCACCACCGAGAGCGTGCATGCCCTGCGGTCCAAAGCGATCCGCCGGGTCGAGCTCGTCTTTGCCGAGCCGGCTCCCACGGAGGACTTCGCCCGCCTAGATGGGGCTCGCGACGTCCAGGCCCACGGTCATACGGTGAGGTTGGCCTTCGACGGCAACATGGACGAGCTGCTGCGCGTGGCCACCGGGAGGCACCACTTGGTGGACATCAGCAGCGAGGAGGCCGACCTCGAGGAGATCTTCCTGGCGTACTACCGCACCGAGGAGAAGAGCGCATGACCGCGCTCTCGCCCTGGTCGGTCGTGGCCGTGTCCGTGCGGGACCGGGTCGTCGGGGTGCTCATCGGCGCCGTGTCCATCGGTCTGCTGCTGTGGTTCACCCTGGCCGTCTACGCCGACCTCGACCTGTCGTTCTACTACGAGCTTCCTCCGGCGCTGCTGGACTCGGTCGGCATCTCTGCGGAGGCGGGCGGCATCGCCGGCATCGCCTACGGGTCCATGTACAACCTCATGGGCGCGATGACTCTCGGCGGTCTGGCCATCGCCATCGGCGCCGGGCTGCTGGCCGGTGAGGAGCAGTCCGGCACGCTGAGCCTGCTGCTGGGCAACCCGCGCAGCCGCACGCGCGTCGTGTCCGCCAAGATCACCGCCCTGGTGATCCTGGTCGGCCTGGGCGCATCGCTCATGTATGCCGCCGGGCGGATCGCCCCCCTGCTCACGGGCACCGACATCTCCGGTCTGCACGTGGCTGCGCTGATGGTGCATCTGGGCTTCGCGTCACTCTTCTGGGGCATGCTGGCTCTGGCCCTGGGGGCCTGGACCGGGCAGCCGACGACCTCGGCCGGCGCCGCGGCGGCGTTCATGGTCGCCTCGTGGCTGGCCACCTCGATTCTGCCGATGCTGGACGCGGGTCGGGCCTGGGCGCGCCTCTTCCCGTGGTACTACTTCTCCTCCTCGGCCCCGGAGGTCAACGGGGTGTACCCGGCGCATCTGGCGGTCCTGGGCACGCTCGTCCTGGCGGCTGCGGGCCTGGCCGTGGTGGGAGTGAACCGCCGGGACCTGCGTGCCGGGGCGGGTCGACGCAACCTGCTCGACCGTCTGCGCGCCCACCCACGCACCGCTGCCATGGCCGACCGCCTCGGCGGACGGGCTCGCGTGTCGTCCATCGGGGTCAAGACCGTGTCCGAGCACCAAGGGCTGACGGTGGTCATCTCGCTCGTCACCGCCTACCTGGCGGTCCTGATGCCGCTCTTCTATACGTTCCTGCCCGAGGGCACGAGCGAGTTCTTCGCTCAGCTGCCCGACTCGCTGATCGCCATGATCGGCGGTGTGGACATGTCGACCGCCGCCGGCTATCTGCAGGGTGAGGTCTTCGCCATCGCCGCGCCCATCGCCCTGATCGTGCTGACCGCAACGATCGGGGCCGACGCGCTTGCCGGCGAGGAGCACGCGCGCACCATGGGTCTCCTGCTCGTCAACGCGGTGTCACGGCGGCGGGTCGTGCTGCACAAAGCGGCCGCCATGGCGCTGCTCGCGGCCGTGGTCGGGCTCATCACCTTCGCCGGCAGCGTGCTCGGCGTGTGGATCTCCGGCGTGGACGTCGCCGTGTCGGGGCTGGCCTCCACCTGCACGATGCTGACACTGCTGGGGGTCGCGTTCGGCTCGCTGGCGCTGGCCGTCGGGGCGGGCACAGGCCGCAGTCGGTGGGCCACCGGCGCCACCGCGGGTGCGGCCGTCACCGCCTACGTCGTGCAGTCCTTCCTGCCCCTGAGCCCCCGCTACGCCGACGCAGCGGCCATCTCGCCGTTCCACTACTACCTCGGCAGCGACCCGCTGACGCAAGGGATGCCGTGGGCCGATGCGGGCGTCCTGCTCATCCTGTCGTTGGTGCTGGTGTCACTGGCCGTGCTGCTCTTCGACCGACGCGACCTCCGCGGCTAGTCTGAGCCGGTGGACACACCGATCGGACGCCTGGACGTGATGGCACTGGACTGCCCGGACGCCACCGCCCTGGCCACCTTCTACCACGCGGTCATCGGCGGTGAGGTCCTCAGCCACGAGGACGCGGAGTGGGTCGAGGTCCACACGGCCGACGGCAGGATCGCCTTCCAGCAGATCGAGGACTACCGCGCACCCACGTGGCCGCAGGGCCCGGTCCCCCAGCAGGCTCACCTCGACATCTATGTCGCGGACCTGGACGCCGGTGAGGCTGCGGTGCTCGACCTCGGAGCGCTCAAGGCCGACGTGCAGCCAAGCCCGGAGGACTTCCGCGTGTTCCTCGACCCGGTCGGGCACCCGTTCTGCCTGGTGGGCTCGACCATGCAACAACCACCGGCGTGAGCGACGTGCTCACCAGGGCCCGTAGACCTCCTCGCTGTTGGTCGACAGCGACTGGCACAAGGTCGGCACCGCACAGTTGAGGGTCTCGGCCATGGCGCGCACGGTCAGCGGCACCAGGTAGGAGCCGTTCGTCCGGCCCCGGTGCGGGCTCGGCGTCAGGTAGGGCGCGTCGGTCTCCACCAGGAGATGCTCGGTGGGCACCACGGCCAGGGCATTGCGCAGGTCACGGGCGTTCTTGTAGGTGATGGTCCCGGCGAAGGACAGGAAGTACCCGCGCCGCACGCACTCCCGCGCCATTGCCATGTCGCCGGAGAAGCAGTGCAGCACCGTCCGCTCCGGCGCTCCCTCCTCGGCGAGGATGCGCAACACGTCCTCGTGCGCGTCACGGTCGTGGATCTGCAGCGCCAGCCCGGTGCGCTTGGCGATCTCGATGTGACGCCGGAAGGACTCCTGCTGCGACTGCACGCCTTCCGGGCCGGTCCGGTAGTAGTCCAGACCCGTCTCGCCGACCACGCGCACGCGGGGCCGGGCCGCATACTCCTCGATCCGGGCGCAGGCGTCGTCCAGCTCGCCGGCGTGGTGCAACGCAGGAGCGCCGTTGGGATGGATCGCCACGCCGCCGAGCATCCGGGCGTGACGCTCGATGGCATCGACGGTCCAGGCCGCGCTGGCCAGGTCACAGCCGATCTGGACCACCCGGTCGACCCCGACCTCGGCGGCCGCGTCCAGCGCCTGGTCCGGTGGGGTCGGCGGGTCGTCGTCGCGCGAGATGTCGAGGTGGCAGTGGTTGTCCGCCACCGCGATGGGCAGCGGATCAGGAGGTCGGAGGGCCTGCTCTCGGTGCGGCATCGAGCGTCTCAGACGGCCTCGGCGACCAGCCCGAGCCGCGCCCGCTCCTGCTGCACCACCGAGGGGTCGAGCTTGGTGAAGATCGGGGTCGGCTTGACCACCGCGGCGCCGACCGCCACCGGGCGGTGCGCCCAGCGCGGCACGCCCCGGTAGTCGCCGGTGATGATCGGGTAGGTGTCGCGGCCCGGCTCGTCCAGGTCGTGCACCTCCTCGATGCGCGGCATGGGCATGAACTGCCCTTGGCCCCCGAGCGCCGTATGGACCGCGTTGGAGGAGTGCGGCAGGAAGGGGCTGAGCATGGTGTTGAGGTCGACGACGGCCTGGGCGAGCACGTGCAGCACGGTATGCAGCCGCTCCCGCTGGTCCTCACCCTTGAGCTTGAAGGGCTCGGTGGCGGAGACGTAGGCGTTGGCCTCCCCCACCAGCCGCATGACCTCGGCCAGCGCGGCCCGTTGCCGGTGGGCGGCCATGAGGGCGCCGACGTCGTCGAAGCCGCGGCGGATGTGACCCAGGAGCCTCTCGTCGACCGGCTCCATCGGCCCCGCCGACGGGATGGAGCCGATGTTCTTCGCGATCATCGACGCCGTCCTGTTGACCAGGTTGCCCCAACCGGCGACGAGCTCGTTGTTGGTCCGCTTCACGAACTCGGGCCAGGAGAAGTCGGAGTCGTTGTTCTCCGGGGCGGCGGCACACAGGAAGTAGCGCAGCGCGTCGACCTGGTAGCGCTGCAGTACGTCGTGGACGTAGATCACCACCCCGCGGCTGGAGGAGAACTGCCGACCCTCCATCGTCAGGAACTCACTGCTCACCACCTCCGTGGGCAGAGATAGCTCACCGAACGGCCCGACCGGGCCTGCCTTGGCCCCGCGCCCGTTGTGCGCGAGGAGCTCGGCAGGCCAGATCTGCGCGTGGAAGGTGATGTTGTCCTTGCCCATGAAGTAGTACGTGAGCGCTTCTGGGTCGTTCCACCATTCGCGCCAGCGGTCGGGCTCACCCTGTCGGCGGGCCCACTCGATCGAGGCCGACAGGTAGCCGATCACCGCGTCGAACCAGACGTACAGCCGCTTCGTCGGCTCCTCGCGCCATCCGTCGAGCGGGATCGGGATGCCCCAGTCGATGTCGCGGCTCATGGCTCGCGGCTTGATCTCCTCCAGGATGTTCTGGCTGAACTTGATGACGTTGGGCCGCCACAGCCCGGAGGCCTCGCGCTCGTCCAGCCACTCCCCGAGGGCCTGCGCCAGGGAAGGCAGGTCCAGGAAGAAGTGCTGGGTCTGCACGAAGTCCGGCGTCTCACCGTTGATCTTGCTGTGCGGGTCGCCCAGGTCGGTCGGGTCCAGCTGGTTCCCGCAGTTGTCACACTGGTCGCCGCGCGCCTCGGCATACCCACAGATGGGGCAGGTGCCCTCGATGTAGCGATCGGGCAGGGTGCGACCGGTGGAGGGGCTGACCGCGGCCGGGGTCGTCTGCTCGATCATGTAACCGCCGGCGTGGACCGCGAGGAACATCTGCTGCACGACCGCGTAGTGGTTCGCCGTCGTGGTGCGAGTGAACAGGTCGTAGGAGACGCCGAGATCCACCAGGTCCTGGACGATCATCCGGTTGTTGGTGTCGGCCAGCTCGCGGGCCGTCGTGCCCTGCTGGTCGGCCGCGACGAGGATCGGGGTGCCGTGCTCGTCGGTTCCGGAGACCATGAGGACGTCGTGCCCGGCCATCCGCATGTACCTGCTGAACACGTCGGACGGGACGCCGAACCCGGCGACGTGACCGAGGTGGCGAGGGCCGTTGGCGTAGGGCCAAGCGACGGCGGACAGCACGTGACTCATGGGGTCACATCCTAGGCTCCAGGCAGACGCCATACTGAGCCTCATGACGGTCCACGGCGAGGTCGAGGCCACGTACGAGGCGGCGCTGGACCTGGACCTGCTCTCTGTGCTCACCAAGGCACTCGACGGCACGCCGGGGCTGACGCTGACCGCCGAGCCCGAGCAGCGAAGTCTGGACGCGACGTACTTCGACACCGGCGACCTGCACCTGGCCGGTGTGGGCATCACCCTGCGCAGACGCACCGGAGGCGCAGACGCGGGGTGGCACCTGAAGATTCCCCACGGCCCGGACGAGAAGGTCGAGAAGCACCTGTCGCTGGCGGCAGCGCGCCACCGTGTGCCGGCGCAGTTGCGACGCCTGGTGCAGGCACATACGC
>JBAUJO010000162.1:0-7513 GCA_049683875.1 Ornithinimicrobium sp.
GCGCTGGCGTATGCGGTCAAGTCCAACCCCGGTGGCCCGCTGCTGCAGACCCTGGCCGCCGCCGGCGCACGCTTCGACTGCGCGTCGGCCGGCGAGGTGGCCCGGGTGCGTGCCGCCGGACCCGACAGCCCCATCCTGATGGCCGGCCCCGCGAAGAGCCAGGCGGACCTGCGCGCCGCGGTGTATGCCGGCGCACGGGTCCAGGTGGACGGGATCGAGGATGTGGCCAGCCTGCACGCCATGGGCCCCGCGAGGGCCGGCAGCGACCTGCACGTGAGCGTCCGGGTCAACCCGGCCGCCCCGGCGCAGGAAAGGTCCGCAATCATCGGCGGCGGAGGGCCCTCGGCCTTCGGGGTGGACGAGGAAGCCCTGCCCGACTTCCTCGCCGCCGTGCGCAGCTACCCCGGAGTCCAGGTGGACGGCCTTCAGGTCTTCTCCGCCAGCAACGAGCTCGACGCGGCGGCGCTGCTTCGCAACCACGCCATCGCCTTGGCCATCGGTGAGCGGATGGTGGAACGCCACGGGGTTCAGCTGAGGCTGATCGACCTCGGAGGGGGGCTGGGGATTCCGTACCAGGCCGACGAGCGGGAGCTCGACATCGACGCGCTCGGCACCGGCCTGGCCGGGCTGCTGGCCGAACACCCTTGGTTCGAAGGGGAGCTCCTGCTCGAGCCCGGACGGTGGTTGTCCGGGCCCTGCGGGATCTACGCGGCTCGGGTCATCCGGACCAAGGTCAGCCGGGGCGTGTCGTTCGCGTTGTTGGAAGGTGGGATCAACCACCTTCTGCGACCGTTGATGACGGGACAGTCCTTCCCCGTCGTCAACGTCCGGCTCGGCTCATCCTCGCGACTGAACGAGGAGGTCACCGAGTTCACCCTCGCCGGGCCGCTGTGCACGTCGCTGGACCGGGTCGGCACCGGCCGTCTGCCGGTGGACACCCGCCCCGGTGACATCGTCGTCTTCGGGCAGGCTGGTGCCTACGCCTACACCCAGGCCATGACCCACTTCCTGTCGCACCCGGCGCCCGCGCAGCACTGGCTTCCCGTGGGCGACCGAGAGGTGGCGCGGACGTAGCGGCACGCGTGTTCTATTCTCGAGGGAGAGCAGAAGGAGCAGCCATGGATCTCGGACGACCGATAGCCCGTCACTTCGCACGCCGTCCGCACGAGGTCGAGGAGACCGCTTCCTCCCGGACCAGCCCCCGCTCCGCCCTGCCCGACACGAGCGTGCGGGCTGACGACCCTGGCACAGGGCTCCGCCCGGGTGAGCGCGCGCAGGCCGCCTCCGCCCCGACGACGGACGGCGCGCGCACCGAACGCACGACCTCGTAGTTTCGCAACGCCGTCGTGGAGCTCCTCGTCGCCATGCTCGTGCTGTTGCCCCTACCCCTGGTGGTCCGCAGCATGGCCCGAAGCCGCCGACGAGAAGCGAGACGTGCGCTGTGGGACAGCCGCCCACTGACGATGACCGATACGCCGTTCCGGGGGTACAAGCTGGCCCAGCTCGTGGTCCGCGACTCGGGGGCCTGGCTCGTCGGTGTCCTGAGTGTGCGTTACGGCGTCGACGAGAACGCCAGCTGCTTGCGGCGCGGCTGCTCCCCACCGGGGCTGGACTGTCGGTGCGGGTTCTACGCCTACGCGGATCGTGGGCGTGCGGTCGAGCTGCTTGACACCCTGAGCCGCACCCACCCGCACGAGCACTACGTCCTGCTCACCGTCGATCTCGACGGCGACGTGCTCGAGTACGAGCACGGTTTCCGGGCCGAGCGTCAACGCGTCGTGCGGATCGAGATCGCCGACCAGTGCGTGGACTGCCGGCGCTCGGATCGACCTTCACCCGTCGTCGCCTTGCTCACCCACCCGCAGTTCCGCATCGAGCAGCTACGAGGCCAGCGCGACCTCGTCGCGCACAGCGGGATGCCGAGCGGAAGCTCACCCCTGCGCCCCCTGTGCGCGCGACACCTACCCCCCACGCCGGGAACGCAGCACACCCTGAGCTCGCTACGCGGCTTCGTCGGCACTGAGGTCGTCAGGCTCAGCGACGAGGACGCCCCGCAGCGCCGCCGCACCTTGGGGGACGCTGCCTGACGAGCCTCGTCGACGGGGCCCGTCGGCTCCGCCTCATTCGGTAGCGGCCGCCTCCAGGCGCTGCCTTGCGGGTTCCGCGTCGGCGACCCGATACCGGTGCTTGCCGTGCTGATGTTGCGGGTGGCTCTCGGCATACGCCTTCACCTGTTCGCGCAGGCCGGCCGGCTCGGGCTCACCGAGCTGCTCGTACACCGCGCCGACCGTGACGACCGGGTCTGCCATCATCTGCTCGTAGGTCACGTCCACCACAGCGCCCGGGTGGGATCGGCGGAAAGCCGCGTTGGCGGCCAGCTCGCTCTCGAACAACGCCAAGCTGGCCTGGCGAGTGCGGGAGATGTCCACGTGACCGGCGAGCGACTGGGTGGTCAGGCTCATGTCCAGGAAGCTCGCGAACGCCGTCACCGGGTCCCGGTGGATCTGGACCAGACGCGCCTCCGGCACCGCCTCTACCAGCGCGCTCAGCGCCCCGAGATGCTCCGGCGCCTTGAGCACCAGCGGGCGGCCACCGGCCTGCCGCTGCAACACCTGGAGCCACTGCCGGTACTCGAGATACTTCTGGGTGCGGTCGTGGGAGCGGTACCACCGCAGGTATCCGGTGACCGGAGCCAGTGACCAGAAGAAGACCGACTCGAAGCTGGTCGCCGTGAGGTACTGACACTCCTCGGGGTCGTCGACGTCCATCGAGTGCATCCGCTCCAGGCGGGGCATGACCCGCTTGCGCCAGGCGAGCGAGCGGCGCGCCCGCGCCCGGCGGCGGTCGGCCTCACCCGGACGGACCAGCGGCGAGACCAGCTCCCAGTAGGCCGGCGCGTGGCGAGAACGATCGCACGCCAACAACCGGTGCAGATGTGTGGTGCCCGAGCGATGCAGCCCCGTGACGATGATCGGGGCCTTGAGCGGCTCGTCGAACATCTCGGCCTGCCACGTCTGGGCGTGGGTCAGCAGCAACCGGTTGCTCAGGTTGTCGATGATCGCCTCCCGGAGCGCGATCTGGCCGACCAGCTCGAGGTCGACGTCGTTCTCGGCCGAGTGCAGCAGCTCGTCCAGACCCTCTTCGTAGTAGCGGGGCCCGAAGTCGCTCCACCCCACCCGCGTCCTTGCCGCGTCCATGACTGTCACCTTGTCCAGTCGGAAGCGAGGGTTACGGCGGCTCGCCGGAAGATGTCCCGCGGCGTTGAGCAACCGCATCGGCAGCGGGAGGGAGGCCATGAAGCAAAGGTATCGGCCGTTCTCATCGCCCTCGGTGGGGCCCTTCGCGGGCTCCCCGTGGCCACCCCTGCGGATGAGGCTGGCGCGCCTTTGTCGGCCTAGGGTCAACGAAGTGTCGGACGTTGACCCGTGGGCGTTCCCGACGTGGGGCGACCCTGCCGTGGCGGCGCAGGCGAGCGACGCGGCCGGAGATATCCCCGCAGCACTGCGCCTCGCGCGCACACTTTCTTTCCGTGGCGCGGACATGGGCCGCCGGACGTGGCCCCTGCTGTCGACCCTGGCGACTCTGGGCAGCGTCAACCTCGGCACGGCCCGAGCCATTGAGCCCCACCTGGATGCACAGGCGATCCTCGCTCAGGCTGCGCTCGGCCCGGAGGTGGCGCCGGACGGGGCGGTCTGGGGCGTGTACGCGGCAGATCCTCCCGGGACCGATCTGCGCTGCGAGGTCGTGGACGCAAGACCGACCCTCACCGGGACGAAACCGTGGTGCTCCCTGCCCGACCTGGTCAGCCACGCGTTGGTCACTGCTCCGGCCGAGGGCGGCTCCGCACTCTTCGCGGTGTCCCTGCGCGATCCCTCCGTGCGAACCGAGACGGCCTCCTGGCAGCCCCTCGGTCTGCGCCAGGTCAGCACGGGCAGCGTGCGCTTCAACGGCACCGTCGTTCAGCCGGTCGGACCTACCGGGTGGTACCTGGACCGCCCAGGATTCGCCTGGGGTGGCATCGCCGTGGCCGCTGTGTGGTTCGGGGCGGCTGCCGCGCTAGCGGGGTCCCTCTGGCGAGCCGCCCGAGAGCGCGAACCCGACCAGATCGCGCTCATGCACCTGGGCACTTGCGACGCCGAGCTGTTCGGGGCCCTCACAGCATTGCGTCACGCAGCCACGGTCATCGATGCCGGCACGGTCTCGACTCCGCAGGCCCAGCTGCTGGCGTCGCGGGTTCGCGCCCTGGTGGCCACCACCGCCGAACGCGTCCTGACCGTGGTGGGCCACGCCCTCGGTCCGGGGCCACTCTCCTTCGACACCGCGCATCTGACGCGGGTGGCGGACCTGACGCTGTACCTGCGACAGCACCACGCCGAGCGCGACCTTGCCCGTCTCGGTTCGATCGCGACCTCGGCGGACGACCCTGCTCTGAGCCCGTCCGATGCACACTCCCAAGCCCGACGACCCTGATCCGGTGGCGACCTTCGACCGTCATGACCCGCCCACGCCGGAGTCACACTGGTGCGCAGCTCCCGCATGGACGCAGGTGGCCGCACTGGACCTGACGGCGACCGCGCAGCGCTGGAGCCGGGTCGTGGTCGCATCAGCGCATCCCGACGACGAGACCCTAGGCGTCGGCGCGCTGGTGTTCGACCTTGCCGCACGAGGGATGTCGGTGACGGTGATCGTGGCCACAGCCGGGGAGAGGTCCCACGAGGTCGCCGACGGCGCTGCCCGCTCTCGGTTGGCGCAGCGCCGACGCAGGGAGGTCGAGCGCGCGGTTGCTGCGCTCGCCCCCACCGCGCGCGTGGTGCACTGTGACTACGCCGATACCGAGCTCGAGGGCAGGGTCGATGTGCTGGCCCAGGAGCTCGGTGGGCACCTGGGCGCCGACTCGCTTCTGCTGGCGCCCTGGGTACACGACGGCCATGCCGACCACGACGCACTGGGTCGCGCCGCTCAGCGGGCCGCAGCCTGGACCGGAGCGGCGCTCGCTCACTACCCGGTATGGATGTGGCACTGGAGCACCCCGGACGAGGTGGCCTGGGGCCAGGTGGTCGCGGCCGAGCCCTCACTCTCCGCGATCCACCGCAAGCGCAGCGCACTGGAGTGCTTCACGTCGCAGACCATGGCCTGGAGCGGCGATCCCGGTCGCCAGGATCCGACCCCCCTTCTCGACGACCAGACGCTGGCTCGTGCGCGGCGTCTGGTGGAAACCGTCTTCGACCCAGCCGGCACTCTGCCCACAGTGCCGGCCTCGGCCCTGCCACAGCGCAACCAAGACCGGTCCGCCGTCTTCGACGACATGTACCGCGACGGACCCGACGCCTGGATGGTGCGCGGCTCGTTCTACGAGAGACGTCGACGTAGCCTCGTCCTTTCCATGCTGGGGCGCCCCGAGTACCGGCGGGGGCTGGAGGTCGGCTGCGCCGACGGACACCTCACCTCTGCCCTGGTCGAACGAGTGGCGGAGCTGCAGGCCCTCGACGTGAGCAGCGTGGCCGTCGACCACGCGCGCGCCGCGGCCCCCCACGCGCATATCAGCGTCGGAGCGGCGCCGGCGGCGATCCCCCCTGGGCCCTTCGACCTCGTCCTGATCTCCGAGGTGGGGTACTTCCTCAGCCCCCTCGAATGGCTGGTGACACTGCAGCGGGCGCGTTCGGTGCTGGCCCCGGACGGTGAGCTGATCCTCTGCCACTGGCAGCACCCCACCACGGGCGTGCCCCTCGACGGCCCGACCGTCCATCAGCAGGCCCGCGACGCGTGGGGTCCGGCGGCGGCGCACTACGGCGATGCGGACGTGTGCATCGACCTCTGGACCGGCGCATCCTCGGTCGCACAACGCGAGGCTCGAAGCGGCGCCGGGTCGACCCAGGACCACCCCGAAACGTCCCCTCGTGAGTGACGCACGGGCGACCGGTCCCGCGGTTTCGCACATCGTGGTGGCGATTCCAGCCAAGAACGAGGGCCGTCTCATCGGTGCCTGCCTTCGCAGCGTCGGCGTCGCCGTGCAGTCGCTGCGCCTGCGCACCGACGTCGACCGGGTCTGTGTGGTGGTCGCCATGGACGGGTGCACCGACGGCACCGCCATGGTGGCCGGGCGCAACGGCGTGAAAGCCGTGGTCACGCAGACCGCCGGGGTCGGTGCCGCACGAGACCTGGCCGTGAGAACAGGCCTGGCCGATCTGGGCGAACCCGCGGCCAGCCACGTCTGGGTCGCCTGCACCGACGCCGACTCGCTCGTGCCACCGCGATGGCTGAGCGAGCAGCTGCGCCACGCGAACGACGGAGCGGACATGGTCGTGGGTACCGTCGAACCGGCGATGCGCGGCAGCGAGCGCCGGGCGGCCTGGGACGACCGTCATCGGCTCGTCGAGAACCACGCCCACGTCCACGGTGCGAACCTGGGGCTGCGCGCGAGCACGTGGGCCTCGGTCGGCGGGTTCGGCCCCCGTGCGGTCCACGAGGACGTCCGTCTGGTCGAGCGCGTTCGAGGGGCGGGTTTCGCCTGGGTTGCCACCGACACCACCCGGGTGACGACATCGGCCCGTACGCGCGGGCGAGCGATGGGCGGCTTCGCCGACTACCTGCGAACCCTCGACGGACACGTCTCCTGATGCGGGTCGCGCTGCTGGGGCCCACCAGAAACCCGGTGGCCGAGCCCTTCGCCGGGGGCCAGGAGTCGCACGTCGCCACGTTGTGCCGGGCCCTGCGCTCGCTAGGACACCACATCACGCTCTACGCCAGCACCGGCTCCGACTCGACTCTGTGTGACGAGCTGGTCGAGCACCCCCACCCACCGCTGCTCTCCTCGGTGGCCGCGCTGGACCCGCAGCTTCCCGAGCCGACCTTCCTCGCTGACCAGTACGCCTACTTCGCCGTAGTCGCCGATCTGATGGCCCGTCGTGAGCACATCGACGTGGTGCACAACAGCTCGTTACACCACCTGCCGCTGGTGGCAGCCCGGGCCGTGGGACGACCCCTGGTGACCACACTGCATACCCCGCCCTTCCCGTGGATGGAGGTCGGGGTCGCCTTGGCGGACCCGCGCTCGTTGTTCGTGGCCGTCAGCGAGTCGCTGGCCGCGCAATGGCAGACCCTGAAGCCGCGCCCGACCGTGGTGTACAACGGCGTCTGCGCCGCCTCGTTCTCGCTCGGCAACGGGGGCGAGGACCTTGTCTGGGTCGGTCGTCTCGTGGCCGACAAGGGTGCCGACCGGGCCATCGACGCGGCTCAGCGTGCCGGGCGCCGCCTGCGCCTCGTCGGGCCACGAAGCGACCCGGACTGGTTCGAGGCCCGCGTGCGGCCGCGGCTCGGCCCCGACGTGGTCTACGAAGGCCACCTCGACCACGGGGAGACAGCGCAGGTGGTCGGCTCCGCCGTCGCCCTGCTCGCGACACCGCGGTGGGCGGAACCGTTCGGCCTGGTGTGTGTGGAGGCCGCCCTCACGGGGACACCCGTCGTCGCGCTGCGCCGGGGTGGCCTCGCCGAGGTCGTCGAGCCCGGTCTGGGC
>JBAUJO010000163.1:0-12566 GCA_049683875.1 Ornithinimicrobium sp.
CGACACCCTCGAAGCCGTCTACGCCGCCGCCATCGCCGGGACCGGTGCGCCCCAGCCCAGCGGGGATGCCGTGGGGATCGATGAGGCGGCGGTGCTGGGCGACATCCCGTCCGCCGTCGTGCCGTGACCCCCACCCCGCCTCGCGCCGACGTGACCGGCGACCTGCGCCGCTGCCTGCAGGAGTGCGGGGTGCCGTGGGAGGCCGGCGCCCGGGCCGACGAGACGGTGCTCACCCTGCCCGGAGAACGCAAGCTGGCCACCGTCGTCTCGCTGACCGTCCGGCGACGGGTGGTGCGCCTCCGCGCGTTCGTGATGCGCAACCCCGAGGAGAACCACGCCGCGGTGTACGCCTACCTGCTGCGCCGCAACCTGCGCATGCCGGGCATCGGCTACGCCGTCGACAACAGCGGCGACATCTACCTCGTCGGACAGCTCGACGCCGACCGGGTCAGCGTGCAGGCTCTGGACGAGATCCTCGGAGCGGTGCTGACCGCGTGTGACGAGCCGTTCAACGAGCTGCTCGCCCTGGGGTTCCTGTCCTCGATGCGCGCCGAGTGGGCGTGGAGGACTTCGCGCGGGGAGTCCACGGCCAATCTCGAGGCCTTCCGCCACCTGCTGCAGGACTAGACTTCGGGACCATGACGGACCCTGGCGAGGACTCCACATCCACCCTGATCCTGCTGCGCCACGGCGAGAGCCTGTGGAACGCGGAGAACCTGTTCACCGGGTGGGTCGACGTCGACCTGTCCGACACCGGGCGCGAGGAGGCGCGCCGGGGCGGGGAGCTGCTGGCGAAGGAGGGGCTGCTGCCTGACGTGCTGCACACCAGCGTGCTGCGGCGCGCGATCAGCACCGCGAACCTCACGTTGGACGTGGCGGACCGGCACTGGATTCCGGTGCGCCGGTCGTGGCGGCTCAACGAGCGGCACTACGGTGCGCTGCAGGGGCTGGACAAGGCCGCGACGCGCGAGAAGTACGGCGAGGAGCAGTTCATGCTCTGGCGCCGCTCCTTCGACACCCCGCCCCCCGAGATCGAGGCCGACGCGGAGTACTCCCAGTCCGGCGATCCGCGCTACGCCGACCTCAGCGAGTCGGAGATGCCGAAGACGGAGTGCCTCAAGGACGTCATCGCCCGGATGCTGCCGCACTGGAAGTCATCGGTGGTGCCGGACCTGGCCGACGGCAAGGTCGTGATGATCGCCGCGCACGGCAACAGCCTGCGCGCGCTCGTCAAGCACCTCGACGGAGTCAGCGACGACGACATCACGGGGCTGAACATCCCGACCGGCATCCCACTGGTCTACCAGCTGGACAGCAACTTCGCGCCGGTGCAGCGCGGGGGTCGCTACCTGGATGCCGACGCGGCGCAGGAGGCCATGCAGGCGGTCGCGAACCAGGGCAAGTAGCGCTCAACCGTCCCGCTCGGTCGCGGTGACGGCGGCGCCTCAGCCGTCCTCGAACTTGTAGCCCAGCCCACGCACGGTGAGGATGTGGCGCGGGTGGGCCGGGTCCGGCTCGATTTTGGCGCGTAGCCGCTTGACGTGCACGTCGAGGGTCTTGGTGTCGCCCACGTAGTCGCTACCCCAGACACGGTCGATGAGCTGGCCTCGCGTCATCACGCGCCCGGCATTGCGCAGCAGCATCTCCAGCAGCTCGAACTCCTTCAGCGGCAGGGTGACGCGTTCGCCGGCCACGCTGACCTGGTGGCGCTCGACATCCATCCGCACCGGCCCGCCGGTGACCGAGCTCGGCACGAGGTCCTCCGGCTCGGTCTGGCGTCGCAGCACCGCCTTGATCCGGGCGAGCAGCTCGCGGGCGGAGTAGGGCTTGGTGACGTAGTCGTCGGCGCCGATCTCCAGCCCGACCACCTTGTCGACCTCGCTGTCCTTGGCCGTCAGCATGATGACCGGCACGGAGGAGCGCGAGCGCAGTGCGCGGCAGACGTCCACCCCGCTCAGGCCCGGCAGCATCAGGTCGAGCAGGACGAGGTCGGCACCCGAGCGGTCGAACTCGGCGATGCCGGCCGGGCCATCGACCGCGACGGCGACGTCGTAGCCCTCCTTGCCCAGCATGTACGACAGCGGGTCGGAGAACGACTCCTCGTCCTCGACCACCAGAATCCGGGTCATATCGTCACCTTACGTTGCGCAGGTAGGCGGTCAGCGGGAACTTTGGACCCCACGGGGCTGTCGTCGTCCACGACGCCGGGAAGCCGGATGGTGAACGTCGAGCCCTGTCCCTCCTGGGACCACAGCCTGACCTCGCCACCGAGGTTGGAGCAGATGTGCTTGACGATGGACAGCCCCAGCCCGGTGCCGCCGGTCATCCGCGAGCGCGCCGGGTCCACCCGGTAGAAGCGCTCGAAGATGCGCTCCTGGTCGCTCGGTGAGATGCCGCGTCCCTGGTCGGAGACCTTGACCTCCACGATGTCGTCGACGCGCCGGGTGATCACCGAGACCCGCGTGCCGTCCTCGGAGTAGGCGATCGCGTTGGTCACGAGGTTGCGGACGGCGGTGGTGATCAGCTCGGGCTCGCCGTACACCCGCAGGCCCTCGCGGGGGCTGGCGATACGGGAGGTCACCGCACGTTCACCGGCGATCAGCCGGGTCTGCTCGACGGCTTCGCCGGCGCAGCTGGCGACGTCGACCAGCATCAGCTCGGTCAGCAGGTCCTCGGTCTGCAGCCTCGACAGGTCGACGATCTCGCTGACCAGCCGGGTGAGCCGCTCCGCCTCGACCTTCATCCGTCTGGAGAAGCGACGCACCGCCTCAGGGTCGTCGGCGGCCCCCTCGACGGCCTCGGCCAGCAGCGACAGGCCACCCACCGGCGTCTTCAGCTCGTGGCTGACGTTGACCACGAAGTCCCGGCGGACCTCCTCCACCCGTCGTGCCTGGGTCCGGTCCTCGATCAGGATCAGGATGAGCCCGTCGCCGATACGCACGACCCGGGCCCCGATGAGCAGCCGCCCCGCCCCGACCGGGCCCCGAGCCGACTCGAGCTCCCCCTCACGGGTGCGACCGTCGTCCAGCACCGTGCGGTACAGGTCCTTCAGGCCAGGGTGGACGATGTCGTTGCCGCGCACCAGGCCGAACGTGGACGCCGAGCTCGTGGCGTGCAGCACCCGGTTGTCGCGGCCCACCACGAAGCCTCCGGAGCGGGTGGCGGCCAACAGCTCGGCCACACCGTCGGCCAGACGCACTGCTGGGTCGGGCGGGTCGGGGGCACTGGGCTCCGTCGCAACCGAGCCGGGGTCGCGGCCGGAGCCCGGTCGGCGGAGGATGAGGAGCAGCCCGATTCCCACCACCACGGCCAGGAACACCGACACCACGAGCAGCGACACCAGCAGCAGCGTCACGGTGGAGGAGGACACGAGACCAGGGTATGACGGCGCCGCAGGGGCCCTGAGCACCTAGACTGGGAATACAGCGGGGCAAAGCACACTGTTCATCTTGAGTCGGCGCTTCGTTTACTTGTGGATGACACCGTGCTGGCGAACCTAGCGAAGAGGAGCACCATGCGCACGGCCTACCACGAGGAACTGGTCTTCATCACCGACCAGTTGGTCGAGATGACCCGGTTGACGGCTTCGGCCCTGAACCGGGCCACTCAGGCCTTGATGGATGCGGATCTGGAGCTCGCCGAGAGCGTGATCACCGCCGATGAGCACATCGACGCCGTGCGGCGCGACCTGGACAACCGGGCGGTGGACGTGTTGGCGCGGCAGCAGCCTGTCGCGACCGACCTGCGCACCCTGGTCACGGCCATGCGGATGAGCTCGGACCTGGAGCGTATGGGTGATTTGGCCCGCCACGTCGCGAAGGTGGCGCGGCTGCGTTACCCGGAGTCGGCGATCTCGGCATCGCTGCGCTCGACCTTCACCGAGATGGCGCAGATCGCCGAGCGGATGGTGGTCAAGACGGGCACCATCATCGACACCAACGACGTCGGCGGGGCCAGCCGGCTCAAGGACGACGACGACCGTATGGACGAGCTGCACCGCGAGGTCTTCCGCGCCTTGCTCTCCGAGCGGTGGGAGGGCGCGACCGAGGCGGCGGTGGACGCAACGCTGCTCAGCCGTTACTACGAGCGCTTCGGCGACCACGCCGTGTCGGTGGCCCACCGGGTGGTCTACCTCGTCACCGGTGAGTGGCACGACGAGATGAACCTCGACGACGCCTTGGAGATGCGCACCGCGGACAGCGCCCGTCACACCGCGCCGGTGCGCGGGAGCTGAACGCTGCTGAAGCCGCGCTAGCCCGCTTGCTCCAGCACCGACTGGTACGGGCTGTAGATGCGCTCCGGCGGGAGCACCGGGATCCGAACCGAGGCCGCCTCGCCGCTCGAGGTCGTCACCCGCATCGTCACCAGCGACCCGGCCAGGGCTGGGACGGAGGGGACGGTCAGCGGGTTCTTGAAGTCACCGTCGTCGGTCCGGCCGTCCAGTCGCTTGGCCTTGGCCGGTGTCAGGGCGACCTCGCGGTCCAGCTCGGTGCGCTCACCGTCCTGCGACTCCAGCGCGAACCGGACGGTGATGTCGTCCTTCTCGCCCGACTCGGTGGGCTGCCGTCCGGGGATCGCCGTGTTCACCGCATACCCCGCGACCACACCCGGGGCCCCTTCGCCTTCACTGACCACGAGCAGGTCGGAGATCTCCAGCCCCGTCGTCTCCACGCTGACCCCTTCCGCGGGGTCGTAGACGTTGTCGGTGGTGACCGGCGAGGCGAGGAAGCAGCCGCTCAGCATCAGCGGGCTCACCAGGGTCGCCACGCCCACCCCGAGGCGACGTCGCTGCGATGCGGTTGTCCGGTTCGCTGTCACACCTAGTACCCTACCGGGTGGCTTCAGCGCCTGCACAGGGCTGTGACCAGCGTAAATGCAAGCGTTGTCATTTAGTGATCTACGCCACTCGTGCTATCCTGGCACTCCGCGAAAGGGGCAAACTGAAGATGACATTCAAGGTCGGCGAGACGGTCGTGTACCCACATCACGGCGCCGCACTCATCCAGGAGATGAACAAGCGCACCATCAAGGGTGAGGAGAAGATCTACCTCAAGCTGAAGGTCGCCCAGGGCGACCTCACGATCGAGGTTCCGGCCGACAACTGTGATCTCGTCGGTGTCCGCGACGTCGTGGGAAAGGAGGGGTTGGACAAGGTCTTCGCGGTGCTGCGTGCCGAGCACACCGAGGAGCCGACCAACTGGTCCCGCCGCTACAAGGCCAACCTGGAGAAGCTCGCCTCCGGCGACGTCGTCAAGGTCGCCGAGGTCGTGCGCGACCTCTGGCGCCGCGACCGCGACCGTGGGTTGTCGACGGGTGAGAAGCGCCTGCTGAACAAGGCCCGCCAGATCCTGGTCTCCGAGCTCGCGCTCGCCGAGAAGACCAACGAGGACAAGGCCGAAGCCACGCTCGACGAGGTCCTCGCCTCCTGAACGTCGGCGTCGGCGTAGTCGTCGTCGCCGCAGGCCAGGGTGTTCGGCTGGGTGCTGGTCGACCGAAAGCGCTGGTGGAGATCGATGGTCGCCCGCTCATCGCGTATGCCCTCCGGCATGTACTCGCCGCTGACACCGCCAGCGAGATCGTGGTGGTCGCACCTGCGGGGCACGCGGTTGTGATGCACCGCGCGGTCGCCGACGTCGTCGTCGACGCACGTGTCACCGTCACCGTCATCGACGGCGGGGACACGCGCGCCGACTCGGTCGAGCGCGGAACGGCCGGCCTGTCCGACGCCGTCGGGGTGGTGCTGGTGCACGACGCCGCTCGCGCGTTCACTCCTGCCGAGGTCTTCACCCGTGTGGTGTCAGCCGTGCGGGCCGGGCACGCCGCGGTGATCCCCGTGGTCCCGGTGCCGGACACCATCAAGATGCTGCAGGACGAGGCGGACTATCCCCGCGCGCCTTCCACCGAGGTGCCCGGTGAGTACGTGGCCCACACGGTGGACCGCACCCGGCTGCGTGCCGTGCAGACGCCACAGGGCTTCCTCCGGGAGACCCTGCAACGGGCGCAGAGCCATGCCGCCGCGTCCGGTGACCGTGCCCTGCGCACCGACGACGCCGGTCTGGTGGAGGCGATGGGCGGCCGGGTGCTGGCGGTGGCCGGCGACGCCCGAGCCCACAAGATCACGACGGCTGCGGACATCGCGCTGGCTCGTACGTGGGTGCGGGAGGAGACGTGACCGGCACCATCCGCGTCGGTATCGGGACGGATACCCACCGGTACGCCGACGACGACCGGATGCTGTGGCTCGGTTGCCTGCCCTGGCCGGGAGAACGCGGCATCGAGGGCCACTCCGACGGCGACGTCGCCGCCCACGCGTCCTGCGACGCTCTGTTGTCTGCGGCGGGCATGGGTGATGTGGGCTCGGTATTCGGCACTGCCGATCCCGCGATGGCCGGGGCCTCGGGGGCGTGGATGCTCAGTCACGTCACGGCGTTGCTGGCCGAGCACGGCTGGGCGATCGGCAACGTCGCGGTACAGGTCGTCGGCAACAGCCCCAAGCTCAGCCCCCGGCGCGGGGAGGTCGAGGCGGCGATGGCGCAGGCGCTCGACGGCGCGCCGGTCTCGCTCAGCGCCACCACGACCGACGGTCTGGGCCTGACCGGCCGCGGTGAAGGCATCGCCGCCATCGCCACGGCGCTGGTCAGCGGGGCCGGCTGACCAACGCCGAAGGGAACGTGCTGCTCCGATCCGGCGCACCGATGACTTCGGGCAGGCTGGCCGGTCGGTACTGGTGACCCCCGGCGTCACCCGGCGCCGCGCTCAGCCAAGGAGGCACCATGTCGAGCACGCAGACCCAGACGCGGACGCACCAGATGATCTTCGTCAACCTTCCCGTGGCCGACCCGCAGCGCAGCCGCGAGTTCTTCACGGCGCTGGGGTACGGCTTCAACGAAGAGATGTGCAACGGGGAGGCGCTGGCCCTGGAGCTGGGACCGAACCTGTTCGCGATGCTGCTACACCGCGACTTCTTCGCCCGGTTCCACGATGAGTCCGTGGCCGGGCGTGGTCAGCACGAGGTCCTGACGTGCCTGTCGGCACCGAGCCGGGAGGAGGTGGACGACCTCGCCGACCGTGCCGTGCAGGCCGGAGGGCGCGACGTCCGGACCGACCAACAGGGCGACTTCATGTACGGCCGCTCCTTCACCGACCTCGACGGCCATGTCTGGGAGATCATGTGGATGGATGTCGACAAGGCGCGCGAAGCCGACGTGTTCGGCTGACGGGAGACGAGATGAGTGCTGACTTCGAGGCGGTGACCCTGCCGTTGAGGCGTGAGCTGCTGGTGCACTGCTATCGGATGATGGGTTCGCCGGTCGACGCCGAGGACCAGGTTCAGGAGACCTACCTGCGCGCGTGGCGCGCGTTTCACGACTTCGACGGCCGCTGCTCGGTCCGGACGTGGATGTACCGCATCGCGACGAACTCGTGCCTCAACGCGCTGTCCGCGGCGTCCAAACGGGTGCTCCCGCAGGGGCTGGGTGGCCCCCCGGGAGACCCCGGGGCGGCACTGAACGCGCGGCAGGATGTGTCGTGGCTCGAGCCGCTGCCGGCCTCGATGCTCTGGCAGAGCGCGGCCCCCACCCCGGAGGAGCGGCTGCTCGGCAGGGAGAACATCACCCTGGCCTGGACGGCGGCCCTGCAGGGCCTGGCACCGAACCAGCGCGCCGTGCTGCTGTTGCGGGACGTCCTCGGTCTGAGTGCCAGTGAGGTCGCGGAGACGTTGGAGACTACCGATGCCTCGGTCAACTCCGCCCTGCAACGAGCGCGCGCCCGGGTCGGCGAGGGCCTGGCCGAGCCGTCGAGCTCGGTCGACGCCTCCACCGAGAGTGCCGCGGTCGAAGCGTTCGTCGACGCGTTCGAGCGGCACGACTTCGACGCTGTCGTGGCTGCGTTGGCGGACGAGGTGACCTGGCAGATGCCGCCCTTCGACCGCTGGTACCTCGGTGCTCACCAGGCCGCCGCGCTGTCGTGGACCCACTGCCCGGCCGCGCAGCCGGGTGACCTCCGCTTCCGCGTCGCCGTCCTCAACGGCGGGCCGGGGGTGGGCATGTACCTGCTCAAGGGGCGGCAGTGGGAGGCCTTTCAGCTCCAGGCGCTTCAGGTGGACGACAGCGGCCGCATCGACGACGTCGTCGGGTGGTTCGAACCGCACCTTTTCCGACTCGCCGGCCTGCCGATGGTGCTGGACGACACCCCGTCTCAGGACAGGTCCCAGGAGCAGACATGCGCATCGTGATCACCCAGAACATGACCCTGGACGGCCGGGTCGAGATGCTCGACGACTGGTTCGACCCCGGGGGGCAGGACGACGACCTCGCCGCCGAGCTGCGCGAGCAGAGCGCCCGCGAAGACGTCCTGCTGCTCGGCCGGCAGACCTTCTGTGACCTGCGAGGTTACTGGCCGCATCAGCACCAGGACACCACCGGCGTTGCGGAGCACCTGAACCGGGTGGACAAGCGTGTGGTCTCGGCGACGCTGACCGAGCCCGGTTGGGCCAACTCATCGGTCGTCCAGGGCGATCCGCTCGATGCGGTCCGCGCGATGCGCGACCAGCCCGGGCAGGACGTCGTGGTCACCGGCAGCATCCAGCTGTGTCACGCGCTCATCCCGGCCGGCCTGGTCGATGAGTACCGCCTGTTCGTCTACCCCGCCTGGCAGGGCCGCGGCCGTGGCCTGTTCCCGGAGGGGTATGCCGCCCCGCCCCTGCGCCTGCTGCGGGCCATCTCGTTCAGCGGCGGAGTGACCTACGCCGCCTACGAAACGCGCTAGCCCGCCGGCGACGTAGGCGCGCGAGCATGCGGCCTTCCGGTGGCCTACGGTGGGGCCTGTCATCGAGGTCGAGGAGGACCGCATGCCCAGCACCGTCAAGGGCGTCATCGCCCGCAGCAAGAACGCCCCGGTCGAGCTCGTCGACGTGGTCGTCCCCGACCCCGGCCCGGGTGAGGCCGTCGTGGCCGTGGAGGCCTGTGGGGTCTGCCAGACCGACGTGCACTACCGCGACGGCGAGGTCAGCGACGACTTCCCGTTCCTGCTGGGCCACGAGGCCGCGGGCACCGTGGAGGCGGTCGGCGAGGGCGTGACCAACGTCGCGCCTGGTGACTTCGTCATCCTCAACTGGCGCGCGGTGTGCGGGCAGTGCCGGGCGTGTGAGCGTGGCGAGCCGTGGTACTGCTTCGACACCCACAACGCGGCCCAGTCGATGACCCTCGCCTCGGGAGAGGGCGCCGGCACGGCCCTGACGCCGGCCCTGGGGATCGGCGCCTTCATCGAGAAGACCCTGGTCCACGCCGGACAGTGCACGGTCGTCGACGCCGAGGCCTCAGCCGTTGCTGCGGGGCTGCTGGGCTGTGGGGTCATGGCCGGGTTCGGTGCCGCGGTGAACACCGGTGGAGTCACCCGCGGCGACTCGGTCGCGGTGATCGGATGCGGTGGGGTCGGTGACGCCGCCGTGGCCGGGGCGTCGTTGGCGGGGGCGAGCAAGGTCATCGCGGTCGACATCGAGGAGCGCAAGCTCGAGGCGGCCCGTCGTTTCGGCGCGACGCACACCGTCAACGCCGGGGACGGCGACGTGGTCGAGGCCATCCAGGCTCTGACCGGTGGCTTCGGCGCCGACGTCGTGATCGAGGCCGTCGGCCGCCCCGAGACCTACAAGCAGGCGTTCTACGCCCGCGACCTCGCCGGGACCGTGGTGCTGGTCGGGGTGCCCTCGCCCGAGCTGATGCTGGAGCTGCCGCTGGCCGATGTCTTCGGGCGCGGCGGCGCCTTGAAGTCGAGCTGGTACGGCGACTGTCTGCCCTCGCGCGACTTCCCGATGCTGATCGACCTCTACCGCCAAGGCCGCTTCGACCTCGACGGCTTCGTCACCGAGCAGGTCGGCATCGACGACGTCGAGGCGGCGTTCGACAAGATGGCCGGTGGCGAGGTGCTGCGCTCGGTCGTGGTGATGGACGGGACGAAGTCATGAGCGACAGCAGCTCGGCCCGGATCAGGCACACGGTGACCTCGGGCACCTTCAGCCTCGACGGCGGCCGGTGGGCGGTCGACAACAACGTCTGGGTGCTCGGCGACGACACCGAGTGCGTGGTGATCGACGCGCCGCACGACGCCGAGGCCATCCTCGACGTCGTGGCGGGCCGCACCGTGAAGGCGGTGCTGCTCACGCACGCTCACGACGACCACATCGACGCGGCCGACGAGGTATGCCGAGTCACGGAGGCGCCTTCATACCTGCATCCGCAGGACCGGATGCTGTGGGACCGGGTGCATCCGCATGGCCCGGACCTCGAGCTGGCCGACGGGCAGCGGATCGAGGTCGCCGGGGTGAACATCGAGGTGCTGCACACGCCCGGGCACAGCCCGGGAGCCTGTTGCTTCTACGTGGCCGACCTGCGGGTGGTGTTCACCGGCGACACCCTGTTCAACGGCGGCCCGGGTGCGACCGGGCGCTCGTTCAGCGACTTCGACACCATCGTCGCCTCGATCACCGACAGGCTGCTCACGCTGCCGCCGGAGACCACGGTCAACACCGGGCACGGCGAGTCCACCACCATCGGCGACGAGGCGGCCGGCCGCGAGGGCTGGAAGCCCTGAGGAGTTGGGGGCGCCGGCTCGGGCCGGTTGCACCGATAGCCTGGGCCGGTGAGCCTGCGCCTGTACGACACCGCTACCCGTGAGCTGAGGGACTTCGAGCCCCTGGTGCCCGGCAAGGTCGGCATCTACATCTGCGGGCTCACGACACAGGGCGCGCCTCACATCGGGCACCTGCGGTTCACCGTGGCCTTCGACATCCTTCGGCGCTGGATGACCCGGGGCCACGGGTACGACGTCACACTCGTGCGCAACGTCACCGACATCGACGACAAGATCCTGCGCAAGTCCGCCGAGCACGACAGGCCGTGGTGGGCGTGGAGCTACGAGCACGAGCGGGCGACCAGTGAGGCGCTGGACGTGCTGGGGGTGCTGCCCGCCACGTACGAGCCACGCGCCACCGGTCACATCACCGAGATGCTGGAGCTCATCGAGCGGCTCGTCGAGGCCGGGCACGCCTATCCCGCCGCCGACGACAGCGGTGACGTGTACTTCGATGTCCAGTCGTGGCCGGCCTACGGCGAGCTGACCCGGCAGCGCATCAGCGACATGGAGCCTGCCGCGGATGCTGACCCACGAGGCAAGCGCGACCCCCGCGACTTCTCGCTGTGGAAGGGGCTGAAGCCCGAGGAGCCCGTCAGCGCCAGCTGGCCCACCACCTACGGCCGCGGCCGTCCCGGGTGGCATCTGGAATGCTCCGCGATGGCCCGCAAGTACCTCGGCGACACCTTCGACATCCACGGCGGCGGGGTCGACCTGCGCTTCCCGCACCACGAGAACGAGCAGGCGCAGTCGCGAGCCGCAGGCCTGGGCTTCGCGCGGTGGTGGATGCACAACGCGTGGCTGACCATCAGCGGCGAGAAGATGAGCAAGTCGCTCGGCAACTCGATGATCGTCTCCGAGATCACGCGCGGGGTGCGACCGCTGGTGCTGCGGTACTACCTCGGCGCCGTGCACTACCGCTCGACGATCGAGTACGGCGACACCTCGCTGGAGGAGGCGCAGGCCGCGGTGGAGCGGGTCGAGTCGTTCGTGACCAGGGCCCTGGCGTCGTCCGGCACCATCGCGCAGGAGGTGTCCGCGGCCGCACGGTGCGCCGAGCTGCCGCAGGAGTTCGCGGCCGCGCTCGATGACGACCTGAACGTCTCCGAGGCGCTCGCGGCCCTGTTCGCCCATGTGCGTGACGGCAACCGCGCGCTGGCCGACCAGGACGGGCCGCGCGTCGCGGCCGAGCTGCAGGCGGTCGTGGCGATGGCCGAGGTGCTGGGCGTCAACCCGCTGGACGAGCACTGGGCACCTTCGATGATGACCGGGGCCGACGAGCACCGGGCGCTCGAGGCGCTGGTGAGCGCTCGCCTGGCCGAGCGCGACGCCGCCCGCGCACGGCGCGACTTCACCACCGCTGACGCGATCCGCGACGAGCTGAGCGCAGTCGGCATCGTCATTGAAGACACCCCCACCGGTGCCCGGTGGTCGGTGCACACCTGACCGTCCAAGAGATCGAGGTATGCCGCATGTCCGGCAACTCCCAGCGCCGCGGCGCGGTGCGCAAGTCCAACAAGAAGGGCGCCACCGTCGGCAGCGGTGGCCAGCGTCGCAAGCAGCTGCAGGGCCGTGGCCCGACACCCAAGGCCGAGGACCGTCCGCATCACCCTGCGTCTGCGCGCAAGGGTGGTGCCGCCACGGGCCAAGGCAAGCGCGGGTCCTCCGGTGGCTCCGGTCGGGGCCGGGCCCGCAAGGACCAGGCCAGCACCGAGGTCGTCGCCGGACGCAACGCGGTGGTGGAGGCGCTGCGCAGCCACATCCCGGGCACGGCGCTTTTCGTCGGGGCCCGGATCGACTCCGATGACCGGGTGCGCGAGTCCATCACCCTGGCCACCGAGGCGGGCATCGCGGTGCTGGAGGCGCCGAGGGGCGAGCTCGACCGGCTGACCGACGCCGCGACGCATCAGGGCCTGGCCCTGCAGGTCCCGCCCTACGAC
>JBAUJO010000164.1:0-2278 GCA_049683875.1 Ornithinimicrobium sp.
GCCCGACATTGAGCACGAGGCGATAGGGCACGCCAAGGTTCACCGCGAAGTCACGGCCCATCCCGATGACCGTGAAGCGGTCGGCGAACACGACCCCGACGGCGGTCACGGCCACGACCCCGAACAACGGCTCGTACTGTCCAGTCATCACAGAGGAGAAGCTGCCGGTGGTCCAGATCTCCAGAAGCTGGAGCAGGTCGCGTTGGTAGGCGATGAAGACGGTGATCGCGCCGACGACGCCGCCGTACATCAACCCGACCAGGGCGACCACCACAGGATCGCGGAACTGGATGCGATCCAGGATCTGCAGGAACCCGAATGTGCCGATGATCGCCATGACCACGGCCATCACCATCTTGGTCATCAGCGGCGCCCCCGGAATGACCAGCGTCGCGCACAGGACACCGAGCACCGCGGCCTCCACCGTGCCCGCGGTGGAGGGAGAGACGAAGGAGTTCTGGGTGATCCGCTGCATGACAAGCCCGGCCACCGCCATCGACGACCCCGCGAGCAGGATGGCCAGCATGCGGGGGATGCGGGTGGTGCTGAGGATCTGCCACTGCTCCTCGGTGGGGCTGACCATGTCCGTCACCGGGATGGGGACAACGGCGACGCCGAGTGAGAGGTAGGCGCCCGCCGCCAACAGCAGGACGGCGACGACCAGGTGTCGCGGCCGCGGACCGGCGGAGGGCAGCTCGGCTCCCCTCCGCCGGTCGGTCGTGAGGCTCAGAGTGCTTGCCCGACGTCGCCGACCATCTGCTGCAACGAGCTCGGGGCGTTCGGGGCGAGGTACCAGGAGAACCCGTCGACCTCGACGATCTTGTCGTCCTGAGCGGCGTCGGTGCCTCCGACCAGGTCGTTGTCGAGCACGTCGAGGGCAGGTGTGTCGCTTTGGCCGATGGCCTTGGAGCGGTCGAGGACGAACAGCGCACCGGGGTTGTACTGGGCGAAGAACTCTTGGCTGATCTCCTCGCCGTGCGAGCCCTCCTCGTCGATCGGAGCGTCGGTGGGCGCGAAGCCGAAGCCCTCGTACAGGAAGCCGAACCGGGAGGTCGGGCCATAGGCACCGACGGTTCCTTCTGAGACCTGGACGAACATGGCGGTCCGTCCCTGCTCCTCCACCTTGCTGCGGGTCTCCTCGACCTGTGACTCGAGGTCGGTCATCTGCTTCTCGGCGTCGTCGGTCTTGTTGAACACCTCGCCGAGCTGGCGCACTCGCTGGCCAGTCTCCTCGAGCATCTCAGCGGGGTTCTCGGTGCGCACGGACATGTCGAGGACCGCGGGGGCGAACTTCTCGAACTCCTCGACCACCTCGGGGGTGCCGCTGCGCGAGCCGACCACGACCAGGTCGGGCTCCATGGCAGCGATGGCCTCGTAGTCAGGCTCGAAGACATCACCCACCTTCGGGACGTCCTCGGATGCGTAGCCGCTGAGGTCCTCAGGCAGGCCCCCGTTGGGCACCGGCACCGCGTCCACCTCGACGCCGAGGTCGGACAGGGTGCGAATCGCACTCCAGTCGGTGGCGACCACGGTCTCGGGGTCGAGGGCGACCTCGACGTCGCGGCCCTGGGAGTCAGTGATAGTCACGGCATCCGAGGACTCTGACTGCGAGGACTCTGACTGCGAGGACTCTGACTGCGAGGACTCGCCACCGCCTCCGGAACCGTTCTCGGACCCGCAGGCGGAAAGGGTGACCAGGGCCAGGATGGCGCTGGCGCCAGCCAGGTGAACACGCATGATGCTCCGATCTTAGGTTAGCCTTACCTTACTTAGGCAACCCTACACGGGGACAAGGGAGTGGCGCACGAGAGCATGACGGCCTTTAGCCCGCTCTCAGGCGGAAGCAGCGTCCGGGGCGTGCCTTGAGAACTTGCCCGAGTTCACCCACGTCGAGGCGGGGGTGATCTCCTCAGCGACGTCCCAGTGCTCGGCGATCAACCCATCGCTGACCCGGAAGAGGTCGATGACGGCCAGGGAGGTTCCGCCGGACTCAGCCTCGGCCAAGGTGGCCACGAAGTCGCCCTGCCCGATGAGCAGGTGCACCTCGACGTAGCGCAGGCCGGTCCGCTGCGCATGCTGTTGCCAGGCCGCGCGCCCGTCGGACATCCCGGGGCTGTGCTGGACACAGTCGGGGGCCACGAAATCGACGAGCCTCGCGGGGTCCCCGGGGATGAGGGCCTGCGTCACGAAGCGGTCGACGACACGCTTGCTGGCGCGGGTCTCGTGTGCAGCGTCCGGCTCGGTCGGACCGTCGAGGGGGGTGTGGCCACTGTTGTTG
>JBAUJO010000165.1:0-67205 GCA_049683875.1 Ornithinimicrobium sp.
TCGCCTCCCAGCGGGCCCAGCAGCAGCCAGGAGAGGGTCGAGGCCGACACCGCGAGGGCAAGACCGCCGGAGAACAGACCGGTCGCGACCCGCCGCGAAGCCAGGTCCAACCGGCCGATCACCAGCCCTGCGCAGATGTAGGCAACCCAGCCCAGCGCGGGGTACAAGCCGGTCACCAACAGGTCCAGCACCACAGCGGCCGGGTGTTGGAAGAGGTCGTGGAACGAGGGATGGCCACCCGCGGAAGCGGGCAGGTAGGGGCGCAGGAGATGACTCAGGACCGGCACCACGATGGCGATCGTCGGGGCGAGGACCGCGAGGACACGGGTGGGAAGGAATGTCAGCGGGATCGCCAGCACGAACAGGGCCGCGTAGAAGACCAGGATGACCGTCGCCGCACTGGTGTCGGTGTACCCCAGGATCAGCCCGATGGCGCCGATGACCAGGGCCCGGGCACCCAGCATCGCAGCGACTCCCCGGCGTTCGACCTTCGATACCCGTCGGCGGCGGGTCATGAGTGCTATGCCGACCCCCGCCAGTACCGCGAACGCCGCGGCGGATCGCCCGGCAGCCAGGGAGTAGTGCCACGTCACCTGGTCCTGGGCGTCATAGGACCAGAGCGCGTGCACTGCCATCATCCCGATCAGGGCCACCGCGCGCGCCGCGTCGAGGCCGATGAGGCGGCGCGACTTTGTTGGAACGACCGGCGTGGTGTGCAGGGGGTCCGTAGTCGTCACTCAGGCATGGTGACAGGCGTCTATGGTCGACACCTGGGCGCCCCCTCGTCCTGGATCGGACCCCTCACCTGGTGAACCGAGCCAGCAGTGAGCGGCGAACGGAAGCCAGGGGTCAGCGGCTGCTCAGCGCACGAAGGGCCGCGGTCTCGAGCCCAGGGGGATCGCGGAAGACAGCGCGGCGGTAGTAGCGCAGCTCGGCGATGCTGTCCTGGATGTCGCCCAAGGCGCGGTGGCCGCCGGTCTTGGTGGGTGCGTTGTAGTACGCGCGGGGGTACCACCGCCGGGCCAGCTCCTTGATCGAGGAGACGTCGACGATCCGGTAGTGCAGGTGTTGCTCCAGCTCTGGCATGTCGCGAGCCAGGAAGACCCGGTCGGTGCTGACGGTGTTGCCGGCCAACGGCGCCTTCTTGGCCTCCGGGACCCACTCGCGCACGTAGGCGAGCACCTGCTCGCTGGCCTTGTCCAGGGTGAGACCCTCGGCCAGCTGGTCGAGCAACCCACTGGAGACGTGCATCTCCCGCACGAAGTCCCCCATCTGAGTCAGCGCCTCATCCGGAGGGCGGACCACGACCTGCACCCCGTCGCCCAGCACGGTGAGGTCCACGTCGGTGACCAAGGCGGCCACCTCGATCAGAGCGTCCACCGAGGTGTCAAGTCCGGTCATCTCACAGTCGATCCAGACGAGACGGTCCGAAGTGCTCGGAGCCGGATTTTCGGTGCTCATACGCGCAGAGTAACCACCGCCGCTGAGCATATTCCGGCCTATAGTCTGCCCCCATGGACCCGGATTCGCGAGGGGCGGTGGGGCCCAACGAGACTCGCCGTCCGCTGGTCCGTCTCCTTTTTCTCTGGGGTTTGTGCGGGACGGTCTTTCTGCTCGCCGCGCTGGTGCTGGTCGTGGTGCTGACCGAGAGCGTGGGCGTGGCCGGGTTCCTGCTCGGCGCCGTCATCTCCACGACCGCCATCGGCATCGTGGTCCCCGTCTTCCTGTGGGTCGACCGCCTCGAGGCCGAGCCACCCGCGCTGCTGTGGTTCGCGTTCGGCTGGGGTGCTCTGGTCGCCACCACAGCGAGCCTCGTCGCGAGCCCTGTCGCGGTGCAGCTGCTCGCCTCCTGGGGCCTCGACCGCCAGTTCGCGGCAGCGGTCGTCGTGGCGCCAGTTGTAGAGGAGCTCGCCAAGGCTCTCGGCGTGCTCGCCGTCTTCTTCGCCGCGCCTCGCGAGTTCAACGGGGTCGTCGACGGCATCACCTACGCGGGTCTGGTGGCGATCGGTTTCGCTTTCGTCGAAGACGTCCTGTACCTGGGTCGGGGCTATGAGCTGCTTGGCCAGGCAGGGCTGTGGCCGCTGTTCGTCCTGCGATGCCTGTTCACCCCTTTCGCCCACCCGATGTTCACGGTCTGCTTCGGCCTCGCGCTCGGGCTCATCGCGCAGCGGCGCCGGATCAGGTACGCCGTGGTGCCCGTGGCCGGCTACCTGCTCGCGGTGGCGGGTCACGCCCTGTGGAACAGCGCCGCGGGCAGCCAGTCGTGGCTGGTCGTCTACACGGTCGTGCAGGTGCCCCTGTTCGCCGGTTTCGTCGCGGTGATCGTCTGGGCCCGACGGCGCGAGGCGCGCACCCTGCAGGAGCACCTGACCGCATACGGGCTGAACGGGTGGTTCACCCCGGCCGAGGTCTCCATGCTCACCTCGCCGTCTCAGCGTCGACGGGCCCGGCGATGGGCCCGGGCACACTACGGCGAGCGCGGCGAGACGGCGATGCGTGCCTTCCAGGACGAGTCCGCGGAGCTGGCCATCGCACGTGACCACCTCGAGCGCGGCGACAGCCCCGAGTGGTGGGCCGAGCGTGAGAGCCGGCTGCTCGCGGTGGCGAATTACCACCGCGCGGTGCTGACCTCGCTGCCGCCCTCGGGTGGCGCCTAACGCGTCGTGTCGGCGTGCGCCAGCAACGCCTGCGACTCGCTGAGGAAACGCTGGGCGTAGGAGCCGAACCAGTCGCCGATCGTCGTGAACTCCCGGATGAACTCCTCGCGGTCACCGCGGCGCAGCAGCTCTAGGGCCTGCCCGAACCTGCGGTGGTACCGCTCGATGAGCTCCAGGCTGGCCTGCGAGGCCGTAATGATGTCGAAGTACAGGTCGGGACTCTGCGCGAACAGGCGACCGACCATCACTAGCTCCAGCCGGTAGATCGGCGAGGACAGCGCCAGCAGGTCGGCCAGCTTGCGGTCCTCGTGTGCCAGGTGGGAGCCGTAGGCGAAGGTCGAGAAGTGTCGCAGGGCCTGGATCAGCGCCATCGCCGCGTCGTGGTCCTCCGCGCTGACCTCGTGCACTCGCGCACCCCAGAGACGGATCTGTTCCACCAGCCACCGTGACGCCTCGGCGTCGCGACCCGGACAGCACGCGACGACCTGCTTGGCGAAGGAGTCCACATCGGGCCCGAACATCGGGTGCAGACCGAGCACCGGGCCCGGGTGGGCGCGCAGCATGGCCTCCATCGGTGCAGTCTTGACTGAGGTCAGGTCGACCAGCAGACAGTCCGGCGGCAACGGCGGCAGGTCGTCGATGACCGGAACCGTGTCATGGATCGGCACGGCGACCACGACGAGACCGGCGCCGTCGAGCAGCTCCTCGGAGCGGCCGGCCTGCTCGAGGTCGAGCACGCGCACCTCGTAGCCGGACAGGCTCAGCATCCGGGCCCACATAGCTCCCATGCCCGCGGCGCCGCCGACGACGACCGCCGGCCCGAGGTCCGGAGCCTGCTGCGTGAAGCCCATGTTCTTCTCGTGCGCGTAGGCCTCACGCATACACCTTCGGAGGATGTCCTCGATGAGGTCACCCGGTACGCCGCGCGCCTCGGCCTGGGCCCGCCGCGCTTCGATCATCACGCGTTCACGTTCGGGGGCGTAGATGGGCAACCCGTGGCGTCCCTTGACCTCACCCACCTGACCCACCAGCTCCAGCCGTCGCGACAACAGGTCCAACACGGCCTGGTCGACGTCGTCGATCTGCGCGCGCAGGGGGGCCAGCTCGGACTCCGGTTCCATGACCGCAGATCGTATCGGCGCCTAGACTGACCGACGTCCGCCGCGACCCGTCCGCCCCCGTAGCTCAATGGATAGAGCAACGGCCTTCTAATCCGTAGGTTGCAGGTTCGAGTCCTGCCGGGGGCGCTTGCGCCGCCACCCATGAAGGGCCGGCTCCCCAAGAACGTAGGGTGCGGCGCCCCCGGGCATGGCTCCGCCTGTTGCCCCGTGACCTCACCGCCCGCCGCTTGACGCGGTAGCCAACCGGGTGCCCGCCGAATCGGGGCTTCGGTGGCGCAAGTGGGGGAGGGTCCACCGCTCCGGCAGCGCGAGGAGGGCCACCCCGAGCCCTGCCCACAGGGCCAGGGCTAGCCACGGGGCCGCGGTGGCGGCGCCGTCGAACCCGGAGACCCCCCGCAACAGGTCGACGGTGGATCCCAGTGGCATCCAGTGGCCGATCTGACCCCATGGAGTGGGGAGCAGCTCGGGGGCGGAGCTGGCCGCCGAGAAGGGGTTGCCGAGAAGGATGAGCATGAGGTCGCCCGCGATGAGACCCCCACGCCCTAGTGCGGCGTTGAGCCCGGTCAGCGTCAGGCCGATAGCCCCCACTCCGGCGCTGACGACAGCGATCTCGAGCCACACCGGCCCGGTCAGAGCCTCGTAGCCACCGTGCAGGACCGTCACGATCGTCGTGCCCATGAGCAGGGCAAGCCCGGCGACCGATCCGAGCTGTCGCCGCCGGCCGGACACTAGGAAGGCGACGAGGCTTCCAGTCAGAATTCCGCCGATGGTGATCGGTAGAGCACCGGATGCCAGCCCCGCGCCACGTGGGTCCTCGGCTGGGGCCGGGGCCACGTCGGTCACATGACCGACGTCCAAGCCGGCGCCAAGGTCGGTCAGTAGCGTGGAGACTGCCGGGGACGCGGCCGAGGCCACGAGGATCTCCCTGACCTGCGGCCCCTGGGTGACCAGGGCGCCGTAGGCTTCCCGCTCTTGGATCAAGGCCGCGGCATCGCTACGGTCCATGACCGCCGTCACCTCGAAGCCGCCCGGGATCTGACGGTCGAGCTCATCTGCCACGGGTCCCGCAGCCCTTTCGCCGCCCGTCACGGCAATGGGCAGATCCCGGGGGGCACTCTGGGTCGCGGCACCGGTAAACGCGATGACCAGGAGCGCCACCACGCTGACCGCTGCGACGACGATCGCTATCACGGGTAGGGACCGGCGACGGCCGGCGGGGGAGGACGCTGGTGACCGCCAAGACTGAAAGGAATGTTCATTCATAGTGCTTCAGTGCAACACCGTCGAGTCGTGTTGTCAACAACGAATGTTCATTCGTAAGATGGGCGCCATGACGGAAGCCGTAGAGGTAGCGAGAAATGCAGGACGACAGCCCGGCGACAAGCGCGAGGTGATCGTGGCCGCCGCGCTCCGTTGCTTCGATCGCGAGGGGTTCCACCGAGCGAGCATGTCGATGGTGATCGAGGAGGCCGGGGTATCGGCCGGCACCGTCTATCGGTACTTCAGCTCCAAGACCGACTTGATCCGGGCCTGCGCTGAGGAGGTCCTCAGCGAGGTGCACACGACGTTGGGCGACATGGTGGTGGCCCAGGGCACGCCCGACGTGCAGACCATTGTGACCTCGTTCCTCCGGTCCGCTTTGGATGCAGGGAGCCGTCACGGGGCCGACCTGACGCGGGTCGGGGTGAGCGTCTGGGCGGAATGCCTGCGCGACCCAGTCCTCTGTGCCCATGTGCGTTCGTTGTACCTCGAGCTGAGAGGGGGCATGGTCCAGATCGCCCGCCGTTGGCAGGACGAAGGTCTGCTGGCCGACACCGACCCCGAGCATGTCGCGCAAGCGCTCTTCGGGGCCATGCCAGGCTTCGTCGTGCAACACCTGGTCTTGGGTGACGTGGACCCTGGCGGGTACGCGGCTGGCCTTGAGGCTCTGGGGGCCGTGGCACGGGGGTCAGACTGAGGCGCATGGTGCTCGGACAGGTCTCTGGCGAGGGGAAGGCCGTGACCGAGCGCCCGAGGCGGCGCGGCGGTTCGTCTTGGTCGGCGCCCCTCCACCCCCCAGACTGTGATCGTGAACCCCCCGGACGGTGACTCCGACGTCAGGCTGCTGGCGGCGGTGGAGCACCTACGTCGTGCCGCGGCGCAGCTTCGGTTGCCTTTGCAGCTTCCCGACGCCGAACCCGCACGCTCATCTCGCCGGGCCCTGGTGCTCCAGCTGGATGACTACGTGCTACCGCGGCTGCGCTCTCTGGACGCCCCGCTGCTCTGCGTGGTCGGTGGCTCGACCGGGGCGGGCAAGTCGACCTTGGTGAACTCCGTCCTCGGTGAGAACGTGAGCCGGGCCGGGGTGTTGCGTCCGACGACGTTGTCATCGGTGCTGGTGCACCATCCTGATGACCGGCGCTGGTTCGCCGACACCCGCGTGCTGCCGGGGCTGGCGCGGCTCACGGGTGCGGCCATGGACCGGAACGACCCCTCGTCGGTGCGGCTGGTGGCCTCCGCCGTGCTCACCCCAGGGCTGGCCTTGCTCGACGCCCCCGACATCGACTCGGTGGTACAAGCCAACCGTGACCTGTCCAGGCAGCTCCTGGCCGCGGCGGACCTGTGGCTGTTCGTCACCACGGCGGCGCGGTATGCCGACGCCGTCCCCTGGGACCTGCTGCGTGAGGCTGCCGAGCGCGGAACGTCGGTGGCCATCGTGCTCAACCGTGTGCCCCCGGAAGCGATGGAGGAGATCCGGCTGCACCTGTCGCAGATGCTGCGCGACCAGGGTCTGGGCAAGTCGCCGATCTTCACGGTCGCCGAGGTCCCCCTGACCGAGGAGGCCGCGATTCCGGCCAAGAACGTGGGCCGGCTGACTGGATGGCTGCACTCGGTGGCTGGCGACGCCAAGGCCCGCTCCGTGGTGATCCGGCGCACACTCGCGGGGGCGTTGTCCTCGCTGAGCAGTCGAGCGGCCGAGCTGAACGCGGCTGCCGACGCTCAGGTCCTTGCGCGGGACCACCTGCGAGCCACCGCCCGGGCGGCCTACGACGACGCGGTGTCCGGTGTCAACGACGGGATGGAGGACGGGTCCCTGCTGCGCGGTGAGGTGCTGGCGCGATGGCAGGAGCTGGTGGGCACCGGGGAGTTCCTGCGCCAGGTCGAGGCCGGCATCTCGCGCGCTCGCGACCGTCTCACCGCCTGGGTGACCGGAAAGCCCGTCTCGACCGAGCACCTCGGCGATGCGCTGCAGTCGGGCGCCGCCGCGCTGATCACCGGCCAGACGCAGCTGGGCGCGAGCACCGCATCGCGTGCCTGGCGGACCAGCCCAGGAGGGGACCCCCTGGTGATGGAGCACCCCGAGCTGGCCCAACCCTCCACGGACCTGCCGGAGCGGGTCGAACGCCTGCTGCGCGACTGGCAGAAGGAGGTGCTCGACCTGGTCCGCGACCAGGCGGGGCGACGACGAGCCACCGCGCGCTACTTGGCCTTCGGGGTGAACGGACTGGCAGTGATGTTGATGCTCATCGCGTTCAGTGCCACGGCGGGGCTGACCGGCGCCGAGGTGGCGATCGCCGGTGGCTCCGCGGTGCTGGCTCAACGGCTGCTCGAGGCGGTCTTCGGTGACGAGGCGGTCAGAGCGATGGCGCGCAAGGCCAGGGCGGCTCTCATGGTGCGCGTCGAGGAGCTCATGGCCCAGGAGCGGGCACGCTATGACCGGGTGCTGGACGAGGTGCCCCTGTCGCGCACCGCGATCGAGGATGTCGCAGCGGCCTGCGCCGAGGTGGAGGCGAGCCGGTGACGCCTCGCGGGGCGAAGGCAGGCGGGCAGCAGGGGGGTCACTCCCTCCTCTGGCGTTCCGACCAGCTCGCCGAGGCGCTCGAGGCGGGCGGGGACGAGCTGGACCCCGACACGGTGCGGCAGGCGCACGGGCTGAACGAGCGCGTACGGGCCCGGTGGGAGCTCAAGGGTGGCCGAACGGTCGTGTGCTTGGCCGGCGCGACCGGGTCGGGTAAGTCCAGCCTGTTCAACCGGCTCGCCGACGCCGAGGTCTCCACCGTCGGGGCCCGACGGCCCACGACGTCCACAGCCTCGGCGGCCATCTGGGGCCAGGAGCCCAGCCACGAGCTGCTGGACTGGCTCGGTGTGCCCCACCGGCACGAGGTGGGCGGCAATGCCGAGACGGCCTCGACGCGCGCCGGCCGGTCGGAGGATGCGGTGGATCTGGACGGGCTCGTCCTCATCGACCTTCCCGACTTCGACTCCCGCGAGGCGTCCCACCGGGTCGAGGCGGATCGCATTTTGCAACGCTCCGACGTCTTCGTCTGGGTCACGGACCCGCAGAAGTACGCCGACGCGCGCCTGCACGAGGAGTACCTGTCCACGCTGCGAGACCACGACGGCGTGATGATCGTGGTGCTGAACCAGGTGGACCGCGTCGGTGAGTCGGCGGTGCAGCAGATCGCTGACGACCTGCGCTCGTTGGTCAAGACCGACGGGGCGGGCGACTTCGAGGTCATCCCCACCTCGGCTCGACTGGGCGTTGGACTGCCGGAGCTGACGCGGCGGATCGCCGAGGTGGTCACTGCTCGCAACGCCGCCGAGCAGCGGCTGTCGGGGGACATCGTGGCGATGGTCCGTCGGCTCAGGTCAGGCGTGGCCGACACTGACCCCCAGGTGGACGACGACACATCTGCCGAGCTGAACGCGGCCCTAGCCCGCGCGGCCGGGGTCCCGGTGGTGCTGCGCGCCGTGCGGCAGGACTACCTGCGTCAGAGCGCCGCACGCGCTGGCTGGCCGTTCACTCGCTGGGTCGCCGGCCTCCGGCCGGACCCCTTGCGCCGACTTCGGCTCGGCAAGCCTGCGACGAAGCCGGGATCGGTGATCGCCTCCGAGGACGTGCAGGCCGTGCTCGGTCGCTCGTCGCTTCCTCCAGCGACCCCCGCCGCACGCTCGGCGGTGGACGTGGCCACCCGCGCGCTCGCCGACCGGGCTGGACGCGACCTTCCCCGGCGGTGGGCGGACGCGGTGGACGACGCCGCAACCCCGGATGACTCGTCCCTGGGGGACGCTTTGGACCAAGCAGTCATGAATACCCCGCTCCGGGACAAGAACCCGTTGTGGTGGCCGGTCTGGAGCTTTCTGCAGCTACTCCTGGCGCTGGCGGTCATCGTGGGCGCCGGCTGGCTGACCCTGCTTTTCGCGCTGCAGTGGGCTCAGATCGAGATGGACGCCCCGATGTGGGGCCCGGTCCCGATCCCGATCCCGTTGCTCCTGTTCGCGGGGGGCATCGTGGCGGGTCTGGTGCTGGCCGGGCTCGGGCGTGTGGTGGCCCGCTCGGGCGCGACCCGCCGACAGGCCTCGGTGCGCAGACGGATGGACACGGCCATCGCCACGGTTGCCGCCGAGCACGTGCGCGGCCCGGTCTCAGCGGTGCTCAAGCGTCATCGGCAGACTCGCCAGCAGCTCGACGCGGCAGGGTCAACCTAGCCGGCGGCCCGGTCGCTCACCCTCGGCCTGCTCGGGGGACGACGATTCGGACGGCTCCCCGTCGGCCGTTAGCCTGGAAGCATGCCCGAGTTCATTTACACGATGAGTCGTGCCCGGAAGGCCCACGGCGACAAGGTCATCCTCGACGACGTGACCATGTCGTTCTATCCGGGTGCCAAGATCGGGGTGGTCGGGCCCAACGGCGCCGGGAAGTCCACCATCCTGAAGATCATGGCCGGGCTGGACCAGCCGTCCAACGGCGAGGCCCGCCTGACCCCGGGCTACACCGTCGGCATCCTGCTGCAGGAGCCGCCGCTGAACGAGGACAAGACGGTGCTCGGCAACGTCGAGGAGGGCGTGGGGCCGATCAAGGGCAAGCTCGACCGGTACAACGCCATCTCCGAGGAGATGGCCGAACCGGATGCCGACTTCGACGCCCTGATGGCCGAGATGGGCTCCCTGCAGGAGGACATCGACGCCGCCGACGCGTGGGACCTGGACTCCCAGCTCGAGCAGGCCATGGACGCGCTGCAGTGTCCGCCGCCGGAGGCTGACGTCACGGTGCTCTCGGGAGGGGAGCGGCGCCGGGTGGCGCTGTGCAAGCTGCTGCTGTCCAAGCCGGACCTGCTCCTGCTGGACGAGCCGACCAACCACCTCGACGCCGAGAGCGTGCAGTGGCTGGAGCAGCATCTGGCCGGCTACCCCGGCGCCGTCCTGGCGGTCACTCACGACCGGTACTTCCTGGACAACGTGGCCCAGTGGATCGCCGAGGTGGACCGCGGGCGCCTCTACCCCTACGAGGGCAACTACTCCACCTACCTGGAGAAGAAGCGCGAGCGCCTGGCCGTGCAGGGCAAGAAGGACGCCAAGCTGGCCAAGCGCCTGGAGAAGGAGCTCGACTGGGTCCGGTCCAACGCCAAGGCGAAGCAGACCAAGAGCAAGGCCCGCCTCGCGCGCTACGAGGAGATGGCGGCCGAGGCCGACAAGACCCGCAAGCTGGACTTCGAGGAGATCGCCATCCCGCCGGGCCCTCGGCTGGGATCGCAGGTCATCGAGGTCGAGGGCCTGAAGAAGGGCTTCGGCCAGCGGGTGCTCATCGACGACCTCAGCTTCACCTTGCCCCGTAACGGCATCGTCGGGGTGATCGGGCCGAACGGTGTCGGCAAGACCACGCTGTTCAAGACCATTGTGGGCATGGAGGAGCCGGATGCCGGCTCGGTCAAGGTCGGTGACACGGTCACCATCTCCTACGTCGACCAGAGCCGTGGGGGCATCGACGCCGAGAAGTCGCTGTGGGAGGTCGTCTCCGAGGGCAACGACTTCATCCAGGTCGGCCGGGTCGAGATCCCGTCGCGGGCCTACGTCTCGCAGTTCGGCTTCAAGGGGCCGGACCAGCAGAAGAAGGCCGGGGTGCTTTCGGGGGGCGAGCGCAACCGGCTCAACCTGGCGCTGACCCTGAAGCAGGGCGGCAACCTGCTGCTGCTCGACGAGCCCACCAACGACCTCGACGTCGAGACGCTCGGCTCCCTGGAGAACGCGCTGTTGAACTTCCCCGGGTGCGCGGTGGTCATCAGCCACGACCGGTGGTTCCTGGACCGGGTCGTGACGCACATCCTGGCCTACGAGGGCACCGAGGACGACCCCGACAACTGGTACTGGTTCGAGGGCAACTTCGGGGCCTACGAGCAGAACAAGATCGAGCGGCTCGGTGTCGAGGCCGCTCGCCCTCACCGCGTGACCTACCGCAAGCTCACCCGCGCCTAGGCGGTCTCGGCCTCGTTGGGTCGATGCCGTCGGGTCGATGCTGTCGGTGCCAGGCGGCACACTGTCGGTCATGACACGCGACTCCACGCACCTGAGCATCGTGGTCGACCGCTCCAGCACCGTCGTCTACGAGTTCGCTGCAGACCCGGCGAATTTGCCTGCCTGGGCGAGCGGGCTGGCGCGCACGACGGTGGAATGGAGCGACGGCCACTGGGTGGCCGAGTCGCCGATGGGCCGGGTCACTATCGACTTCACCGAGCGCAACGACCTCGGTGTGCTCGACCACGTCGTCACGCTGCCCGCTGGCCAGACGGTGTTCAACCCGCTGCGGGTGATCCCGTACGGCGAGAGCAGCGAGGTGGTGTTCACGCTGCGACGGCAACCTGGCATGACCGAAGAAGAGCTCACCCGTGACGCCACTGCGGTGCGCGCCGACCTCGCATCGCTCAAACGCGTCCTGGAAGGCAGATGAGCCGGACGTTCGCTACGACGACGCGGATTCCGGTGCGTCTCGGTCCGCGGCCAAGCCGTCGAGAATGAGGTCCAGCACGTAGCCGAAGCTGCTGTCCAGCTCCGCCTCGTGGAGGTGCTGCTCGACGTGCTCGACCATGCGCGGGTGCACCTGCGGGTCGATAGTCTCCAGGAAGGAACGCGCGCCGGTCTTCCGGTCCTCCAGTGCGGCGCCGGTCTGGCCCGCTCCCGTGATGGCGCCCTGCTGCAGGGCGAAGCCGACAACGTGGTTGCTCAGCGCGTGGAACCCGCGATGGGCGGAGTGGGGGGAGAGGTCCGAGCGGCGCAGCGCCTCGAGCCAGGCCTCCATGAGATCCATCCGGGCCGGGCCCACGGCACTGGTGGTCCAGAGCTCGCTGACCCACGGATGCCGGTTCAGCGCCTCGTGCGCTGAGAGACAGGAGCGCCGGAGTGCCCGCGGCCAGGGTTCGTCGCTCGAGGGCAGGTCGACACCGGTGACCACCGTGTCGACCATGCCGGCCAGCAGGTCGGCCTTGCTGACCACGTGGTTGTACAAGGACATCACCTCGTAGCCGAGACGGTGCGCGAGGAGGCGCATCGTTACTCCGGCCACTCCGCGTTCGTCCGCGAGAGCCACCCCACCGTCGAGCACTCTGTGACGGGTGAGGGGGACCCGGGAGGATTCAGGCTTGATGCTCGGCATTGCTGTAACGTACATTGTACTTAGGACGTACGGCGTACGTATCGGCTCAGGAGGTCTTCTGTGAAAGCACTGGTCTGTCCGCGCTACGGGGGCCCCGAGGTCCTGCAGCTCAGGGATGTCGAGAGGCCCGAGCCGGCTGCGGACGAGGTCCTGGTGAGGGTCCACGCCGCCGGTCTCAACGCCGCCGACTGGCACATCATGCGCGCCGACCCGTTCATCGTCCGTGTGGGCAACGGCCTCTTGAGACCCCGAATGCGCGCCCTCGGCGCGGACCTCGCCGGCACGGTCGAGACGGTGGGCGATACCGTGCGTGAGCTCCGCGTGGGCGATGAGGTCTTCGCAGATCTGTCGACCTGCGGCTTCGGGGCCTTCGCCGAGTACGTCTGTGTGCCCGAGCGCTTCCTGAGCCGCAAGCCGTCCACCACCTTCTTCGAGCAGGCCGCGGTCATGCCGCTGTCTGGGGTGACGGCACTGCAGGCCCTGCGCGACCAGGCCGCGGTGACAGCGGGGGAGCGGGTGCTGGTCTACGGTGCCTCCGGCGGGGTCGGCACGTACGCCGTCCAGCTGGCCGTGGCGATGGGAGCGGAGGTGACCGCGGTATGCAGCTCGTCCAAGACCGAGCAGGTGCACGCTCTCGGAGCCCATCGCGTGGTGGACTACCTCATGAGCGACGTGTTCGCCGATGGTCAGTCATGGGACGTCGTGCTCGGCGTCAACGGCTACCAGCCTGTGCGCCGCTACCGGGACGCGCTGAGACCAGGCGGTCGCTACCTCATGATCGGAGGCACCGGGAGGCAGATGCTCGAGGGGATCGCCCTGGGCAAGGCCCTGTCGACCCGGGGCCGCAGCCTGGGCCCGGTGATCGCCAAACCGGACGGCGAGAAGCTCGCCGATCTGAGACGCTACGTCGAGGCAGGTCAGGTGCGGGCGTTGATCGACCGGAGGTATCCGTTGGAAGAGGGCGCCGAGGCGATGAGGTACCTCGAGGAGGGGCACAGCCACGGCAAGATCGTGCTGTCGGTCATGGAGCCTGAGCACTGAGCCGTCGGCGAGAGGCGCCGCTGCCGGACCGCGACGGGATCGGGCCGGCCAGGGTGCGGATGCCGCCGGGCGGCCCGTGGACGACGGTGCTCGCATTCCTGCGTGAACGCACCGGCACCCCGGCCGAGGCGTTGTACGGCCGCGTGCGCGCCGGTGAGGTGGTCCTCGGCGATGGCACTGCGGTCGACGAGGACACGGCCTACCGCGGCGGGCAGGTGGTCTTCCTCTACCGCGATGTGGAGCCCGAGACGCAGGTGCCGTTCGAGCTCGTCATCCTGCACCGGGACCACGACATCGTCGTGGTGGACAAGCCCCACTTCCTGTCCACGATGCCGCGCGGTGCACACGTCACCGAGACCGTTGTCACCAGGCTGAGGCGCGACTACGGGCTGCCCGACGTGGTCCCCGCTCACCGGCTGGACCGGCTGACCGCGGGGGTGCTGATCCTGGTGGTACGCCCTGAGGTGCGAGCTGCCTACCAGCGACTTTTCTCCGAGCGCCGAGTGCACAAGACCTATCTGGCGCGGGCTCCTCGGCTGCCCTCGTGGCGAGATCCGGTGACGGTGAGCAACCGGATCGTCAAGCACCGAGGGCAGCTGCAGGCGCAGGTGGTCCAGGGCGCGGCGAACGCGCAGACCACGATCGAGCGCCTGGACTGCCTGAGCGAGGTCTGCACCTACCGGCTGACGCCCCATACCGGTCGGACCCATCAGCTGCGGGTGCACTGCGCCGGGCTGGGCATGCCGATCCTGGGCGACCCGCTCTACCCGCACATCCGTGATGTGGGCGACGGCGACTTCAGCGACCCGTTGCAGCTGCTTGCGCAACGGCTAGAGTTCGACGATCCGCTGACCGGGGTGCACCGCACCTTCTGCAGCACGAGGAGTCTGAATGCCTGACGTGGTCGCCCTGCTGCGCAGCGTCAACGTCGGCGGCAACCGGATGAAGATGGACTGGTTGCGCGCGCTGGCCGGCGATGTCGGGTGCACGAACGTACGGACCGTCGTGGCCACCGGCAACGTGGTGATGAGTCCCCCCGATGATCTGAAGGCGACCGGACGGGCGCTGGAGACGGCGCTGGCCGAGCGCTTCGGCCGCATCGCGGTGGTGATGCGCACCCACGAGGAGTTGCAGGCGGCGGTGCGAGACAACCCCTGGGCCGACCGCGTGAGCACCGGGGCGCTGGAGGGACGGGCAGTGCACACCATGTTCTGCGACCACAGCCCGTCGGAAGCGGCCGTAGCCGGGCTCCCGCGGGACGAGTCCGACGACGACTTCGCGGTGGTCGGGCCGCACGCCTTCCTCAAGCTCGCCGGTTCGGCGGTGGACACGCGGTATACGGGGGCGTGGTTCGAACGCCATCTCGACCTCGTCGGCACCATGCGCAATCACAACACCGTGCTCAAGCTCGTCGAGATCAGCGCCTGACATTCCCTCAGCTCCCGCACGACCACCGCAGCGGTGACAGCGCATAGCTGATCAACGGTGGAAACGGTTCAAGCTGGTGATCACGGATCCGTGATCTCTACCGGCTGGCAGTCGGCGCCGCATCCCGTCACCGACGGCGGTGAGTCCGCCGTGGCACGCCGGTGCAGCACGGCGTGCTCCACTTTGATGTGCAGCGCGTCGCCGCGGGCGTGAGCGGTCCCGTCGACGATCAGGCTGTGCCCGTCGGCGGCGGCGGGTGGTAGCAGCAGGGTGACCTGTGGGTGGTCGCGGGCGAGCGCGACCGCAGAACGTCCGGGGGCATCGACGTGAATCATCTCTCCGGTCAGGGTCGGCACCACCTGGACCACGTGGGGTCGACCGCGACCGGGGCTCAGCAGGTACGCCAACGGCCTGACCGCCATCGCTTCGCCGAGCTCGGCTGGGTCGACCGCGATGCTCATGACTCTCAGCATGCCGCATGAGGCACCCACGCGAGCGCCGGATACGGAAGACTGCGGGTATGCCGTCCATTCCGTTCGTGGTGGGTCTGCTCTTGGCCGCGGGCGAGGGGAGCCGCATGGGTCGGCCCAAGGCCGCCGTGGAGCTCGCGGGGCAGACGATGCTCGAGCGGTCCGTCGAAACCTTGTTGCGAGGCGGCTGCGGTGAGGTGCAGGTGGTGCTCGGAGCCGGCGCGGAAGGCCTCGCGGGAAGGGTCGGCACGGCGGCTGCCCGCTGGGGTGATCGTGTGTCGACCGTGGAATGCGTGCAGTGGCAGGACGGCGTGAGCGCGTCTCTTCGCACGGGGTTGGCCTCGTTGGCCGCACGCGGGAGGGGATGTCCGGTCGCGGTGCTGGTCCATCTGGTGGACCTGCCCGACGTCGGTTCCGAGGTGGTCGAGCGGGTGCTGGAGCAAGGAGGCGAGGGACAGCCTTGGTCCAGAGCACTGGTACGTGCCGCCTACGACGGCCGCGCCGGGCATCCCGCCCTGATCGGCCAGGGGCACTGGCAGGGGGCCGTGGACAGTGCCCAGGGCGACCGTGGGGCGGGCCGCTACCTGCGCGAACATCAGGCCGTGCTCGTCGAGTGCGGTGACCTGGCAGCCGGCCGTGACGTGGACACCCCGCAGGAGCTGTCGACCTACCAGGATGAGGCGGGGCGGGCCTCGCGCAAGGGTTGCCCAGGTGCCCCATGACGTCGGCACGAGCAGGGCACCAGCAGTGACATCGGCAGCGGCGGTGCCCCCAGGGGGGACCCGGGGTGGATCGTCCCCAGGTTGGTCGTTGATGCTGTGACGATGCACCGGCAGCCCGCATTGGTCAGCCCCCGGTCAGTCGCTGAAGCCTTGGCCACGACCGGGTACCTGGCCGACGAGGGTCTGTCCACCGTGACCTACCTCGCGGCAGCGTTGCAGCGACCGGTGCTCGTCGAAGGTGAGCCCGGCACCGGCAAGACCGCCCTCGCCGAGGCGATGGCGCAGGTGTTGGACGCACCGGTCATCCGGTTGCAGTGCTACGAGGGAATCGACGCGAGCCAGGCGCTGTACGACTGGGACTTCCCGCGGCAGATCCTGCATCTGCGCGCCGTCGAGGCTGCGGCGTCGGCCGGGGAGGTGGACCAGCTCGAGGCAGAGGTGTACGACCCCCGCTTCCTGCTAGCCCGTCCTCTGCTCAGGGCCTTGCGCGAGCCCGGATCCGTGCTGTTGATCGACGAGATCGACCGGGCTGACGACGAGTTCGAGGCCTTCCTGCTGGAGATCCTCTCGACCTGGTCGGTCACGATTCCCGAGGTCGGCACCGTGCGGGCCGAGCAGCCGCCTTTCGTCGTGCTGACCTCCAACCGGACCCGGGAGCTGCACGACGCGCTGAAACGCCGCTGCCTCTACCACTGGATCGACCATCCCGGTATCAACCGTGAGACGGCGATCGTCCGCACCCGTCTGCCCGAGGTGACAGCAGATCTCGCCGCGCAGATCGTCGGCCTGGTGCAAAGGCTTCGTGCCGAGGGGGAGCTGATCAAGCCGCCTGGGGTGGCCGAGACCCTGGACTGGGCTCGCGCCGTCCACGCGCTGGGACGCAGCACGCTTGACGTCGAGGTCGCGGCGGCGACTGTCGGAGCCGCGGTGAAGTACCGGGAGGACACTGAGCGCGTCCGCGCCGCGTTGGACCGGATGCTCGTCCCATGACCTGGACCGCCGAGGAGCTGCTGCTGGGCTTCACCCGAGCACTGCGGTCGGCGGGGTTGCCCGTGACGCCGGACCGCACCATGACGTTCTTGCGCGCCGCAGCGTTGGTGGGGGTCAGCGACCGCGACCGGTTGTACTGGGCCGGCCGCACGACGCTCACCGCGTCGCCGTCGGACCTCGACCCTTTCGACCAGGTGTTCGCGCAGTGGTTCGGCGGGTCGGAGATGCATTGCCTCAACCGGCCGGCCGCACCGGCGCCGACGGTGGTGCAGGCCGGCTGGGATGACGGCCCTGACCAGGGAGAAGGCTCAGCGGACCGTGACCACGTGCTGCGCGCCCTGGCCTCCGCGCGTGAGGTGTTGCGCCATCGCGACATCGCGGGGCTCAGCGCGCAGCAGCGAGCCCTGCTGCGCCACCAGTTCGCCACGCTGCGCCCGCGCTCGCCGGTGCGCCGGACCCGACGACACACACGGGCCCGTCGTGGTGAGGTCGACGGGCCCGGCACGCTGCGTTCGCAGCTGCGTCGCATGGGGGAGCCGGGCGTGGTCGTGCGTCGTCGGCCGGGCGTACGTGCGCGCCGCGTCGTGCTCCTGCTCGACGTCAGCGGCTCGATGAGTGCCTATGCCGACGCCCTGCTGCGGCTGGCGCACGCGATGGTGCAGTCGGCCCCAGGGAGCACGGAGGTGTTCACGGTGGGTACCCGGCTGACGCACGTGACGCCAGCGATGCGGCAGCGAGACCCGGACGCGGCCCTCGTCGCCGCCGGTGGCTCGGTGGCGGACTGGTCGGGGGGGACTCGGCTCGGCCAGGTGCTGGCAGCCTTCCTGGAGCGGTGGGGGCGCCGCGGCATGGCGCGTGGCGCGGTCGTCGTGGTCTTCAGCGATGGTTGGGAGCGAGCCCATCCGGAGGTGCTGGGCGAGCAGATGCGGCGTTTGGCGGCCCTGTCACATCGCGTGGTGTGGGTCAACCCGCACCGTGGTCAACCGGGCTATGCACCCGTGCAAGCGGGGATCGTCGCGGCCCTGCCACACGTCGACGACTTTGTCGCGGGTCATTCGCTCGCAGCGTTCGGCGAGGTTCTGGAGGTGGTCGCCCGTGCGTGAGGTCATGGCCGAGCTCCTCACGTGGTGCCGGGCGGGCGACTCGGTGGCGATGGCCACCGTGGTGGACACCTGGCGCTCAGCGCCCCGCCAGGCGGGGGCGTCCATGCTGGTGGGGCCGGATGGCGCTGCGGTGGGGTCGGTTTCCGGAGGATGCGTCGAAGGCGCGGTGTACACCCTCGGGCAGGAGGTGCTGGCCGACGGTGTGCCGGTGTTGACCCGGTACGGAGTCAGTGACGACGACGCGTTCGCGGTGGGCCTGACCTGCGGCGGGGTCCTGGACGTCTTCGTCGAGCGCGTATCGACGGAGTCCTTTCCCGAGCTGGAAGCGGTGTCGGGCGACATCGAGGCGGGGCGACCGGTGGCCGTGGCGACGGTGATCGAGCATCCCGACGAAGCGTGGGTCGGCCGGCGGCTCGTGGTCCGCCCCGACACGTCGGCCTCTTCGGGTTCGCTCGGGTCCTCGCGAGCCGACGATGCCGTGGCCGACGACACCCGCGGCCTGCTGGCGGCTGGGCGGACGGCCACGTTGGAGTACGGCCCGGACGGTGAACGTCGTGGGATGGGCATGCGCGTCTTCGTCGCCAGCCACGCACCGAAGCCGCGGATGCTGGTGTTCGGCGCGATCGACTTCGCTGCGGCGGTCGCGACGATGGGGGCCTTCCTGGGCTACCACGTCACCGTCTGCGACGCGCGCCCCGTGTTCGCGACGACGGCACGCTTCGCGGCGGCTGACGAGGTCGTCGTGCAGTGGCCCCATCGATACCTCGGGGCTGAGATTGCCGCAGGACGCGTCGACGCGCGAACGGTCATCTGTGTCCTGACGCACGACCCGAAGTTCGACGTCCCGGTGTTGGAGATGGCACTGACCGGCCCGCCGGTGGCCTACATCGGCGCCATGGGCTCGCGGCGGACCCACGATGATCGGATGGACCGCCTGCGAGAGATCGGGCTCGAGCCGGCCCACCTCGCGAGGCTTTCCAGCCCGATCGGGTTGGACCTCGGTGCCCGCACACCGCAGGAGACGGCCGTGAGCATCGCCTCGGAGATCGTGGCGGTGCGATGGGGTGGGCAGGGAGAGCCCCTGAGTGACACGAGCGGTCCGATCCATCACGATGCGGGGGACGCTGAACGCACTGAGTGGGGACCGACGCAACCTCGGCGAGAGATCGAGCCCGGGCAGGCATAGTATGGCTAGCGTGTGACACGGGTCACGTCTGGCTCACCAGAGGTGACCCGACCGCTCTGTCCCTGCCCCGCCCTGGAGGATCCATGACTCGCATCACCGTCAACGTCGACGGGGTGTCCTGCACCGACGACGTCGAACCCCGCATGCTCCTGGTGCACTACCTGCGAGAGCAGGTCGGCAAGACGGGCACCGTCGTAGGGTGCGACACGAGCAACTGCGGGGCGTGCACCATCCATCTCGACGGTCGCAGCGTGAAGTCGTGCAACATGCTGGCGGTCCAGGCCGATGGCCACGAGGTGACCACGATCGAAGGTCTGGCCGAGGGCGGCGAGCTCACGCCGGTCCAGCAGGCCTTTCACGAATGTCACGCGCTGCAATGCGGCTACTGCACCCCGGGCATGATCATGCAGGCCACCGACCTGTTGAACGAGAACCCCAGCCCCAGCGAGGACGAGATCCGCCAGGGCATGGAGGGCAACCTGTGCCGGTGCACCGGCTACCAGAACATCGTCAAGGCCGTGCAGCAAGCGTCAGGAGCCCAGGCATGACCACGATCGAGAGTGAGACCCACGCCCCAGAAGCCGAGCTCGGCAAGTCCCGGCTGCGCAAGGAGGACCAGCGCCTCATCACCGGGCGCACGAAGTTCACCGACAACATCCAGCTGACCGGGATGCTGCACCTGAGCATGGTGCGAAGCCCGTTCGCGCATGCCGCGATCAGCGCGGTCGACGCCAGCGCCGCGAAGGCCTCCAGTGGCGTCGTCGCGGTCCTGACCGGTGAGGACGTAAAGGACATCCAGGGCGCCCTGCCGACCGCGTGGCCGATCACCGATGACCAGAAGGCCGCCGACCACCCCTCGATCGCCGTCGACCGGGTCGCCTTCGCCGGTGAGATCGTCGCTGTGGTCGTCGCGCGCAGCGCTGCGGCAGCCCGGGACGCCGCCGAGCTCGTCGACGTCGACTACGAAGAGCTGCCCCCCGCGTTGGACTTGAAGAAGGCGGCCGCCGACGAGGTGCTGGCGCACCCCGACCTCGGCACAAACCGCAGCGCAACATGGGTCTACGACTCCAAGGAGGCCGGTGCCGGCGAGGACGTGGAGGACACGATCCGCAACGCCGAGGTACTCATCGAGCGGGAGTACCGCCAGCAGCGGCTCATTCCTGCGTTCATGGAGCCCCGGTCGGTCGTCGTCGACCCCACCAGTGAGCAGTACACGATGTGGTCGGCCACACAGGTCCCGCACATCTTGCGGGTCATGATGGCGCTGACTCTGGGGGTGCCCGAGTCCAAGATCCGGGTCATCGCCCCGGATGTGGGAGGTGGGTTCGGCGGCAAGCTGCAGATGACACCGGAGGAGGTCATCACGTTCCTGGCCGCCCGGCACACAGGCAAGCCCTGCAAATGGACCGAGACCCGCAGCGAGTCGCTGCTCTCGGGTCACCACGGCCGCGACCAGTGGCAGAAGCTGACGCTGTCGGCCACCCGGGACGGGATCGTGAAGGGTCTGAAGGTCGAGCTGTTGGCCGATATGGGCGCCTACCTGGGGCTGGTGACTCCAGGTATCCCGATCCTCGGTGCGTTCATGTACAACTCGATCTACAAGTTCGCGGCCTACCACTTCAGCTGCACCAACGTGTTCACCAACAAGACGTGGACTGACGCCTACCGGGGCGCGGGCCGACCCGAGGCCACGTTCGCGATCGAGCGCATCATGGACGACCTGGCCGACGAGCTGGGAATGGAACCGCTCGAGCTGCGACGCAAGAACTGGATCGCCCATGACGAGTTCCCCTTCGACACCGTGGCGGGGCTGCAGTACGACTCGGGCAACTACGAGGCGGCGACGGACCGCGCAGTCGAGCTGTTCGACTACCAGGGCCTGCGCGCCGAGCAGCAGCGGCGCCGTGAGGCAGGTGACCCTGTCCAGCTCGGCATCGGTATCTCGACGTTCACCGAGATGTGCGGGCTGGCACCCTCCCGCGTCCTCGGGGCGCTCAACTATGCCGCTGGCGGTTGGGAGCACGCGGACGTCCGCGTGCTGCCGACCGGCAAGGTTGAGGTGGTCACCGGCGTCTCGGCGCACGGACAAGGGCACGAGACGGCTTTCAGCCAGATCGTGGCCGACCGCCTCGGGGTGCCCTTCGACGATGTGGAGATCCTGCACGGCGACACCCAGAGCAGTCACAAGGGCATGGACACCTACGGCTCCCGCTCGCTGGTCGTCGGCGGCCAGGCTATTGGCAAGGCCACCGACAAGGTGATCGAGCGGGCCAAGCCGTTGGCCGCCCACATGCTCGAGGCCAACGTCGACGACATCGAGTTCGAACGGGGCACCTTCAACGTCAAGGGTACCGAGCAGGGAATCGGCCTCGGTGACCTGGCCTTCGCGGCGTTCCATGCGCACGACCTGCCCGAAGGTATGGAGCCCAGTCTGGATGCCGAGGCGACGTTCGACCCGGTCAACTTCTCCTACCCCCACGGAACGCACTTGTGCGCCATGGAGGTCGACACCGAGACCGGTCAGGTCACCATGCGCTCCTACGTCTGTGTGGACGACGTGGGGATCGTCGTCAACCCCCTCATCGTCGAGGGGCAGGTCCACGGCGGCTTGGTGCAGGGCATCTCCCAGGCGCTGTGGGAGGAGGCGGTCTACGACGATAACGGCACCTTGGTGTCGGGGTCCTTCGTGGACTACACCCTGCCGACAAGCGCGGACACGATCAGCTTCGTCACGGACCGGACCGTGACGCCTGCATTGAGCAACGACATGGGCGTCAAGGGCGTGGGTGAGGCCGGCACCATCGCCTCGACCCCGGCCGTGGTCAACGCGGTCCTCGATGCGATCCGGCAGTTCGGCGTCAAGGACATCCGGATGCCCTGCACCCCGGAGCGGGTGTGGCGGGCGATCAAAGAGGGCAAAGCGGGTCAGTCAGACGCTGGCAGCGAGGCCACCACTGGTGACGCCGTGCCGCACTTCGAGACGGCCGCCCTCAACCAGGACCCTCCGGGTCCGCCGCCCGGTCATCATGCCGGAGGAAACGCCCGGCACGCAGGAAACGGAGCAGACCAGTGATCCCCGCCGAGTTCGACTACGCCGCCCCGACCACGGTCGCCGAAGCCCTCAGCCTGCTGGCCGAGCACGGTGACGACGCCAAGGTCATGGCCGGTGGCCAGTCGCTCATGCCGATCCTGCGGATGCGTCTGAACGCCCCGGAGATGGTCATCGACCTCGGCCGTGTGCCTGAGCTCGCCGGCGTGTCCGACGACGGCGACGCGATCCGCATCGGTGCGATGACGACCTACGCCGACGTCCTGGCCAGTGACCTGGTGAACGAGCACGCCTCCCTGCTGTGCAAGGCCGTGGCCGAGGTCGCCGACCCACAGATCCGGCACCGGGGCACCCTCGGTGGGGCGCTGGTCCACGCCGACCCCGCGGGTGACGTCGGCGCGCCCGCGTTGGCGCTGGACGCGCAGATGGTGATCACCGGGGCCGACGGTACTGAGCGGACGGTCACGGTCGACGACTTCTTCGTCGACATCTTCGAGACGGCCGTGCAGGAGGGGGAGCTGCTCACCGCGGTGCGCATCCCGAAGCACACCGGGTGGGGCAGCGCATACACCAAGTTTGTGCGTGTCTCCCACCAGTGGTCGATCGTTGCCGCCGCCGCCACCGTGCGAGCCGACGGCGGCACGATCGCCGAGGCCAAGGTCGCGTTGACCAACATGGGCTCGACGCCGCTGCGAGCCAGGTCGCTGGAGGACCAGCTGGTGGGTATGCAGGCCACCAACGAAGCGTTGGACGAGGTGTGCGCGTCGGTCGGCGAGGGCACCGACCCGCCGTCTGACCTCAACGGTGACGCGGACTATCGCAAGCATCTGGCCGGCGTCCTGACCCGGCGGGCCGTCGTGTCGGCGGCAGGGGGCTGAGCCCGTGGAGCTGGTTCACTCCTTCTCCGTCCCCGCCTCGCCGGAACGCACCTGGTCGCTGCTGACCGACCTGCACCAGGTCGGCTCGTGCTTCCCCGGCGCCACCGTGACCGAGGCCGACGACGAGCAGTTCTCGGGCACCGTGAAGGTCAAGCTGGGCCCGATCGCGATGATGTATTCCGGCTCCGGCCACTTCGTCTCCCGCGACGACGCCGACCACCGAGCCACCATCGAGGCACGAGGCAAGGACAAGCGGGGCAACGGCACCGCCGGTGCGAGCGTCATGCTCAACCTCAGCCCGGACGGCACCGGAACCAAGGTCGACGTGAAGACTGACCTGTCGATTACCGGCAAGCCGGCCCAGTTCGGTCGTGGGGTGATGCAGGACGTGTCCGACAAGCTGCTCGGCCGGTTCGTGGTCTGTCTCGAGTCCCAGCTCGAGGACGCCGGGGCCGAGCCCGAGACGCACGACCCGGTGGCGGCGAGCGAGGTGGACCCCCTGGGCACCGAGGCACCCGAGACCGCGACCGACCCGGGTCATGCAGAGGTGGACGCTGGGGCTGCGACACCTGGGGCCTCTGCGGGCTCTGTTGCCTCCGACCCACAGGTTGCCGACGAACCAGTCTCCGACGCTGCGGTGACGCCGGTCGCGGCCCCCGCACCTGCTGCGGCGGCGCCTCGCCAGTCCACTTCGGACGGCGGAGAAGACGTGATCAACCTGGGTAGTGCCGTAGGCCCTGTGCTGATGAGCCGGTACGGCATCCCGCTCGCAGTGGGGGTCGCCGGGGTCCTGGGCTACCTCCTCGGTCGCGGTCGGTCAGGTTCCGGGAAGGCGTAGCACCGGCGTGACGGGGTCGACGTAAGGGCATGCCATGAGACTGGGTCTACAGGTTCCGTACTTCAGCTGGCCCGACGCCCCTGCCTCGATCGGCCCGACCCTGGCGCGGATCGCGCAGGACGCCGAGGCTGCGGGGATGTCGAGCTTGTGGGTGATGGACCACTTCTTCCAGATATCGATGATCGGGCCGCCCGAGTGGGAGATGCTCGAGGCTTACACCGCGCTGAGCTTCGCCGCTGCTCATACCTCCACCATCGAGCTCGGCACGCTCGTCACGGGTGTGACCTACCGCCATCCCGGCGTCCTGCTCAAGACCGTCACCACCCTTGACGTGTTGAGCGGGGGACGGGCGTGGCTGGGGATCGGCGCCGCCTGGAACGAGGAGGAGCACCGGGGGCTGGGCGTGCCGTACCCACCGCTGAGCGAGCGCTTCCAGCGCCTGGAGGAGACCCTGCAGATCGCTCATCAGATGCGTGCGGGTGATCCAACGCCATACGACGGGGCGCACTACCAGCTGCAGCGACCGCTGAACTCGCCGCTCCCGCTGAGCCGGCCACACCTGCCCATCATGGTGGGAGGCAGCGGCGAGAAGAAGACGCTGCGGATGGTGGCGCAGTATGCCGATGCCTGCAACCTCTTCGACGTCGGGCCCGAGGGGGTAAGGGCGAAGTACGACGTCCTCGACGAGCACTGTCAGGCGTTGGGCCGCGACCCGGCCGACATCGAGCGCACCGTCATCACCCGGATGGCTCTGTCGAGCGACGGCCGCCCACTGGCCGCAAGCGGTGAGGAGTCGTTGACCGTGCCGCAGGCGGTGGACAAGCTCGGTGCCCTGGCCGAGGTCGGCACGCAGACCGTGCTGTTCGGACTGCCGAACGCGCACGAGCGTGGTGTCTTCGACCTGGTGGGAGACCTGGTCAGCCAGGTGCGCGACCTGTGAGGCCCGCTACTCCTTGACCCGCACCATGCCCTCCTGGGCCACGCTGGCCATGAGTGTGCCGTCGGCGGCGAACATGAGGCCGTGACCGAGCCCGCGGCCGTTCTGGGCCGAGGGGGAGGCCTGGCGGTACAGGATCCAGTCGTCGGCTCTCGGGCTGCGGTGGAACCACATCGCATGGTCCAGGCTGGCCGGTCGCAGTCGGGGGTCACCCCAGACCAGTCCGTGCTTGCGCAGGATCGGCTCCAAGAGGCTGTAGTCGGAGGCGTAGGCCAGCAGAGCGGCGTGCAGCAACGGGTCGTCGGGGAGTTGCCTCGGGATCCGGAACCAGACGTGCTGGCGCGCGGTTCGTTCGCCCGCCTGCGTGAACAGCGGCCCCTCCACGTGCCTGATCTCGACGGCGCGCCGAGCGAGCTGCCGGGCGGTCGGGTGGTCGATCGTGGCCAGGATGTCGGCGTCTGAGCTCAGGCCGTCGGGGCCGGGAACATCGGGCATCCGGCTCTGGTGATCCAGCCCGTCGGCCTCGTCCTGGAACGAGGTGATCATCGACAGCAGGATCGTGCCGTCCTGGATGGCGTGCACGCGTCGAGCCGAGAACGAATGGCCGTCGCGCATCCGCTCGACCAGGAACCTGATGGGCCGCCGGTCGTCGCCGGGACGCAGGAAGTACCCGTGCATCGAGTGGATCGGGCGCGGCTGTTCGGTGACGTCCGCCACCGTGCGACCGGCCGCGATGACCGACTGCGCCAGCACCTGACCACCGAAGACGCGACCCCGTGGCTGGGGCTGGCTGCGGCCGATGAACACGTCACCTCGAGAGTCGCTGAGATCCTCGCCCAAGCTGTCCGGCGAGGTGACGGAGATCGTGGTGGCACCCTCGCGTTCGAGGTCGAGCACGTCGAGCAGGTCGTCGATCGGGTCCTCAAGGTTCACCCGTGAAGCCTAGCGAGCCGCGGCTGGCAGGATGAGCGGCATGTCTTCCCCTGCTGCAAGCCGGTATGCCGTGGACATCCAGATCCGGTGGTCGGACATGGACGCCTACGGCCACGTCAACAACGTGCAGTTCCTGCGGCTGATGGAGGACGCACGGGTGTATGCCTTCCGTCACTGGTTCGGCAGCGATCGTTCCCTGCTCACCGAAGGGATCCTGGTCGCTCGGCAGGAGATCGACTACCTCGCTCCCTTGACGTTCAACCACGAGCCGGCCCGGATCGAGGTGTGGTGCTGCCGGATCAGCGGGGCGTCGTTCGATGTGGGGTACGCGGTGACGCAGCCGGGGTCGGAGACCACCTTTGCGCTCGCCGAGACCACGCTGGTGGCCTACAACCTCGATGCCGGCACACCCCGTCGCTTGGACGACGCGCAACGCGAGGCGCTTCAGGGCTTCATGGACGACCCGCCTGCGCTCCGCAGCCATCGGGGACAGCGGTGAGCGAGCCCGACGGTGCTCAGCTGAGGTTCGCCGAGGTGGAGACGCTACAGGACCTCAGCACCTACGTCGCCAGAGCGCGCACCCTGGACGCCGAGGGTGCGATCCGCCTCCAGGCGCGCGGTGAGGTGCTGGCGGCGTGGGTGCGGGTGCTGCCTGGTCAGGGCCTGCTGGGGTCGGGGCTCGTGCTCGGCCTTCGCGTGATGAAGCTCGACGGGACCCACGACGTGGACGCGACGGTGCCGCTGGCTGCGGTATCGGACCGCCTGGCACGTCGCGTGAGCACGGGTGACGTCAGTGCCGTGCTGCAGCTGCCACCGATGAGAGTCACTCCGTCGTGGGCAGCGATCAGCCCTCCACGCGGGGGGTGGGAACCGAGGGGCCAGGTGGCACATGACGTGCTCGTGCAGGCAGCGCGAGATGGCATCGAAGCAGTGGCCCAGGGGACCCCGCACGGAGCGGGTGCAGCGGCGGTGGCGTCCCTGCGTGAGCGCATCTGGGGGCAGCGGCTCTCCGAAGACGAGGGAGCGCCGCCGGCCGGGGCGGCGATGGCGGCCCACACGCTGGGTTTCACCGTGCCGGACCATCAAGGCACTGTGCTGACGTCCGGCCCATGGACACGCCTGAGCCTTCGAAACGGGGACGTGCTCGCGCGGTAGGTCTGTGGACAACTAGCGCGTGCCCGCCCGGGTGAGCGAGAATGAGCGCCCATGACACTGGCCTTCGGGCTGTCCCTGGTGTTAGAGGAGTATCCCGTGAGGCGACTCAGCGCGCTCGCAGTCTGCCTGGCAATGGGCGGGGTCCTGGCCGCCTGCGACGATGGACAGCGGCCGCAGGAGCCGCCACAGAATCAGGACTCGGTCGGGGCCGCCGACGACTCGAAGGCGACGTCCGTTGGTGATGATGCGGCGTCGAAGGCGACCAGTGCTGCCGACTCGGCGGGTCAGACTGCCGACCCGGGAGTGCCCGAGATGCCCCCCGAGGCCACCGAGGACTCAGAAGCGGGTGCCGCAGCCTTCGCCGAGTACTATCTGGACCTCTACAATCACTTGGGCCGGTATCCCCAAGATGGTGTCTTAAACGAGCTCGCGTCGAATCAGTGCGACACGTGTAGGAACTACGAAGACAATGTAGAGAGTCTTTCCAAAAAGGATCAACGGTTGGATGGTCCATCCGGAATTGTCACCAAGGCAACAGCACTTGCCTCCGGGCCGGATTCGTATGTTGTTTCTGTTGTGGCGCGGACGCCTGCCTACAGGCGCCTAGGAATCGACGGGACTGAGATTGATCGCTTCAGTCAAGGAAGCGACATTGAGTTATCTGTCGATGTGAGGCGCCTAGATGCGAGCTTCCTCGTGGAGGGAGTCTTCGTTGTCCAGAACGATGGCTAGAGTCGCGACTCTGTTGATTCTTGCCTCCGCCGCACCGTTCGAGGATGTGAACGCTAATTGGGCGGAGTCGTCCAGCAAAGATGACGGAGATGGTGCACGAACGAGTGCCTTTGAAGAGACTGTTATCGCTTACCAGGAAAACCGACAGCCTCAAGGGGCGTTTGTCACGGCTGAGTCGACAGCGTGGTTCGAGTACGTCAAGGTGATCAACTGCCCGGGCAACACGATCAATGACGTCGCCACGGCCTACTGCATCAGCGCCGACGAGTACTGCGAGACCAACGAACCGGACAGCGCCGGGCCGTGGTCCCGTCTCTACCGGCGGGTGGTCAACGACGATGGCGACGTCGGCGACTGGCAGAATCTGGGGCTGACCTGCTTCACCGACGCGGTTCCGGCAACCTCGGGCGCCCCGCAGGACACGCTGGGCATCAACGACATCGTGGCTCAGTTCCATCGCACCGACTTCGCGGTGCCTCAGGTCGAGATCGAGCCCCCTGGCGGACGCACGCTGGTGCACCTGCCGACCTTCTACGCACTGACCTGGCCGAATGACGGGGTCGAGCCCGAGGAGGTCGACACCACGACCCTGCTGGGTCATGACGTCCGCATTCGACCCCTCTTCGTCAACGCCACCTACGACTTCGGCGACGGGGACTCCTCGGGCCCGGTGAAGTCGCTGGGTGGCCCCTACCCGAACGGCGGCATTCAGCACGTGTATGTCTCGCGGGCGAACGTCAAGGCATCAGTCAGTGTCACCTACGGCGGGGAGTACTCGATCGACGGGCAGGAGTGGGAGCCGATCCCCGGCTCGATCACGGTCGACGGGGCCGTCCAGCCTGTCGAGGTCCTGACTTCACGCAACCGGCTGGTCAGTGAACAGCTAACACCGAGTGGCTAGGGGCGAGGAGGCGCAGAGGTGTCCGGATGGATCGCGACGAACACCGAGACGCGCTCACCGTCGGCGTCGCGTGGCCGGTCATGCATCTCCTTCAGCAAGGCGTAGAGGCGCTCGCGAAACTCGCTGAGATCGGCGCCGCTGAGTCGCAGACCGAGGCGAGTCATCTCCACCTCGTGTTCAGGCGACTTCCTCACCTCGTCGATGAACGCGTCCAACATCGAGTGGACGCCCACCGGAGTGCTGACGTACCACGACTTGCCCGTGGCCCGGTAAGGGATCTCCTTCGCCCCGCGGGCGCCTCGACGCGCCTCTTCGGGGCGAAGAAACCCCGTCTGCACGAGCCGCCGGACGTGATGCAGGGCCGAGGCGGGAGCCATGTCCAGGATGTCGGCGATCTCCTTGTTGGTCAGTGGTTCGTCCAGGGTCAGCCGCAAGATCTTCAGCCGTAGCCCGGAGGCGAGGGCCTTGGCTTCGGCGTCGGAGGCCTCCCGATACTCATGACGCGCATGTTCTGGCCGGTTGTCGGGCGGCTCGGCCGTCGGCATAGGAGGCAGTCTAACCGCCGGACAACGAGCGATTGACAAATCCCAATCACTAACTCAGAGTGGCTGCATGACCCGCGCCTCGTCGTTGTGGCGACATCGAGACTTCCGTCTGGTGTGGGCCGGTGACACCGTCAGCGTCTTCGGAATGCAGATCGTCGGCCTGGCCATCCCGCTGATGGCGGTGCAGCTGCTGGATGCCACACCGTTCGAGATGGGCCTGCTCGCGGCACTGGAGATGGCCGCCTTCCTGCTGATCTCCCTGCCGGCGGGGGCGTGGGTCGATCGCTGGCACAAGAAGCGCGTCATCGTGCTCGGCGACCTGAGCCGTGCTGCCGTGCTCGCGCTGTTGCCGCTCGCGTGGGCGTTCGATGCGCTCGCGATGTGGCAGGTGTATGCCGTGGCCCTGGTCAGCGGCGCGATCACCGTGTTCTTCGACGTCGCCAACCAGTCCTTCCTGCCGGAGATCGTGGACACCGACCATCTCGCGGACGGTAACGGCAAGCTCCAGGCCAGCCAACAGGTGGCCGGCGTCGCCGGGCCTGCAGCGGGCGCAGCGTTGATTCGTCTCATCGGCTCACCTGTGGCGGTGGCCGTCACGTCGGTGTGTATGGCGGCCTCCTCGATGCTGGTGAGCAGGGTCGACCACGTCGAGACCCCGACCCCACGCGAGGAACGCCGCCCGATGCGCGTCGAGATCGGTGAGGGACTGTCGTTCGTCATCCGACATCCCCTGCTCGTGCGCATCACGGCCTGCACCGGCATCAGCAACTTCGCGAGCAACATCCTCTACGCGCTGTTCGTCCTCTACGTCGTGCGCACGCTCGGTCTGCCCGAGACCACGCTGGGGCTGATCTTCTCGGTCAGCGCCGTCGGGGGAGTGCTCGGCGCCGTCAGCGCCGGCCCGGTGTCGCGGTGGATGGGTGAGGGCCGCTCCATCCCGTTCACCGCGGTGCTGATGCCCTTGGCGGCGGTCTCCACCCCCACGGCCAGTCTGACGGCTCCGGTGCCCGTCCTGCTCGGAGGTGGCTTCGTGCTGGGCTGGGCCGTGGTCGTCTACAACGTCGTCCAGGTCAGCTTCCGGCAGCGCCTGTGCCCTCAGCCTCTGCTGGGTCGGATGAACGCCTCGATCCGGTTCTTGGTCTGGGGCCCCATCCCGCTCGGGGCCCTGGCCGGTGGAGCGCTGGGCAGCGCCCTCGGGGTGGTTCCCGCGCTCTGGGTCGGGGTGGCGGTGCTGAGCCTGGCTGCGTTGCCCGTCGTCATGAGCCCGCTGTTGTTCATGCGCGACCTACCGCGCGAGCTCGACGCCTTGGGATCGGATGCCTAGTCGCGTGCTCAGCTCAGTCTCAACCACGCGGTGCTGTCGTGCCGCAGCTGCTCGTCGACCAGGGAGTGGCTCGTCAGTAGCACCTCCCCGCCCTCGGGGAGGGGCACCGGGGCCGTGCCCAGGTTCGTCAGGACTGCCATGACCCCTCCGTCAGGGCCGGTGTTGGTGAAGGCGATGACCTCGTCACCGTAGCCGTCCATCCACGCGAGCTCTCCGGTGCCGAGACCGTGCTTTCGCCGTAGCCCCAGCGCGGTGCGGTACAGCTCCAGCGTCGAGCCCGGTACGCCAGCCTGACGGTCCACCGCGAGCGAGCCGTAGATCTCCGGCTGGGGCAGCCACGTGCGTGCGGACTCCCCGAAGCCGTAGGCGGTCGCCCCGGCCTCCCACGGCATCGGGATGCGACACCCGTCGCGGCCCCGCTGGGTGTGCTCGCTGCGCTCCCAGGTCGGGTCCTGACGCTCGGCGTCCGGGATCGAGGTGTGCTCGGGCAGACCCAGCTCCTCGCCCTGGTAGAGGTAGGCCGACCCGGGCAGGGCCAGCATGAGCACCGTCCCGGCGCGGGCCCGGCGTAGCCCCAGCATCTCGTTGGGCTGCGGGTCCGTCATCCCGATGCCGTTGGGCCGCTTCTCACCCGAGGTGAGCCCGTAGCGGGACGCGTGCCGCACGACATCGTGGTTGGACAGCACCCAGGTGGTGGGCGCGCCGACGTCGTGAGCCACGCTCAACGAGTCCTCGATCACGCCCCGCAGCTGCGGCGCCGACCAGGGACACTCCAGGAACGCGAAGTTGAAGGCCTGGTGCATCTCGTCGGGCCGGGTGTAGAGCGCGGCCCGGCTGATCGGCTGCACCCACGCCTCGGCCACGAGGATGCGGTCTTGCTCGGGGTCGTCGTCGGGGTTGTACTCGTTGAGCACCTCGCGCCATCCGCGGTAGATCTCGTGCACTCCCTCGCGGTCCCACATCGGGTTGTCGATGCTCTCGTCGGCCTGGAACACCGTGGTGTCCGGGTCGGGGTTGAAGTCCGGCAGCCCGTCGGTCTTGACCAGGCCGTGCGCCACGTCGACCCGGAAACCATCGACGCCGCGGTCCAGCCAGAACCGCAGCACGTCGCGGAACATCTCGCGAACCTCAGGGTTCTGCCAGTTGAGGTCGGGTTGCTTCACGTCGAACAGATGCAGGTACCACTGCCCCGCGCTTCCGTCGGGCTCGGTGACCTGCTCCCAGGCCGGCCCCCCGAACACGGCCTGCCAGTTGTTCGGCGGCTCGTCACCCTCGGGCCCGGCGCCGTCACGAAACATGTAGCGCTCGCGCTCCGGCGACCCGGCACCGGCCTGCAGCGCCTGTTGGAACCAGGCGTGCTCGTCCGAGGTGTGGTTCGGCACGAGGTCGACGATGACGCGGATGCCGAGGTCGTGCGCGGTGCTGATGAGGCGGTCCGCGTCAGCGAGCTCGCCGAACAGGGGGTCGATCTCGTAGTAGTCGGCGACGTCGTAGCCCGCGTCGGCCATCGGCGAGACGTAGAACGGGCTGACCCAGATCGCGTCGACGCCGAGGTCGCGCAGGTAGGGCAGCCGGTCAATGATGCCGGGCAGGTCACCGATACCGTCGGCGTTGCCATCGGCCCACGACCGCGGATAGACCTGGTAGATCACCGCGTGACGCCACCAGGCGTCGGGTGCTCCGGTCGTGCCGGTGCCGCCGGGGGACTCGGATGTCTCGGGTGAGTTCGAGGCGGGAGAGATCACGGCCCACATCCTGCCGCATCGGGCGAAGAGCCCACGAACAGGGAACGTGGCGGGCCCGGCGCGGCCGCCTCAGTCGTCGTCGGCGTTGACCATGAAGTGCGCGGCGTGGCTCATGTAGGCGCGCATCATCTCGTCGTCCATCGGGTCGAGCTCGAGGCTGTCGACGGCGGCGTACATATGGGTGAGCCAGCGGTCCCGCTGGCTGGGGGTGACCCGGAAGGGCATGTGTCGCATCCGCAGCCTGGGATGACCTCGCTCCTGGCTGTAGGTCTTCGGGCCTCCCCAGTACTGCTCCAAGAACATCAACAGTCGCTGTTGCGCGCCGGCCAGGTCGGCTTCGGGGTAGAGCGCTCGCAGGGGCGGGTCATGGGCGACACCCCGGTAGAACTCGCTGACCAGCCTCACGAACGTCTCGTGCCCGCCGACCCGCTCGTAGTAGGTGGGCTGGTCCCCGAGCGCTGGATCTGTCACCGGTCCAGTGTGTCACCGGCCCGGAAGCGCGTCGTCGGCCTCCAGGACGGTGATATCGAAACGCGCGTACTCTTCCACGAGCAGCGCGCGCCAGCGCAACCGTGAGCAGCTCGTGGGCCCGGCGCTGGAGGGGCGCCGACCGCTCATCGTCGACCCGGGGCGCTAGGCCTGGTTGTTGTACGGAGTGATCTGGGGGCCGCGGATGCCGTGCTCGTCCAGCGCGGCCTTGACCAGGCGGCGAATGCTGCGGGGCATCGCCCACTGCTCGCCCGGCTTGCACTTGGCGAAGATGCGCAGCGTCATCACTCCACCGGAGACGGACTCGACGCCGGCGACGCTGGGCTGCTCGATGAGCTTGGCCCTCAGGTCCGGGTCGGCCCAGACGTTCTCGGTGACCTCGTCCAACAGCGGTATGACGCGGCCCGGGTCCTCGTCGTAGGCCACAGGGATGTCGATTGTGGCCACCGACCACCCCTCGGACTGGTTGCCGATGCGGATGATCTCGCCGTTGCGGACGAACCACACCACGCCGGCGGCGTCGCGCAGCCGCGTGATCCGCAGCGTCACCTCCTCGACGGTGCCCACGGCTTCGCCGGTATCGATCAGGTCGCCCACGCCGTACTGGTCCTCGATGATCATGAAGATGCCCGACAGGAAGTCCTTGACCAGGGCCTGGGCGCCGAACCCGAGCGCAACCCCGCCGACCCCAGCCGAGGCCAGCAAGGGACCGACGGGGATGTTGACCTCGGCCATGACGGTCAGGATGGCGACCGCGGAGATCGTGAAGGTCGCCACGCTGCGCAGCAGTGAGCCCAGGGTCAGCGCCCGTTGGTGTCGCCGTTCGATGTCGGCTGCAGTGGCGGCGTCGACGGCCTTCTTGTTGGGTCGCTCGCGCTGCTTCTCCTCGGCGCGGGCGGCCGCTGCCGTCTCCAGGCTGCGGATCGAACGATGGATGAGCCAGCGCAACACCACGGCGCCGAGAATGATCAACGCGATCCGAAGCGGTGCTCCGAGCAACGCGGCGCCGAACTCTTCCCAGGATTCGAAGGGCATACAGCCATTCTCGCCCATCGCAGGGCCCGGCCTGGCAGACTGTGGCCCCCTGCGCCACGCCCGCGCGCCCACACTCGACGAGAGGGAAGCACCCCGTGACGCAGATGTTGCCCGAGGGCCTGAACGACCTGGCCCAGGCGTACGGCGTCGCCACCGAGTTCTGGGACTGGCAGGGGCGGCACCGTCCGGTGACCGTGGAGACGGTGCGTGCGGTCTTGGACGCGCTCGGCGTCCAGGCGCACGATGACGCACAGACGGCCGGAGCCCTCGCCGACGTGCGCGATGCCCCGTGGCGTGACATCGCTCCTCCCTTCGTCGTCGCCGCGGCGGGCCAGGTGCCGCATCTGCCCGTTCACGCCGGGGCTGGGGAGTCGGTCAAGGCTTCGCTGCGCACCGAGAACGGTGAGGTGCGCGCGCTCACCCTGCTGGAGGCTGAGCAGGGTGAGCCGCCCACCCGCACCGTCGACGGAATGGTGGTCACCCGGCATACCCTCGACCTGCCGACCGACCTTCCGCTGGGCTGGCACTCGGTCGAGATCGTGTGTGAGTCGAAGGACCGCCCCTCGCGCAGCGCGTGCACGACCTACGTGGTGTACCCGAAGCGCCTGGGTCTGCCTGCGGGTCTGGCTGGTAGTGGGGAGCAGCAGTGGGGCCTGATGACCCAGCTGTACGCGATGCGCTCCAGCCAGTCCTGGGGGATCGGCGACCTGGCTGACCTCGCCGACGCCGGTGCCTGGGCGGCCGGCCTCGGTGCGGACTTCGTGCTGGTCAACCCCCTACACGCCGGTGAGCCGGAGGCACCGCTGGAACCCTCTCCCTACCTGCCCACCACGCGCCGGTTCGTCAGCCCGCTCTACATCCGGGTCGAGGACGTGGCTGAGGTGGCCTATCTCTCTGCCGCCGAGCGTCAGCTCGTGGAGTGGCATGCCGACGACGCGAAGGCCTTCCTCGAGCTCGACCATCTGGAGCGGGATGCGGTGTGGCGGGCCAAGGAGGCCGCCCTGCGAATGGTCTTCCGCCAGCCCCGCTCGTTGCGGCGCGACCGCGCCTTCGAGGCCTTCTGTGAGCGAGGAGGGCGCAGTCTGCTCGACTTCGCCAGCTGGTGTGCGCTCGGCGTGCAGCACGGGCCCGCGTGGAACACCTGGCCCGAGGAGCTGCAGGACCCGGCGAGCCCGGCGGTGGAGGCGTTCCGGTCCGAGCGTGCCACGGACGTCCAGTTCTGGTGCTGGCTGCAGTGGATCCTGGCCGAGCAGCTCGCCGGAGTGCAGCGCGACCTGGTGGACACCGGTATGCGCGTCGGCGTCGTGCACGACCTCGCCGTCGGCGTGCACCCGCTGGGCGCCGATGCCTGGGCACTCCGGCACACGCTCGCCCGAGGGGTGACCGTCGGCGCACCGCCGGACCAGTACAACCAGCGTGGGCAGGACTGGAGCCAGCCCCCCTGGCAACCTGCGGCGTTGGCCGAGGCGGGCTACGAGCCCTACCGGGAGATGATCGCCGGTGTCCTGCGCGACGCCGGTGGGCTGCGCGTCGACCACGTGATCGGGCTGTTCCGGCTGTGGTGGATCCCCGCGGGGTTGCCAGCCGACCAGGGCACCTACGTCCGCTATGACCACGAGGCGATGGTTGGCATCCTGATGCTGGAGGCCCACCGTGCCGGGGCGGTCGTGATCGGCGAGGATCTGGGCACCGTCGAGCCCTGGGTCCGCGACTACCTGCGCGAGCGCGGCATCCTCGGCACCTCGATCCTGTGGTTCGAGCGGGACGAGCACGGCCCCCTGCCACCGGAGAAGTACCGCGAGCTGTGCCTGGCCACGGTGACGACCCACGACCTCCCGCCGACGGCCGGCTATCTGGCCGGGGTGCACATGGAGCTACGTCGTGACCTCGACCTGCTCACCCGCCCGTGGGCGGAAGAGCTCGCCGAGGACGAGGGCGCTCGTGCCGAGGTGCTGGCCCAGCTGCGAGAACGTGGGCTGCTGCGAGAGGATGCCCCGATCTCCGAACAGGTGGAAGCCCTGCACCGGTATCTGACGTGGTCTCCGGCCAAGCTGATCGGGGTGTCCGTGTCCGACCTGGCTCGCGATGTCCGCATCATCAACCAGCCGGGCACGCACGAGGAGTACCCGAACTGGCAGGTGCCGCTGGCCGGGCCGGACGGTCGTCCTCTGCTGCTGGAGGAGCTCGTCGACCTGCGTAGTGCCGTGCGACTGGCCCGCACCGTGTCGCGTCGCTCTTGAGCTGACCGGGGCGAGCCCTCAGCTGCTGACCGTGACGGTCGTGGCCCGCTGGGGTCGTGCCGTGAGCACGGTGAACCGTTCCAGGACCACGAGCATCCGGGAGTCGAAGGGTTCGCTCGCATCCGTCGGCGCGAAGAACCGGCGGTGGGTCTCGCGCCACTGCTCCAGCGTCCGGGATCCTTCGCCCTCGGCTTCGGCGTGGGCCCGGTCGACCGCATCGAACGGCACCACCGTGACCTCGGTGGTCCGGATCAGGGCCCGCGGGTGCTCGCGCCCATCGAGCAGGATCGACAACGTGCCCGGCACCGGAAGCGCCTCGTCGTCGGCCTCGTAGTCAGCCCGACGACTCGACGTCGCGGTCTTCGTGCCGGCGAGGACCAGCCCGAGGAGCTCGTCGGCCTCCTGGGGGCTGCTCCCGAACGACCAGGCGGGCGGCTGAAGGGTCTCGGCGACGTTGCGTCCCAGGTAGGCCCCGGCAGGGTTCAGCCGACCACGGATCCGTGCGTCGTGCCAGAAGGCCTCGATCTCGCCTGGGTCCATGCCGGTGACGCTATCGCGTCGGCGCGGGCGGGCCCGAAGGGGCTGGCCTATAGTGTCGATGCGAGATCCGGGGCTACGGGAACGCAGTGACCGGGACGGCAGGGGTGGTCAGACAGGTCCGACCGGGGGTGAGCCGTGTCCTTCGAGACACCGGTACAGGTGGGGACGAGCCGCGCCGACGACAACGTCCTCATGGGCCCTGGGTCGGCGTCGGCTCTGGTCATTGGCAGCATCGTGGGGGTCGGCGTCTTCAGCATGCCGTACTCCCTGGCCGCGTTCGGGCCGATCAGCCTGGTGGCGATGGCGACCACCAGCGTCGGCGCGGTCGCCCTCGGCCTGACCTTCGCCAGCCTCTCGCGCCGCATGCCGGCCGAGGGAGGCCCCTACGCCTACGCCCGCGCGGCGTTCGGCAACGCGTGCGGGTTCGCCAACGCCTGGGCCTACTGGATCGCGGCATGGGCAGGCAACGCCGCGATCGCGGTCGGCTGGGTCTTCTACGTAGAGCGCTTCGTCAACCAGGGCGGGAGCACGTGGGCCTCGATCGCCATCGCGCTGTCGGGGTTGTGGATCACTGCGGCGATCAACCTCTCCGGAGTGCGCAACCTCAGCGCGTTCCAGGTCGTGACCACAGTCGTGAAGTTCGTCCCCCTCGCTCTGATGGCCACCGTGGGGCTGTTCTTCGTCGACCTCGACAACTTCACCCCATGGAACATCAGTGGGCAGACCTCGATGTCGGCAGTCGGCGGGGCTGCCGCCATCGCTCTGTTCAGCTACCTCGGCGTCGAGGCGGCCGCCGTGGCCGCCGCCAAGGTGCGCGACCCGCGGCGCAACGTCCCCCGGGCGACGGTCGTGGGCACGCTGCTCAGCACGGTTGCCTACGTCCTGTCGCTGGTCGCCGTGTTCGGCATCATGCCGGCCGCCGCGCTGGCCCAGGACGAGAACAAGGCGTCGTTCGCCAGCGTGGCGACCGAGGTGTCCGGTGCTGCCTGGGCCGGTGACCTGGTCGCGCTCATGGTCGTGGTCTCGGGGATTGGCGCGATGAACGGGTGGACGATGCTCTGTGCCGAGGTGCCCCTGGCGGCCGCGCGCAACGGGCTCTTTCCGCGCTGGTTCGCCACCGAGTCGCGCCGCGGGATGCCGTGGGTGGGCATCGTGGCCTCCGGCGCCTTGGCCAGCGTAGCGGTCCTGCTCAGCTACACAGGGACCCAGGGCGCCACGGTCTTCACCACCCTGGTCCTGATGACCGGCATCGCCGCCGCGGTGCCGTACGCCTTCTCGGCCCTGGCCCAGATCGTGTGGCGCATCCAGGACGGCCACGCCACCTCCGCGGCGCGGCTCGTGTGGGATCTGGCGGCGGCGGTGGTCGCTCTGGTGCTGTCCCTCGCCTTCATCTACTACTCCCGCAACACCGGTCAGACCTGGTATGTCGTGTGGGGTCCGTACCTGATGACCGCAGGCGCGGCCGCTCTCGGTGTGCCGGTGTATCTGGCCCAGCGAGGAAGGATGAGCGCGCCCGTTCCCCTTCCTACCTCAAGCGGTCGGCCGCCTGCGCGCGCAGGGCGCGGGCCACGCCGTCCCGGTTCTCGCTGATCGTGCGCCGTAGTCCGCTCGGTGCTTCGGGGTGCTCGTCCAGCCAGGTCTGGGTGGCCTCCAGCAGCTCTTCGTCGGCCAGCGCCGTGGGGTAGAAGCCGACGGCCAGCGCCTCCGCGATGGCGTGGGTGCGGGTCGCCCACAGCTCTTCGACCGCGGCCATGTATCGCGACAGGAAGGGTCGCAGCAGCTCGGGGTCGTGCACGCGCCCGAAACCCACGGCCATGGCGTTGATCACCGCGTTGGGCAGCGCGTCCTGCTCGACGGCGCCCGCCCAGGCCGCCTCCTTGGCAGCAGGATCGGGGCGGGCGGCCATGGCCAGAGCCGCCTTCTCACGACCGGCCGCCGTGTTGTCCCTCGCGCGCTCTCGTTCAATCTCGGCAGAGTCGGCTGCGCCCGCCGAGGCCAGCCCGGTCAGCAGGGTCCAGCGCATGTCCTGGTCCACCGCCAGGCCCTCGATCGGCGCCGAGCGCTCCAACGCCCCGCGCAGCCGCTGCAGGTCATCGGCAGACGTGGCGGTGGAGGCCCACGCCCCCACCAGCTGCAGCTGGGCATCACTGCCCGGCTCGGCCCCGAGCGCGGCCGTGCGCAGGCCGTCGGCAAGCTCGGCACGGACCCGCTGCCGGTGGCTCTCCGCGACGAAGATCCGTGCCGCCGAGATGACCTGCAGCAACAGCACCCGCACCAGCGTGGAGTCGCGTTCGCCCTGCAGCGCCCGCAGCGCCAGGCGGACGTAGTCCGAGGCCGGCATCTGAGCGTCCCGGGTCATGTCCCACGCTGCTCCGAGCACCAGAGCCCGGGGCAGAGACTCCTCGAAGTCCGCCAGGTGCGACAGGGCAGTGTCCAGAGAACGTTCGTCCAGGCGGATCTTCGTGTAGGCCAGATCGTCGTCGTTGAGCAAGAGCAGGTCAGGCATGGTGCGGCCGTGGAGCTCGGGCACCTCGGTCCGCTCCCCGTCGATGTCGAGCTCCACACGAGCGGTGCGCCGAAGCCGGCCCTCGTGCAGCTCGTAGCAGCCGACCGCGATGCGATGGGGCCGAAGCGTGGGCCAGTCGCTGGGAGCCGTCTGCTCGATCGCCGCCGCACGGATGGTCCCGTCGCGGACGTCCAGGGCTGGGGTCAGCGTGTTCACACCGGCGGTCTCCAGCCACAGTCGCGACCAGTCGCCGAGGTCACGGCCGGAGGTCGTCTCCAGCTCTGTGAGCAGGTCGGCCAGCGTCGTGTTCCCCCAGACGTGCTTGGCGAAGTACGCGCGCAGACCCGCTGTGAACGCCTCGCGTCCGACGTAGGCCACGAGCTGCTTGAGCACCGAGGCGCCCTTGGCGTAGGTGATGCCGTCGAAGTTCACCTCGACCGCTGCCAGGTCGACCATGTCCGCGGCGACCGGGTGCGTCGAGGACAGCTGGTCTTGGCGGTAGGCCCAGGCCTTCTCCGAGGTGGCGAACGTGGTCCACGCGTGCTCCCAAGCCGTGGCCTCGGCCTGGCACACGGTCGAGGCCCACTCGGCGAAGGACTCGTTCAGCCACAGGTCGTCCCACCACTGCATGGTCACCAGGTCGCCGAACCACATGTGGGCCAGCTCGTGCAGGATGGTCAGTGCCCGCCGCTCCACGATGGCCTCTGTCACCTTGGACCGGAACACGTACTGCTCGACGATGGTCACGCAGCCCGCGTTCTCCATCGCACCCATGTTGTACTCCGGCGTGAAGATCTGGTCGTACTTGGCGAACGGGTAAGGGTGGTCGAACTCCTGCTCGTAGAAGGAGAACCCCGCCTTGGTGCAGGCGAGGATGTTCTCCGGGTCCAGGTGCTGGCGCAGGCTGCGTCGGCAGAAGACGCCGAGCGGGACGGCGCCGGCCCGAGTGGCCACCTCGTCGCGGACCACGTCGTAAGGCCCCGCCACCAGCGCGGTGACGTAGGAGGAGAGTGGGGGAGTGGGCTCGAAGTCCCACCGGGCCACCTCGGCGCCGTCGAGGTTCACGGCCTCGGGTGCCGCGACGGCAGCGGGCGTCGGCTGGTTGGAGATGACCTGCCAGTGCGCCGGGGCGACCACACTGAGTGCGAACGTGGCCTTGAGGTCCGGCTGCTCGAACACGGCGTACATCCGCCGGCTGTCCGGGACCTCGAACTGGGTGTAGAGGTAGACCTCGCCGTCGGAGGGGTCGGTGAAGCGGTGCAGCCCTTCGCCGGTGTTCATGTACTCCCCGGTCGCGGCGACACGCAGGGTGTTCTGGCCCGCCAACCCGCTCAGCCGGATGCGGGCGTCGGCCCAGACCTGCTCCGGGTCGAGCGTGGTGCCGTTGAGCTCCACCGACTCCACGGAGCGGGCGATGAGGTCGATGAAGCTCTCACCACCCTCCTGGGCGCAGTCGAAGGAGACGGTGGTAGTCGTGGAGAAGGTGTCGGGCCCGCAGGTCAGGTCAAGCTCGACCGCGTAGGAGTGGACCGTGATCACGGCCGACCGGGCGCGAGCCTCCTCGCGGGTCAGGTTGGTGCCGGGCATGCGGACCTCCGAGATGACACTGTGGTGGTGCGGGCCTAGAGATGGTGTCATGGTGAGTCCAGCTGGTGCAGCCAGCCAACCCACGGCGAGCAAGGAGCACAAGATGCGGGTGCACATCGGTGGCGACCATGCGGCATATGAGATGCGGGAGGACCTGCGCGACTACATGACCGAGCAGGGCCACGAAGTCACCGACCACGGGCCCGTCGAGTACGACGAGCTGGACAACTACCCGGTCTACGTTCTGCGTGCCGCCGAGGCGGTGGCAGCCGACCCGGACGCCCTCGGAGTCGTGCTCGGCGGGTCCGGAAACGGCGAGCAGATCGCGGCGAACAAGGTGGCCGGCATCCGGGCGGCGCTGTGCTACAACTCCGAGCTCGCCGAGCTGGCGCGTCGGCACAACAACGCCCGGGTCATCTCGATCGGCGCCCGGATGACCACGCAGGATGAGGCCCGGCAGATGGTCGACACGTTCCTGGCCACCGAGTTCTCCGGTGAGGAGCGACACGCCCTGCGCATCGACATGATGACCGCGTACGAGAACGACGGAACCCTCCCGCCGCTGCCCTGAGCATGAGCGCCGACACCGAGCTACTCCGGGCCTTCGAACCGGCGGTCCGGTTCACCCGCGGCGAGTACTTCTTCCCCGTCTCCGCGGAGCGGTATGCCGAGCACGCCGCGCTCTGGCTGCACGACTCGAGCGGTGACTCCGAGCTCAAGCGTGGCGCCGGCGAAGTCAGCCTCGGCGAGCTCACCCGGCTGGGGCACACCACCCAAGGCGTGGGCTGCTCGCTGTCGGGCGTCGATGTCGGTGACGACCGGGCGCGACCGCCCATCATCCCGCCCAAGGACCGCCCGCCCAGGCCACGGGGGTCCAGCCGGCTGGCCTCCGTCGGCGTCGTCGCGCGGACCATCGACGCCGTGAACCGGTTGTCGTTGCTGTTCCGAGGCAGTGTCCCCGGCGGAAGCGCGGCCCGGTCGTTCCTGCTGCAACGCGACCACCTGCGCCCTGAGCGGCCGACCTACTACGGCCGCGTCCTGCGCGACGGGCACTGGATCGTGTGCCAGTACTGGTTCTTCTACGCGTTCAACAACTGGCGCTCCGGCTTCGGCGGGGTCAACGAACACGAAGGGGACTGGGAGCAGGTCACCGTGTTCCTTGACGGCTCGGGGTCGGTGGATGCCGAGGGCCCACCGGAGCCCCGCTGGGTTGTCTTCTCCGCCCACGACGAGACCGGTGATGACCTGCGACGCCGGTGGGACGACCCGGACCTGAGCCTGGTCGGCTCGCGCCACCCCGTGGTCTTCAGTGGGGCCGGATCGCACTCGGGGGCCTACCTGGCCGGCGACTACCTGATCACGGTGCCGACCCCCACCCTTCCGGGCGTCGTGCGCTGGCTGCACCGTGGCGCGCGCCTGTTCACGCCGTGGTCCACGACGGCCCAGGGCGGTGGGCTCGCCATCCCGTACGTGGACTATGCCCGCGGTGACGGCCGGGCGGTCGGCCCGGGAACCGACCAGGAGTGGGATGTGGTCGTGCTCGACGACACACAGGAGTGGGCGTGGGCCTATCGCGGCCTCTGGGGTCACGACACCCGCGACCGTCTCGGTGGCGAACGCGGACCGGCCGGGCCCCGGTATGAGCGGGACGGCACCGTCCGCGCCTCGTGGGCGGACCCGGTCGGCTGGTCGGGCCTGGCCAAGGTGTCGCCCAACCCCGGGGTGGAGCGGGCGATGATCGCCGAGCACCGGGAGCGCATCCAGGCTCGCCTGAGCGAGCTTGGCGTGCGATGCGAGGAGGATCGCCGCTCCCTCGGCCTTGCCGCGGCCGGGCTGGCGCCGGGTTCCCCGGAGGTCCGCGCGGTGGCGAAGCGGGAGCGGGAGGCGCTGGCCCGGCGGATGGAGCACACCGCCCTGCGCGACGAGCTCGAGCGGCTGTCGAGTGTGGAGCAGACGCCGCGAGAGGCGTCCGGACCCCACGATCACCTCACCCATCGGCGGGTGCCTCTGACTCCGGTGACCGGGCTGCGGGGGCGGCTGCTCTCAGGGTGGGCGATCCTCAGCACGCCGGTGATCCTGTGCGCGCTGGCGCTGGTCATCTCACCCCAGTGGGGCTTCAGCGCCCCGTGGGTCGCGGTGGTCTCGGTGCTGGCGCTGATCTCGGTGGAGGGCCTGCTGCGTCGGGCGTTCCTGGCGGTGCTGCTACGACTGCTGCTGCTGCTCGCGGTAGGCGTGACGATCTACTGGTCAGTGGGGCAGTGGCACTACGCGGTGGCCATACCGCTGGTGGCCGGCGCCATCGTCGTGCTCGCAGCGAACCTCCGGGAGGCCTGGCGTCACTGACCCGCGTTGACGGAATGGGCGGGGTGCTGCGCGCGACCTCGGCGCCTACTCGGCGTTCTGCGCCGTGTCGTTCTTGGTCTCGACCTGCTGGCTGAAGTTGTCCCGCTTGCCGGCGATGGTGTCCTTCTCCTCGGCGGAGTCGGTGCCGGTGTCGGTCGAGTCGCTCCCATGGTCGTCGGAGCCGTCCATGAAGTCCTTGGCCTTGTCGGTGATGCCCACGGCTGCCTCCTGTGCTCGGTCTGTCTCTGCGGCAGCGCGAGGTACCCCGGGCTGTGGAGCGGGTGACGAGAATCGAACTCGCGTAGCCAGTTTGGAAGACTGGGGCTCTACCATTGAGCTACACCCGCGTGCACGGCATTCCGACGGACCGCGCCGAGGCGATAGTCTAACGGCCGCCGCGAGGATGCGATCCACCGAGCGGTGCCCGTGCGCTGGCACGACCACATGTGCACCACCCGTGCACGACACATGCACCAGGTGCACGAGACGCGGACGACGCGGGGTATGGCGCAGCTTGGTAGCGCGTCCGCTTTGGGAGCGGAAGGCCGCCGGTTCGAATCCGGCTACCCCGACGGACTAGCATGCCGTGATTGCCCATTTCGCGGCCGTTGATGCGCCGCCGAAACCCAAGCTTTGGAGTGCCCCGCAGTGAAGAGTGCCGTCGAGACCCTGACCGAGACCCGGGTCAAGCTGACCGTCGAGGTCCCCGCCACCGAGCTGAAGCCTCGCCTGGACGCGGCGTACGCGACGATCGGTCAGCAGGTGAACGTGCCCGGCTTCCGCAAGGGAAAGGTGCCCGCCCGGATCATCGACCAGCGCTTCGGTCGCGGCGCCGTGGTGCAGGAGGCGGTCAACGACGCGCTGCCGGAGTTCTACACCCAGGCAATGCGGGACAACTCGCTCACACCGCTGGGACAACCCGAGGTCAACCTCACCGAGCTGCCCATGACCGACGGTCAGGACTTCGTGTTCGAGGCCGAGGTCGACATCGTTCCGCAGTTCGACCTGCCCGACTTCGCCGGCATCGAGGTCGAGGTCGACCCCGTCGCCGTCTCGGATGACGACGTGGCCGAGCGGATGGAGAACCTGCGAGCCCGCTTCGGCACCCTGGTGGGTGTCGACCGGCCGGCCCAAGACGGCGACTTCACCTCCATCGACCTCACCGCGGTGATCGACGGCGAGGAGATCGACTCGGTCACCGGCGTGTCCTACGAGATCGGCTCGAAGACCATGCTGGACGGCCTGGACGAGGCGTTGATCGGGGTCAGCGCCGGCGAGAGCGTGACCTTCGGCAGCCCGCTGGCCGGAGGTGAGCATGCCGGGCGCGAGGCCGAGTGCACCGTGACGCTCGTCTCGGTCAAGGAGCGCGAGCTTCCCGAGGTCGACGACGAGTTCGCTCAGCTGGCCTCGGAGTTCGACACCGTGGAGGAGCTGCGGGTCGACCTGGCCGGTCAGGCCGAACAGGGTGTGAAGTTCGAGCAGGGCGTGCAGGCTCGCGACCGCGTGCTGGACCGCATGCTGGAGCTCACCGACATCCCGTTGCCGGAGGCCTTGGTCGCCCAGGAGGTCGACACGCACCTGGAGAAGGAGAGCCGCAGCGAGGACGAGGAGCACCGCAGCGAGGTGGATGCGTCCACGCGCAAGGCGATGAAGACCCAGTTCCTGCTCGACGCCCTCGTGGAGCGCGGCAACGTCGACGTGGAGCAGAGCGAGCTCATCGAGTACATCATGATGACCGCCCAGCAGTACGGCATGAACCCCAACGAGTTCGCCCAGAAGATCGACCAGGAGAACCAGGTGCCGGCCATGATGACCGAGGTCGCGCGGCGCAAGGCGCTCGCCGAGGTCCTGGAGCAGGCCAGCGTCACCGACACCGACGGAAACACCGTCGACCTCAGTGACCTCGAAGAGGACGACGCCGAGGCAGAGGAGACCGAGACCGAGGTCGTGCAGGAGCCTGAGGAGACCGAGGTCGTGCAGGAGCCCGAGACCGAGGTCGTCCAGGACCCGGAAGAGGCCGACTCCGGCAGTACCGAGACCGAGGAAGAGGTCCCGGAGGACCTGGAGACCGGCGGCACCTCGTCGGCGAAGGGCTAGGCAGGGAGTTATCGCGTCAGCAGAACAGCGACGCCCGCGACGTCCAGCGAGGTCCGAGCCAGCTCGGCGGGCGAGGGGGCCTGCCTGCAGCTAGTCATCGCTGGAGCTGCCTACCGCGTCGGCCAGCCGTGGCGCCAGCTCGTCCAGGACCACCGGGATGCTGAGCACGCTCGAGGCGCCCCAAGCCCCAGCGAGCTCGGAGTCGGGGTCGATGAACACGGCGCGACCCTCCTCCACGACATCGAGTGAGGCCAAAAGCTCATCGGAGGTCGCCTCCTTGAGGGTGTATCCAATGGGCAGGACGACCGCGGCGTCGGCGTCGAACACCTCCACGTTCTCCCTCGAGACCTCAGCGAAGAAGCCGCTGGAGGACAGCTCCGCGATCGGTGGGTTGTTGACGAGGCCGAGATCGGCCAAGACGTCGAAGCGACCGTCACCAGGTAGGTAGGCCCCGTAGGCGTCCCCGAACTTCGCTGCCGAGGCCACAGAGGTGCCCTCGAAGCCGGGATGCGCTGCGGCAGCCTCGTCGATGGCGGACTGGGTGTCCTCGACCAAGGCCGCCGCCTCGTCGCGTTTGCCCACTGCCTTCCCGACGAGCTCGGTCTGCACGTCCCAGTCGGTGGCGAACGCCCCTGTGCCCTTCGGCCCGTAGACGGTCGGGGCGATCTGGGAGAGGCGCTCGAACTCCTGCTTGTCATTGTCGCTGCGCGTGTTGAGGATGAGGTCGGGGTCCAGGGCCTGGATCTGTTCGTAGTTGAGCGAGGTGTTCCCTTGCTCGATGATCAAGGGCTCGGTCCCAGCAAACCGCTCAGTGGCCCATGGGCCCACTCCGCCGTTGTCGGGTCCGAAGCCTTGCCAGTCGACGGTGGCCGCCGGCACGACGTCCAGCGCCAGCGCGGTCTCGGCATCTGACCATCCGAGCGCCACGACCGTGAGGTCGCCGTCTTGCGGCTCGGGGATCTCAACGGCCCCGAACATCGTCTGCACTGTTCGGGGCTGCTTCTCCTGGGCATTCGGCTCGCCGCCCTCTGAGGAGCCGGCGCCGTCGCTCGACCCGCATCCGGCGATCAGGACCAGGGTGGCCGAGACCGCGGTGATGCGTGTGAGCGGAGCCGGCGAAAGTGGTGTCGGGCGTGCGGTGCGTGGTCTGGTGGTTCTCATGGAGCGGTCCTTTCGTCAGGTGGAGGCGTCTCGGTCAGGCCACGGTGGGCCTGGCCCCCGGGTGGGTCGAGGCGGCGTTGCCGACCAGCGGCACGACCAATGGCGTGCCGCTCTCGGGATCGGGGATGACGCGAGCCCGCACCCCGAAGACCTGTCCCACGGTCTCGGTGGTCACGATCTCGCTGGGCAGGCCCTGGGTGTGGATCACTCCGTCCCGCATCGCCACGAGATGGCTGGCGTAACGGGCTGCCTGGTTGATGTCGTGCAGCACCGCGACGAGGGTTCGCCCACTGCGGTGCAGCTGGGCACACAGCTCGAGCAGCTCGAGCTGATGGGCCATGTCGAGAAAGGTCGCCGGCTCGTCGAGGAGCACGACCGGGGTCTGCTGCGCGAGCACCATCGCGATCCAGACGCGCTGACGTTGGCCGCCGGAGAGCTCGTCGACGCGGCGCGACGCGAACTCCTCGGTCGACGTGGCCTCGAGCGCGTCCCGGACGGCTCGTTCGTCCTCGGTCGACCATGGCCTGAACAGGCTCTGGTGGGGGTAGCGGCCGCGGCTGACGAGGTCGACCACCGTGATGCCTTCGGGGGCGATGGCTGACTGGGGCAGCAGACCGACGGTTCGGGCGAACGCGCGGGAGGGATGGCTCCGGATGTCGGCTCCGTCGAGGGTGATCCGCCCGGACACCGGGGGGAGCAGTCGAGCCATCGCCTTCAACAACGTGGACTTCCCGCACCCGTTGGGGCCGACGATGACCGTGAACGAACGCGGAGGAATCTCGAGGTTGAGGTCGGTGATGACCGGATGGCCGTCGTAGCCGATGGTGGCACCGTGGACGGCCAGCCGGGGTGCGGGGGGCGGAGGCGTCACGCGATGTCCTTCTGCCGACGGCTCATCAGCCATACGAGGTAGGTCCCTCCGAGGCACGCGGTGACGACGCCGACCGGATACTGGTTCGGCGCGATGATCCGCTGGGCGATGAGGTCGCTCGTCAACAGCAGGCCGGCTCCGGTGAGGGCCGAGGTCAGCAGAGCGGGACCGCTGGCGTGGACCATGCGCTTGGCGATCTGTGGCGCTGCCAGGGCGATGAAGGTGATCGGTCCGGCGACAGCGGTCGTGACCGAGACGAGACCGACTCCGAGCACGATCAGCGTCACGCGGGTCCGTTCGGCGTTCACGCCGAGGGCTCGAGCGAAGTCGTCGCCGAGCTCCAACATGCGCATCCGGCGGCACAACAGCACACAGCCGGGAGCGAGCAGAGCCAGAGAACCGGCGACCAGCGACGCGTCCATCCAACGCGCCCCGTTCAGCGAGCCCGCGCCCCATATCGCCGCGGTGACCGCCTCTTCCAGCTGAGCCGTCACCAGCAGGTAGGAGTTGAGGGCGGCCAGCACCGCGCTCACGGCGATCCCGACGACGATGAGACGAAAGCCCTGCACGCCGCGCCGGAAGGCCAAGGCGTAGACGAGGACCGCCGTGACCAGACCACCGAGGAAGGCTCCCGCCGCGACCGACAGCCCGGCGCCGCCGAGCACCAAGGTGACCAGGAGCGAGCCGGTGTAGGCGCCGGCGCTGAAGCCGATGATGTCGGGGCTCCCCAGCGGGTTGCGGGTCATCGACTGGAAGATCGCGCCGCTCAGCGCCAGACAGGCGCCTCCCAGGACGGCCAGCAGCGTGCGCGGCAGACGCCACTGGGTGACGATGCGCACCGTCCCCGGCTCGCCGTCACCGACCAGGGCCGAGGCAACGGTGCGCGCCGGGATGTCCGAGTCACCGACGGTCAACGAGGCGGCGCAGAGCAACAGCAGCGCCAGGAGCAACAGCGGGACAAGCGTCGCGGCCCGGAGGTCGAGCAGCACCCTCCTGCCGCCGGGGCCGTCGAGGACCCGGATCCGTGGGGGCCATAGGGCGCTGGTCGTCACAGCGACCTCAAGGTGCTGCGCCGCACGAGCACGACCAGGATCGGCGCCCCGACGAAGGCGGTCACCACTCCGGCTGGAAGCTCGCTGGGCACGATCACGCGGCCGAGCACGTCCGCCAGAAGAAGGAGCGATGGGCCGGCGACCGCGCAGAACGGGACGATCACGCGGTGGTCGACACCGAGGAGGAACCGAGCGATGAAGGGCACGGCCAGGCCCAGGAAGGAGACCGGCCCGACCGCCGCCGTCGCTGCGCCACACAGGACGGTGACGCTCACGAAGCCGACCACACGCACCAGCAGTACGTGGGTACCCAGCGAACGGGCGACCTCCTCCCCCATGGTCAGCGCGTTGAGCGAGCGGGTCGAAAGGAACACCGCCACGCTGGCGAGGGCGATGACGAACCAGACCGAGGCCACCGTGTCCATCTGGCGTCCTTGGAGTGAGCCGACCGACCAGAACCGGATCCGGTCGAAGACCTCGGGGTCAGCCAGGACGATCGCCTGGCCCAATCCCGACAGCACCGCGCCGATGGCCACCCCGGCCAGGACGAGCTTGACCGGGGTGCCGGCGGTGACACCGGTCGAGGCCACCGCGTAGACCGCCGCCGCACTCGCGGCGGCCCCGGCGATTCCCCAGGCGATCTGGCCGCCGCTGACTGTGGCACCGAAGAAGGCCGTGCCGACGACGATCGAGAGGTAGGCGCCAGCGTTCACACCGAGCAGCCCCGGGTCGGCGAGCGGGTTGCGAGTCAGGGCCTGCATGACCACGCCGGCCAGAGCCAGACCCATGCCGGCGAGCACCCCCAGGAGCGTGCGGGGGACCCGGAAGTCGCGCACCAGCAGCTCCTGGGTGCCCGAGGCCTCACCCGTCAGCGCCCGAATCACGGCAGCCGGGCCGATATCTCCGGAACCGACGAACAGACTCAGCAGGCACGACGCGCACAACACTGCCAGCGAGGTGCCCAACGCGAGACGTGATCGAGGTGACATGGGGCGACGTGAGCTCGAGCCGTCGACGTCGCCTCGGGGCTCGGGCTCGCGTTGGTCGACGGTGGCGATGTTCACCGGCCGCGGCATGGGGCTCCTGACGTGGTGTCTCGTTGCAAGATTAGGTAAGCCTAACCTTGCTTCCACCCATTTACGCAAACTCGGCGTGACCTAATAAGCCTGTCGCAGGTGAACCACGGCGCCGCTCGGCGAAGACGGGTCCGCGTGCTACCCCTCGACGATCGTCAGGGAACCTTCCTCGGGGGTCGGCCGCTCGAAGTCGTCGAAGTGCCGAGCGGCAGCCTCCGGGGTCAGCACCACGGAGTCGGCGTGCTCACCCCTTCGCGCTCGCATCCGCGCCAGGACGGTCTCCCGGTCGGTGGCGAAGAACACGGTCTCGGGGAGGATGCCGACCGGGAGCAACAGCCTTCGGTAGTCCTCTCGGACGGCACGGGTCGAGAAGGACAGGTCCACGACGACATCCCGGCCGGCACCGACCAGGGCCAGAAGTCGGGCGCGCAGGGCCCGGTCGACCTCCTGCAGCTCGTGCTGTGGCGCAGCCGAGGCCGACACCCCGCGGTGCCAGGCTTCGACGTCGAAGGACAGCCGCACCATGCCCCGCTGTTCCAGGCCGCGTGCATAGGTCGTCTTGCCGGACCCCGAGGGTCCACACAGGAAGAGGACTCTGCTCACACTGGCTCCTTCTCGACGTCGGCGCGAGGCGCCGTTGTGCGCTCACGGCGAACACGGCATCCCCGCGGGAGTTGGGGCACAGCCTTCGACGTTAGTGTCATTGACGAACGGCGAGCCATGCTGGCTCCGTCACCACCGACAGACACCACAGGAGCAACGATGAGCAACTCCGAGATCGTCGCCGCCGGGGATCGCCCGGTTGCAGGTCTGGACGACCAGATCTACAACCGGCTCCTGAAGGAGCGGATCATCTTCCTCGGCTCGGACGTTCGCGACGACAACGCCAACGCGATCTGCGCGCAGCTGCTGCTCCTCGCGGCCGAGGACCCGGAGACGGACATCTGGCTGTACATCAACTCACCCGGTGGGTCCGTGACCGCCGGGATGGCGATCTTCGACACCATGCAGTGGGTGCCCAACGACGTGGCCACGGTGGCCATGGGGCTGGCGGCCTCGATGGGCCAGTTCCTGCTGTCCGCCGGGCAGAAGGGCAAGCGCTACGCCACGCCGCACTCCCGCGTGATGATGCACCAGCCCTCCGGTGGCATCGGTGGTACGGCCAGCGACATCAAGATCCAGGCCGAGCAGATGCTTCACATCAAGAAGCAGATGGCCGGCCTCATCGCCGAGCACACCGGCCAGACGCCCGAGCAGATCGAGCTCGACTCCGACCGAGACCGCTGGTTCACCGCGGCCGAGGCGCAGGAGTACGGCTTCGTCGACCACGTCTACGAGCACTCCAGCGCCACCGGGGCCGACGTTCCCGGTGACGGCGCTGACGACACGTCCAGCGACGCCGAATCCTCCTGACCCGCCGACCAGACGAGAGAGACCGATCATGAACCAGCCCATGTTTCCGTATTCCGGCGGTCCGGCAGCCACCCCGCTCGGCGGCTCCAGCCGCTACATCCTGCCCCAGTACGAGGAGCGCACGTCCTACGGGATGAAGCGCCAGGATCCCTACACCAAGCTGTTCGAGGACCGCATCATCTTCCTGGGTGTGCAGGTCGACGACGCGTCCGCGGACGACATCATCGCGCAGCTCATCGTCCTGGAGAGTCAGGACCCGGACCGCGACATCCTGATGTACATCAACTCCCCGGGCGGATCGTTCACCGCGCTCACCGCGATCTACGACACGATGATGTACATCCGCCCCGACGTGCAGACCTTCGTCGTCGGGCAGGCGGCCTCGGCTGCGGCGGTGATCCTGGCCGCTGGAGCGCGCGGGAAGCGTTTCGCGCTGCCGAACGCTCGGGTGCTGATTCACCAGCCTGCCCTGGCCGGTGGCGACTACGGGCAGGCCTCCGACATCGAGATCCAGGCCAACGAGGTGTTGCGGATGCGCACCTGGCTCGAGGAGACGTGGGCCAAGCACTCGAACAAGAGCGTGGACGAGGTCCGCAAGGACATCGAGCGCGACAAGATCCTCATCGCGGCCGAGGCCAAAGAGTACGGCTTGGTCGATGAGGTGCTCGACAGCCGCAAGGCTTCGCTGCAGGAGTAGTCGGGCAAGGCCCATGACTACCGAGCGGGACATCGTGTCGCGCCTGCTGGCTCGGCACGGCGTGACCTTCGCCGAAGAGGCGGGCATCCGCCTGCGTGACAAGCCCTCGCCGTTGTACCGCCTCCTCGTGCTGTCGACACTGCTGTCCGCGCGCATCAAGGCCGGTCTCGCGGTCGCAGCCGCCCGTGAGCTCTCCGCAGCCGGATACCGGACCCCGCAAGCGATGTGCGGGGCGACCTGGCAGGAGCGCGTCGACGCCCTGGGCCGCGGGGGCTACCGCCGGTACGACGAGCGCACGGCAAGCCAGCTCGGCGACGGCGCGCAGCTGCTCATGGAGCACTATCGCGGCGATCTGCGGCGGCTGCGCGAGACCCGTCACCCGAGCACGACGCACGACCGCCTGCAGGACTTCCCCGGCATCGGGCCGACCGGCGCCACCATCTTCTCTCGCGAGGTGCAGGGCATCTGGCGTGAGCTGGCCCCGAGTCTGGACGCCAAGGTGCTCGCGGGGGCCGAGCGCCTGGGGCTGCCGTCGTCGGCGGATGCCCTCACGGCCCTGGTCTCGCCCGATGAGCTCCCGCGACTGGCCGCGGGGTGTGTGCGGGCGAACCAGCAGGACGTGGCCGCAGACATCCTGGGCGAAGCCTGACTGACTCAGCGCGAGGGCCGGCCTTCCACGTAGGGCCAGACCGTCGAGCCGTCCTGCAGGGCCCCCTTGGCGATGACCCCCAGGGAGCCGTCCTGTTGCATGACGACCGCCTGCAGATCTTCCAGCGAGCCGTGGCCGGACTCGCGCGCCGCCGTGTGCACATCGCTGAGGGTGAGCCGGTGCTTGCGCAGGGTCGACTCGACCAGCGCTCCGTCGTACCAGAGCAACACCGGGGGGGAGTCGACGGTGCGGCGCACCCATTCCCAGCGGGCGCGGCCACTGGCGATCAGCCACTGCAGCCCGATGAGCAGCGCCAAAGCGACCACAGCCTGTGCCAAAGGCACGTCGACCGCCGTGATGGTGCGTCCGAACGCCGACCCCAGCGTGACGGCGACCACGAAGTCGAGCGGGGTCATGTTGGCCATCGTCCGGGCGCCGGTGATCCGTAGCAGCATCACCAGCGCCACGTATCCGGCGGTGCCGAGCACCAGGGTGTGCACGATGGGCGACCATCCGGTCCACAGCAGTTGCATCTCCATCGGGGGGAGGCTACATGCGCGACGTGCCGTAGGCCGCGGCGAAGGCTCCCGGCGTGTAGCCCGTCACCCTGCGGAAGTCCCGCGTGAAGTGGGCCTGATCGGTGTAGCCCAGCTCGACCGCGAGCTCGGCCAGGCTGGTCCCGCCGTGCTTGAGCCGGTCGGTGGCCTCGTGCAGCCGCCGCCGCTGGATCAGCCACTTCGGGGTCAAACCGAGGTAGCGCCGCAGGACCCGTTGCAGGTGGCGCTCAGACCTCTGCGCGCGCTCGCAGAGATCGGCGACGGTGCGCAGCTCGGGGTCCGACTCCACCATGGACACCCAGCGAGTGACCTCGTGACCCTCGACGGACACGCACGGCAGCGCGTCGAGCCGATCCTCGAGCACGGCGATCGCCCCGTCATGCGATGCCGCCGAGGCGGGCGCGGACGCCATAGCCGCACGCACGCCCGCGACGGCATCCGCCATCGAGTGGACCTCGGCCAGGTCGCAGTGCGTCCCGGCCAGGTCGCTGAGGTCCGAGCGCCCACACACCGCCATTCCCGCACCCGCCTGGAGCATGATGCCGACCGCCCAACCGCGCCCGGCGAGCTCGACCTGGGACCGGCCGGGCACGACGCCGTAGAAGCGGGCGTAGGTGTTCGAGATCACGACCAGACACGAGGGGTACTGCAGCACGTGCTCGGTCACGTCTCGGTCAGGGGGCAGGTCCCACACGGGGACCCAGTAGTGGCTCACCACCGACGTATGCCGCGCGGCCGGCGCGAAGCGATGCACCGGGGGAGCCAGTGGTGCGTGCTGGGTCATCCGGGCGCGGTCCATCGGGTGCCCAGCAGGGGGTGGAGCCACCGACGACATACGTCGGATTATGACAATCACCGGCGCAGGCCGCCGGGCTAGCGTCGCGACACCAGCCCGCACCACCTGAGCTCAAGGAGCAGAGCATGCCCAGTGACGCCGAACACCACACCGCGCCGGCCCCGGACTACCGCGCCCGCGCCGCCGCGATCCAGACCCTTGTCACCGGTGCCTCCAGTCAGGAGTGGTCGGCTCCGTCGCCGTGTGAGGAGTGGGACGCCGGCGACGTGCTGCGGCACATGGTGCATACCCAGTGCGACTTCCTCAGCGGCCACGATCTGGACCCTGGGTCACCGCCCGGCAGCGCCGAGCCGGAGGTGCTCTGGCGCGAGCACACCGCGCACGTTGCGAGCCTGCTCGACGAACCGCGGACCAGCGACCGGGAGTACGACGGATTCTTCGGGCGCACCACGATCGGGGAGACGATGGCCCAGTTCTACGGCTGGGACATGCTGGTGCACCGCTGGGACATCGGCATAGCGATGAGCCGCGACCCGGGGCTCAGCGACGTCGAGCTGGACGAGATCGAGCGCGCCCTGCCGCTGTTCGGTGAGGCCCTCTACAGCCCCGGGATCTGTGCTCCTGCGGTGGAAGTCGGTCCCTTGGCGTCTCGGACCCAGCGAGTCATGGCCCGGTTGGGTCGCGAGCCGGGCGCCGCTGAGTGAGGTTGACCTGACGATGCGCTCAGAGCGCAGATGAACCCCGAACACGCCCGGACGCGCGCCAATAGGCTGTCGTCACCGAGGCCGCCGGGGTAGCGTCAGGCCCAGGCGCCCGACCGCCGGGGGCCGCAGACAACCGAGAGGATGCGGCGTGGCACGCATGGGTGAGAGCAGCGAGCTGCTCAAGTGCTCTTTCTGCGGAAAGAGCCAGAAGCAGGTCAAGAAGCTCATCGCCGGCCCCGGGGTCTACATCTGCGACGAGTGCATCGACCTGTGCAACGAGATCATCGAGGAGGAGCTCGCCGAGTCCACCGATCTGGGGCTGGGCCAGCTGCCCAAACCACGTGAGATCAACACCTTCCTCGAGCAGTACGTCGTCGGCCAGGACGCCGCGAAGAAAGCCCTGGCGGTCGCGGTGTACAACCACTACAAGCGCATCCAGGCCGGTGAGGGTCGCAAGAACGACGACGCCGTCGAGATCGCCAAGTCCAACATCCTGCTGATCGGCCCGACCGGATGCGGCAAGACCTACCTCGCGCAGACCCTGGCCCGGATGCTCAACGTGCCGTTCGCCATCGCCGATGCCACCGCGCTGACCGAGGCGGGCTACGTGGGCGAGGATGTCGAGAACATTCTGCTCAAGCTCATCCAGGCGGCCGACTTCGACGTCAAGCGCGCCGAGAGCGGCATCATCTACATCGACGAGATCGACAAGATCGCCCGGAAGTCCGAGAACCCCTCCATCACCAGGGACGTCTCCGGCGAGGGTGTGCAGCAGGCGCTGCTGAAGATCCTGGAGGGCACCACCGCGTCGGTCCCCCCGCAGGGTGGTCGCAAGCATCCCCACCAGGAGTTCATCCAGATCGACACCGGCAACGTGCTGTTCATCCTCGGCGGTGCCTTCGCCGGGCTGGAGAAGATCATCGAGGCACGCGCCGGCAAGCAGGGCCTCGGCTTCGGCGCCGAGCTGCACTCGGCTAAGGACGCGGTCGAGCACTACGAGGACGTGCTGCCCGAGGACCTGATGAAGTTCGGCCTCATCCCCGAGTTCATCGGCCGCCTTCCGGTGATCACCACCGTCTCGCCGCTGGACCGCTCGGCGCTGGTCAACATCCTGACCGAGCCCCGCAACGCCCTGGTCAAGCAGTACCAGAAGATGTTCGAGATCGACGGGGTGGAGCTGGAGTTCGACGAGGACGCCGTCGAGGCCATCGCCGAGCAGGCGCTGCTGCGCGGCACCGGTGCCCGCGGACTGCGCGCGATCCTCGAAGAGGTGCTGCTGCCGGTGATGTTCGACGTGCCGTCGGAGGAGGACATCGCGCGCGTCGTGGTCACCCGCGAGGTCGTTCTCGACAACGTCAACCCGACGATCGTGCGACGCGAGGTCGAGACCCGGCCGCGCAAGCGTCAACAGCGCAAAGAGTCCGCCTGAGGCTCTGCCCGTGCGGGCTAGAGGATGACGAGCTCGACGTCACGCACGCTGAGCTCGTCCGCGTCGTTGAGCGAGACCGCACCGGTGACCTTGCCGGCGGACGCCAGGTCGCCGGCGGCTAGCTCCACCCAATGCAGCTCCTCACGGGGCCCGGCGACCGTGGCTGAGGCCACCTCGGTGCGCATCTTCACCTTGGCCTCGGACTTCGCCTTGCGCAGGCCGGCCAGGGCGCGTCCCACGACCTGCAGCATCCGAGGGTCAGCCCCGTCGGAGGCCGGCGCGAGCTCGGCGCTGGTCGGCCACGGCTGGGTGTGTACCGACTCGGTGTGCCACCACGACCAGACCTCCTCGCAGGCGAACACCAGCACCGGCGCCAGCAGGCGCATGTAGACGTCGAGCGCCACCTGCAGCGAGGCGACCGCAGAGGCGCTGGCGGCGCTGGCCGCCCTGACCTGGCTGTTCGCGCCACCTCTATCTCCGTGCTGGGGCCCCGCGTTGCCGTAGGCGCGTTCCTTGACCAGCTCGAGGTAGTTGTCGCAGAAGCCCCAGAACGACGTCTCGGTCAGCTCGAGCGCCTTGGTGTGGTCGAAGTCGTCGTAGGCTGCAGTGGCCGCCTCGACGACCCGCGCCAGCCCGGCGATCATCGCCCGGTCCAACGGCTCGGTGATCCGTTGGACGAGCACGGGCAACGGCTCTGGGTCGGGAAGAGCGCCGTCGGCGTCCGCGCCCATGCTCAGCGCGAACCGGCTGGCGTTGAGGGCCTTGATGGCCAGGCGGCGGCCGACCTTCATCTGGCCCTCGTCATACGCGGCGTCCGTGCCCAGACGCCCGGATGCCGCCCAGTAGCGCACCCCGTCGGACCCGTGCGTGGCCAGGATCCCGTCGGGGGTCTGGGCCTGACCCTTGGACTTGCTCATCTTCTTGCGGTCCGGGTCCAGGATCCATCCGCTGATCCCGGCGTGCTTCCACGGCAGTGTGTCGTGCTCGTGATGGGAGCGCACCACCGAGGAGAACAACCACGTGCGGATGATGTCCTGCCCCTGCGGCCGCAGATCCATCGGGAAGATGGCCTCGAAGAGGGCGGTGTCGTTGCCCAGCTCCCTCTCCGCACGGCCCGCCACGGGCCAGCCCGCTGCGATCTGGGGCGTCAGCGACGAGGTCGCCCACGTGTCCATGATGTCGGGGTCGGCCACGAACCCTCCCGGCGCGCTGCGCTGCTCGGCACTGTAGCCCGGCGGCACGTCGGTGCTCGGGTCCACCGGAAGCGCCTCCGGGGCAGGTGTGAGGCGCCGGTCGTAGTCGACTTCGCCCGACTCCGTGACGGCGTACCACAGCGGGATGGGGACACCGAAGAAGCGCTGCCGGCTGACCAGCCAGTCACCGTTGAGCCCGCCCACCCAGTTGCGGTAACGCGTGCGCATGAAGGCCGGGTGGAAGGCCAGCTCGTCACCGCGGCTGGTCAGGGCCTCGCGCAGGCTCGCGTCGCGCCCCCCGTTGCGGATGTACCACTGCCGGGTGGTGACGATCTCCAGGGGCTTGTCGCCCTTCTCGAAGAAGTTCGCCTTGCGCTGTGTCTTCACGGGCTCGCCGTCGAGGTCACCGGACTCGCGCAGCGCTGCGACGATCTGCTCCCGGGCGCTGAAGGTGGTCTTGCCGGCCAGCGAGGCGGCATACAGGTCGGCTCCGGGGCCCCCGGCGACCCATTCCGGGGTCTCGGGCTGCATCCGGCCGTTCCGGGTGATCACCGACCGGGTCGGCAGGTCGAGCTCACGCCACCACTGGACGTCGGTGAGGTCACCGAAGGTGCAGCACATCGCGATGCCGGCACCCTTGTCCCGCTCCGCGGCGGGGTGCGCGAGCACCGGGATCTCGATCCCGAACAGCGGGGAGGTCACCGACGTGCCGAACAACGGCTGGTAGCGCTCGTCGTCCGGATGGGCGATGAGGGCCACGACCGCCGGGATCAGCTCGGGCCGGGTGGTCTCGATGTGGATCGGTTGACGGGGACCCGCGTCGCCATTCTTCCGGTGAAACGCCACCCGGTGGTAGGCGCCCGGGTAGTCACGCGCCTCGAGCTCGGCCTGGGCCACCGCCGTTTGGAAGGTGACGTCCCACAGACCGGGGGCATGGGCCTGGTAGGCCTCTCCTCGCTCGAGGTTGCGCAGGAATGCCTGCTGCGAGACGGCCCGCGAGCGTTCGTCGATGGTGCGGTAGGAAAGCGACCAGTCGACGGACAGGCCCAGCGTGCGCCAGAGGCTCTCGAACTTCTCTTCGTCGACCACCGTCAGCTCGTTGCACAGCTCGATGAAGTTGGCCCGTGAGATGGGCTGCTGGTCTCCCATCCGAGGAGCCTTGGCCGAGGTGTCCTCACTTCCTCGTGACGGCGGCTCGAAGTGCGGGTCGTAGGCGGCACCGGCGTCGCCGCGGACACCGTAGTAGTTCTGCACCCGGCGCTCGGTGGGAAGCCCGTTGTCGTCCCATCCCATCGGGTAGAACACGACGGAGCCGCTCATCCGCTTGTACCGGGCCAGGCAGTCGGTGTGGGTGTAGGAGAAGACATGTCCCACGTGCAAGGAGCCGCTCGCGGTCGGTGGCGGGGTGTCGATGGCGAAGACGTCATCCCGCTCGGCCGACAGCGCGGCCTCGCGGTCGAATCCGTACGTGTTCTGCTCGGCCCAAAAGCCAGACCACTTCTCCTCCAGCCCGTCGACCGAGGGTCGTTCGGGCAGGGCGATGGCGCGTAGCGTCGTCGGTCGTGGGGCGGATGTGGTCATAGGTGAAGTGTCCCAGATCGGTCGCGCACGAAGCGTTTCGCCCGCCCGGACACGCATCAGAGGTGACCAAGGAACGACGCTCAGGTGAACACGGGGGTTCCCAGGGGCAGGTCACAGTTTGGTAAAGACTGCGTGTAAACGCTTGTCCACCGGGGTCACAGACGGTCCTATTGCCGCATGTTGACTACACCCCTGATCCTGCCAATGCAGGACGAAGTGGAGCCCACAGGGTTCTTCGCCACCCTCGACTCGGCCGTGAACAGCGTGTTCGCGCCCTTCAACAAGGCCGTCGCGGACGTTGTGTTCTGGTCGCCGAGCTTCTTCCCCATGCCGTGGATCGTGGCGTGGCTGCTCGCGGCCGCTCTCATCATCACCTTCTACCTCGGCTTCATCCAGGTCCGCGGAATCAAGACGGCCTTCGAGGTCGTCCGCGGCAAGTTCTCCTCCCCAGACGACCCGGGTGAGATCCCCCACTACCAGGCGCTCACCTCTGCCGTCTCCGGCACGGTCGGCCTGGGCAACATCGCCGGTGTCGGTGTCGCCGTCACCCTCGGTGGCCCCGGGGCCACGTTCTGGATGGTGCTCGCCGGCTTGTTCGGCATGGCTACCAAGTTCGCCGAGTGCACGCTCGGCGTGAAGTACCGCACCGTCTACGACGACGGCACCGTCTCCGGTGGCCCGTTCAAGTACCTGCCCATCGCCTTCAACAAGTTCCCCAAGTTCATCGCGACCTTCCTCACCGGTCTGTTCGCCGTCTCCATCTTCTTCTTCGGCGTCGGCGGCGGGAACATGTTCCAGGCCAACCAGACCTACTCCCAGGCGGTTGAGGTCACCGGCGGCCCGGACGAGAGCTTCATGGCCAACTCCGCCGGTGCCATCATCTTCGGCCTGATCCTGGCCACGATCATCGGCCTGGTCATCCTCGGCGGGATCAAGTCCATCGGAAAGGTCACCTCGACGCTCGTGCCGTTCATGGGTGGGGTCTACGTCCTGGCCTGCCTCATCGTCATTCTCGGCAACGTCACCGAGATCCCCGCGGCCATCGGCACCATCATCACGGGAGCGTTCAGCCCCGACGCCCTGACCGGCGGGTTCATCGGCGTGTTGATCGTCGGGCTGCAGCGTGCGGCGTTCTCCAACGAGGCGGGCCTGGGCTCGGCTCCGATCGCTCACTCCGCCGTCAAGACTCGCCGGCCGGTCTCCGAGGGGTTCGTGGCTCTGTTCGAGCCCTTCATCGACACCGTCATCATCTGCTCGATGACGGCGCTGGCCATCATCATCGCGGACACCCCGTTCTGGAACGACACCCGCGAGCAGCTGTCTCAGGACAGCACCTACGACTACGGCGGTGGCGTTGCGGTGACCTCGAACGCCTTCGAGAGCGTCATCCCGTGGTTCCCCTACGTGCTGGCCGTCGCGGTCGCGCTGTTCGCCGTGTCGACGCTGATCACCTGGTCGTACTACGGCAACAAGGCGTTCAGCTACCTCTTCGGTGAGGGCAAGACCAAGGACATCATCTACCGCTGCATCTTCTTGACCCTGACCGTCGCCGGGTGTGTGCTTAGTTTCGCCGAGGTGCTGGGCATTGCAGACTCGTTCCTGTTCGTCTGTGGCTTCGTCAACCTGCTGGGCGTGTACTTCCTGCTCCCCACGATCAAGCGGGAGATGAACGAGTACCTCGCTGACCGTAAGAGCGGCAAGCTCTACCAGCTGGGCAAGGCCGACGGCGACAAGGACATCGCTGCCGACCAGATCTGATCCCTCAGGTCGTCGGTAGGCTCCTCAGGGAGTCAACATCGAAGGGGCTGGGACCGCCACACGGCGGCTCCCGGCCCCTTTGGTGTGCGCCCCGGCCGGTGTGGTGTGTGCCCTGCGGGGCCTGGGGCTATACGATGACCAGCGCAGGCACCGACCCGGCCATCACCGGTGAGCCTTCCGGAAGAACCGGTGCGACGGCAGAGGCCATGATCGCCGCGCATCTCACTAGACCCGGACGTACGGGCGACGACACCGCCTAGGGCCAGAGCGGTCGGTGCGCGCCTGTTGGGGGCACCGGCAAGCGAGGTGGCACCGCGGCGTACGCGTCGTCCTCGTGGCACGAGCACCACCAGGAGCAGCAGCCACGAAGTCCATGACCGTACCGCCAGGAGTACACCGATGACCTACCCCCGTGCCAGCACGACTGGTTCGTCCTCGCTGACCGCCTCGCCCCGTCTGCCCGACATCGAGCGTGCTGTGCTCGACTACTGGGACGAGCACCAGACGTTCGTCGCGAGCGTCGAACAGCGGGAGGCGGGCACGACCGGTGACAACGAGTACGTCTTCTACGACGGGCCGCCCTTCGCCAACGGCCTGCCCCACTACGGCCACCTGCTCACCGGCTACGTCAAGGATGTCGTGCCGCGCTACCAGAGCATGCGGGGGCGCCGCGTGGAGCGCCGGTTCGGTTGGGACACCCACGGGCTGCCCGCCGAGCTGGAGGCAATGAGCCAGCTCGGGATCAAGACCAAGGACGAGATCGTCGAGCTCGGGATCGAGGAGTTCAACGCCAAGTGCCGGGAGTCGGTGCTGAAGTACACCGACGAGTGGCGCGACTACGTCACCCGCCAGGCGCGTTGGGTCGACTTCGACCACGACTACAAGACCCTGAACCCGGACTACATGGAGTCGGTGATCTGGGCCTTCAAGGAGCTGTACGACAAGGGCCTGGTCTACGAGGGCTTCCGGGTGCTGCCGTACTGCTGGAACGACCAGACGCCCCTGTCCAACCACGAGCTGCGCATGGATGACGACGTCTACCAGATGCGCCAGGACCCAGCGGTCACGGTCGGGCTGCCCATCGACTCCACTGACGAGCTCGACGGTGCGCTGCTGTTGATCTGGACGACCACGCCCTGGACGCTGCCCGCCAACCTGCTCGTCATGGTCGACCCCGAGGTGGAGTACCTCGTCGTGCGGCGCGAGGAGGACGACGCGTCGGGTCAGCGCTACGTGATCGCGGCAGCGCGGCTGAGCGCATACGCCAGAGAGCTGGGTCAGGAGCCTGAGGTGGTGCAGCGGCTCACCGGCGCGGACCTGATTGGGCACTCCTACGTGCCGCCGTTCGACTACTACGCCGGGCACGAAGGTGCTCATCGGGTCGTCGAGGCCGACTTCGTCACCACCACGGACGGTACGGGTTTGGTGCACAGCGCAGGCGCCTTCGGTGAGGAGGACAAGGAGGTCACCGACCGCGAGGGGATCGAGCCGGTGATGCCGGTAGGGCCGGACGGGGCGTTCCATGCTCCGGTGGAGCAGTACGCCGGGATGCTGGTCTTCGACGCGAACACCGCGATCATCGACCACCTCAAGGCGGCCACCCGGGGGGCCGGCGAGATCGGAGCGGTCAGCGCCGGCACGGTGCTGCTGCGGCACGAGACCTACGACCACTCCTACCCGCACTGCTGGCGTTGTCGTCAGCCACTGATCTACAAGGCGGTCTCGAGCTGGTTCGTCGCGGTCACCGCGTTCAAGGACCGGATGGTCGAGCTGAACGACCGGATCACCTGGGTGCCCGAGCACATCAGGGACGGCCAGTTCGGCAAGTGGCTGTCCAACGCCCGCGACTGGTCCATCTCGCGGAACCGTTTCTGGGGCAGTCCCATCCCGGTCTGGCGCAGCGACGACCCGGCCTACCCGCGCCTGGACGTCTACGGCTCCTTCGCCGAGCTCGAGCGTGACTTCGGTGCGCTGCCGCGTGGCGAGGGCGGCGAGCCGGACCTGCACCGGCCATTCGTGGACCAGCTGACCCGCCCCAACCCGGACGACCCGCGCCCGGGGGGCCAGCGCTCGCAGATGCGGCGGGTCGAAGACGTGCTCGACGTGTGGTTCGACTCCGGCTCGATGAGCTTCGCTCAGGTGCACTACCCGTTCGAGAACACCGAATGGTTCGAGCACCACTTCCCGGCCGACTTCATCGTGGAGTACATCGGGCAGACGCGTGGGTGGTTCTACACCCTGCACATCCTGGCCACCGCGCTGTTCGACCGCCCGGCCTTCTCGACCTGCCTCAGCCACGGGATCGTCCTCGGCAACGACGGCCAGAAGATGAGCAAGTCGCTGGGCAACTACCCCGACGTCCGTGAGGTCTTCGACCGCGACGGGGCCGACGCGATGCGCTGGTTCCTCATGTCCTCTCCCATCCTGCGCGGCGGCAACCTCATCGTGACCGAGCAGGGGATCCGCGACGAGGTGCGCCAGGTGCTGCTCCCGCTGTGGAACGCCTGGTACTTCTTCGCGCTCTACGCCAACGCAGCCGGTGGGGTGGACGCGCCTTCAGGGCCAGCAACAGGCGCCTATACGGCGGAGTGGTCGACATCCTCGGAGCACCGGCTGGACCGGTACCTGCTGGCCGAGACGCGTGAGCTCATCGAGCAGGTGCAGTCGCGGATGGACGCCTCCGACATCGCAGGCGCCTGCGCGTACGTCCGCGCCCACGTGGACGTCCTGACCAACTGGTACATCCGGCGCTCCCGGGCACGCTTCTGGGGCTCGGAGCGCCAGGAGACTGAGGCGGCCTTCGACACGCTGTACACCTCTTTGGAGGTCACCTGCCGGGTGGCGGCGCCGCTGCTCCCGCTGATGGCCGAGGAGGTGTGGCGCGGGCTCACCGGTGGCGAGTCGGTGCATCTGACCGATTGGCCGCACCCCCAGGACCTGCCCGCCGAGCCAGATCTCGTGGCCTCGATGAACGTGGCTCGCGAGGTGTGCTCGACCACGTCCGCGCTGCGCAAGTCGGAGCAGCTTCGTGTGCGCCTGCCGCTGTCGCGGCTGACCGTGGTCACGCCGATGGCCGATGGCCTGCTCGACCTGGCCGACATCATCCGCGAGGAGGTCAACGTCCGCGAGGTCTACGTGCTGGCCGTGGATGACCCGGCGGCCGAGGTCTTCGGAGTGCAGCAGCGACTGACGGTCAACGCGCGCGTCGCCGGCCCACGCCTGGGCAAGGACGTGCAGCGGGCCATCAAAGGCGCCAAGAGCGGTGACTGGTCGGTCGGTGCCGACGGCACGGTGCAGGCCGGAGGTCTGGAGCTGAACGAGGAGGAGTACGTGCTCGATACGGTGATGCAGGACGCGACCGACGCTGTGCCGTCGCAGGCAAGCGAGCGCTCGGCGCTGGAGGACCTGCAACAGATCACCGAACGGGTGGGTCCGCTCGCGGCCCCACCCGACGCGGACCACCCGCAAACCAGCCAGGCGACCGCCACTCTGCCCACCGGCGGCTTCGTGGTGCTCAACACCACGGTCACCCCGGACCTGGCACGTGAGGGGCTGGCGCGAGACCTGGTGCGCGCGGTGCAGCATGCTCGCCGGGAGGCCGCGTTGGACGTCTCGGACCGGATCAGTCTGACCGTCGTGGGCGACGAGGAGGTCTGGCAGGCGGCGTTGGAGCATCAGAAGCTGTTGATGTCCGAGACCCTGGCGGTGCAGTTCGGCGCCGCCGGCCCGGGAACCCCGATGCCCGACCCCAGCACCGTCCCCGGCCGGTACCACTCGCAGGCGAGCCTCGACGGTGGGCGCCAGGTGGAGATGCTGATCGCGAAGGTGGCCTCATGAGCGTGGGCACCGACGACCTGGAGCTGCGGATGGCGCTGGTCACCGAGGAGATCCTGCAGCGATCCCCGGAGAACATCGTCGAGCCGACCCTGAGCCGAGTGGCTCGAGTGATGGACCTCATGGGCAACCCGCAGCACACCTTCGGGGTGGTCCACCTGACGGGAACCAACGGCAAGACGTCGACCACGCGGATGGTGGAGCGGCTGCTTCGGGAGATGGGCCTGAACACCGGCCGCTTCACCAGCCCCCACCTGCACGACATGCGCGAGCGCATCGCGATCGCGGGGGAGCCGATCAGCCAGCAGCGTTTCCTCGACGCCTACGACGACGTGCTGCCCTACATCCAGCTGGTGGACGCCGAGTCGGTGGCCGCCGACGGCCCCCCGATGACGTACTTCGAGGTGCTCGTGGTCGTCGGCTACGCCGCGTTCGCCGACGCCCCGGTGGATGTCGCCGTCGTCGAGGTGGGCCTCGGCGGAATCTGGGACGCCACCAACGTGGCCGACGGGCAGGTGGCGGTCGTCGCCCCGGTCGCGATCGACCACACCCGCCTGCTCGGGGACACCCTGGAGGCCATCGCCACCGAGAAGTCCGGGATCATCAAGCCCGGCGCGCTGGCGGTGATCGCGGAGCAGGAGCCCGAGGTCATGTCCATTCTGCTGGAGCGCTGTGACGACGTGGGAGCCACGGCCTACACCCAAGGCATCGCGTTCGGGGTGACCGAGCGGGATGTGGCCGTGGGTGGGCAACAGCTCTCCGTGCGGGGGCTGGCCGCGGAGTACCGCGACCTGTACCTGCCGTTGCACGGCTCCTACCAGAGCCAGAACGCGGCACTGGCCGTGGCCGCCGTCGAGGCGTTCGTCGGTGGTGGCGAGCAGCCCTTGAGTGACGAGGTGATCCGGGGCGGGTTCGCCGGGATGAGCTCGCCCGGGCGCCTGGAGATCGTGCGGCGCAGCCCCACGATCATGGTGGACGCGGCGCACAACCCCGCGGGCATGGCTGCCTTGGTGGAAGCGGTGGGTGACTCCTTCACGGTGCACAGGCTCGTCGGGGTGCTCGCCATCCTGGCTGAGAAGGAGGCCGAGCTCATGATCCAGATGCTGGAGCCGGTGCTTGACCACCTCGTCGTCACGCGGACCACCTCACCGCGGGCGATCGCGCCGGCCCGTCTGGCGGAGATGGCCACCGGGTACTTCGGCGCCGACCGGGTGACCGTGGTGCCGGACCTGCCGGACGCGGTCGACGTGGCCGCCGGTCTGGCGGACGAAGGTGGGGTCTCAGGAGCAGTGCTGGCCACCGGGTCGGTGGTGACCGCCGCCGAGGTCCGGATGCTGCTCGGCCACACCGAGACCTGAGAGCCCGGGCGTGGGGCAAGAGCCTTCGCCGGCCGCAGACACGCCGGTGCCGTCAGCGGCCGGACACCGAAGCGGCATCCCGATCGGCAACAATGGCCGCGTGGCCGGTCTCTTCTCGCTCGATGTTCCGGGGAGGATGACCCGTCGACTGGCGGGCGTGGCCCTGCTCGGTCAGGCGATGACCGTCTTCTTCGGGGCGCTGGTGGCTCGGCAGTTCGCCATCGCAGGCGACGAGCCGGAGGGGCGCGCGACGGTCTACCTGGTCGGTGGTGTGGGACTCGCCGGTCTGTGCGTGCTGGCCTCCGGAGTGCTGCGCCGCCGCGGCGGGGTGCTGCTGGGCTGGTCGGCACAGGTGCTGACCCTGGCGAGCGCCCTGGTGCTACCGGCCATGGCCATCGTGGCCCTGATCTTCGGGGGTCTGTGGTGGATGTGTCTGGCGCAGGGGGGCAAGATCGACGACATCCGAGCGCAGTGGGAACGCGACGAAGCCGCCGGTGAGAGCTGACAGTGGACTACCTGCAAGCCATCGTGCTCGGTCTCGTGCAGGGGCTCACCGAGTTCCTCCCGATCTCCAGCAGCGCCCACCTGTCCGTGGTCGGCCAGCTCATCGGTGGGGAGGACCCCGGGGCTGCCTTCACCGCCATCAGCCAGCTGGGCACGGAGGCCGCCGTGGTCGTGTTCTTCTGGCGGGACATCCTTCGCATCATCGGCCGGTGGTGTCTGGCGCTGGTGGGGCGTGTCCCGCAGAGTGACCCGGACGTGCGGATCGGGTGGCTGGTCATCATCGGCTCCGTGCCGATCGGAGTGCTGGGCTTCACCCTCCAAGACTGGATCGAGACCGACCTGCGCAACCTGTGGCTGACGGCCACGATGCTGCTCGTCTTCGCGCTGGTGCTCTACGCCGCGGACCGTCTGGGCCGCACCGAGCGGACGCTGGACCAGCTCACGTGGAAGCACGGCATCATCTACGGCTTCGCGCAGGCGATGGCCCTCATCCCGGGGGTCTCACGCAGCGGCGGCACCATCGCCGCTGGTCTGTTCATGGGCTACACGCGAGAGTCGGCGGCCCGCTACTCCTTCCTGCTGGCCATTCCCGCGGTGCTGGGCTCGGGCTTCTTCCAGGTCCTGAAGATCTCCGACGATCCGGTCACCCCGGCCTGGGGGCCCATCTGGGTCGCGACCGCGATCGCCTTCGTGGTCGCACTGGCGGTGATCGCCTGGTTCCTCCGCTTCATCTCGACCCACACGTTCACCCCGTTCGTGATCTACCGGATCGGGCTCGCCCTGGCCCTCTTCGTCATGCTGGGCACCGGCGTGCTGGACCCTTCGTGAGCTCGGACCGGTTCTCGGTAGGGTGGCCAGCGTGACTGAACACGAGCAGCACGAACGCTCCCTCGTCCTGGTCAAGCCGGACGGGTTCCGCCGCGGCCTGACCGGGGAGGTCCTGCGCCGGATCGAGGCGAAGGGATATCGCCTCGTCGCGTTGACCGTGACGCAGGCCCGACCCGAGCAGCTGGCGACCCACTACGCGGAGCACGAGGGCAAGGCCTTCTACGAGCCGTTGCTGGAGTTCATGTCCTCCGGACCGTTGGCAGCGGCGGTGGTCGAGGGTCATGGGTGCATCGCCGGGTTCCGTGCGCTGGCCGGCGCTACCGACCCGACCGCTGCCCTCCCCGGCACGATCCGTGGTGACCTCGGCCGCGACTGGGGGCTCGCGGTGCAGCAGAACATCGTCCACGGCTCGGACTCCGCGGAGTCGGCACAGCGCGAGATGACTATCTGGTTCCCCGAGCTCGACTGACCCCTGTTGTTGCGGCACCTGGCCAGGGGAGTAGACATGGAGACACGGCCGGAACGCGACGCTCCGGTGCCAACCTGCAACGACGGAGGAGACTATGAGCACGAACGACTTCGGTGACTCCAACCTCAACAACGACGAGGATGTGGAGCAGGCTTTCGCCGAGCACGGCCCCGCTGACGGCGGCGCCGAGGGCGGCGGTGGTGACGGTGGTGCCGACGGCGAGGCGGGTCACGGCCCGGCCGATGGTGGCGCCGAGGGTGGCGGCGCGGACGGTGG
>JBAUJO010000166.1:0-12925 GCA_049683875.1 Ornithinimicrobium sp.
GCCGGGTCCTGGCGGGCCAGCGTGGCGTGCAGGGCCCCCGCACCCTCGGCGGCCAGGCGGCCCTCCCACCGGGCCCGCACCTGCGGGTCGGTCGGCGGGATGTCCAGCCGGTCGAGCAGCGCCCGGACGTACAGCCCCGAACCGCCGACCACGACGGGCCGAGCGCCTCGGGTTCGGATCGCCTCCAGATCGGCTCGGCCGTGGCGCTGGTATGACGCCACGCTGGCCTCCTGCGCCACCTCCAGCACGTCGATCTGGTGGTGGGGCACCCCCTCTCGGCGCTGCGTGGGCAGCTTGGCGGTCCCGATGTCCATCCCGCGGTACAGCTGCGAGGCATCGGCCCCCACCACTTCCCCACCCAGCTCCCGGGCCAGGGCGAGAGCCAGCGCACTCTTGCCCGTGGCGGTCGCCCCGACCACCGCGACCAGGGGGGCGTCGGCAGGCCGGAGCATGCCGGGAGTCTGGCACGTCGGCTCGAGCCTGAGGGCACCGCGCAGGACATACTGAGGCCATGGCCGACCTGGACGAGAACGAGGACGAGAACGTCATCCACGTGCACGTGCTGGCCGACTCCACCGGCGACACCGCTGCGCGGGTGGCCAGGGCAGCCTGCGCGCAGTACGCCACCTTCCGCACCAAGATCGTCCGGCATGCGCGCCTGTCGTCCTCGGCGGGCGTCCGCGCGGTGCTGCAACGGATCGACCAGGAGAGCCGCGCGGTGGTCTTCTCGACCATCGTGCAGCCCGACCTGCGCGAGTTCGTCGGGCAGGTCTGCGACGAACGGGGCATCCCGCACGCCGAGCTGCTCGACGACGCCGTGGCCGCCCTGAGCCAGGCCACGGGTGTCGATCCCGAGCTGACCGTGCGCCCCGTCGGTGTCGGCGAGGACTACTTCGCGCGCATCCAAGCCATGGAGTTCTCCATCGCCAACGACGACGGCAAGCTGCACAACCCGTTGAAGGATGCGGACATCGTGCTCATCGGGGTGTCGCGCACCGGAAAGACGCCCCTGTCGATGTACCTGGGCTACCTCGGCTACCGCACCGCCAACATCCCCTTGGTGCCCGGCATCGACCCTCCCGCCGAGCTGTACGAGACTCCGCGGCACAAGATCGTGGGCCTGACGATCGACCCCGAGCGCCTCCACGCGATCCGCAGCCGCCGGGTCGCCAGCATGGGCTCGCGCAGCGACCAGGCAGGATATGCCGACCTGTCGCGCATCTTCGAAGAGCTCGACGAGATCGCGGGCCTGCAGCGAGCACTCGGCTGCCCGGTGATCGACACCACGCAGCTCGCCCTCGAGGAGGCCGCCGGCCGGGTGATCGAGGTGCTCGAACGGCGCAGCTCCCGTGCAGGTCGACGCTCGAGCGCGGACAGCGAGAGACCGCACTGACCGCCGCGACCCCGCTTCGCTTGTAGCCGCAGCAGCGCCACGAGGGTAGCGTTCGCGACACACCCCAGGAACGCAGGAGTCCTTGATGAGCGAGTCCGCCAACGATGCCGGAGCCCCGACGAACAGCTACCTCTACGACCTCTCCGACGGTGATGCCTCGATGCGTCACCTGCTGGGCGGCAAGGGTGCCAACGTCGCCGAGATGAAGAAGCTGGGGGTTCCGGTCCCCGACGGCTTCACCATCAGCACCCAGGCCAGCGTCGCCGCCATGGAGGCGGGCGGCCGGTGGCCGGACGGGCTGTGGGAGCAGACCGTGGAGGCCTTGGAGCGGATGCAGGAGCGCACCGGCAAGACCCTGGGCTCGCCGACCGCTCCCCTGCTGGTCTCGGTCCGTTCCGGAGCCGTCGTGTCCATGCCCGGCATGATGGACACCATCCTCAACCTCGGCATCAGTAAGGACACCGTGGAGGCGCTGGGCCGGGAGTCGGACAACCCGCGCTTCGCCTGGGACTCCTACCGCCGCTTCCTGCAGATGTACGGCGAGGTCGTCGAGGGGGTGCCGGCCTACGCCTACTCCGACGTCCTGGATGAGATGAAGGAGGAGAAGGGCGTCGACAACGACAACGAGCTCAGCACCGAGGACCTGCAGGAGCTCGTGGAGCGCTTCCTCGAGGTGTCCAGGGAGGAGATGGGCGAGGAGCTGCCGACGGACCCTCTGGACCAGCTGCGCCGGTCGGTCGACGCCGTGTTCGCCTCCTGGCAGACCCCACGGGCCGGGGTCTACCGCCGCGCCCACAACATCCCGGACTCGCTCGGCACCGCGGTCAACGTGATGCAGATGGTGTTCGGGAACCGTGGTGAGACCTCGGCCACGGGGGTCTGTTTCACCCGCAACCCCGCCACCGGAGCCAACGAGCTGTACGGAGAGTTCCTGCTCGACGCCCAGGGCGAGGATGTCGTGGCGGGCATTCGCACACCGCGTCCGCTCGCCGAGATGGAGCAGGCACTGCCGGAAGCCCACGAGCAGCTGGTCGTGACCATGCGGCGCCTCGAGGAGCACTCCGGCGACATGCAGGCCATGGAGTTCACCGTCGAGGAGGGCACGCTCTACCTCCTGCAGACCCGGTCCGGAAAGCGCACCGCGGCCGCGGCGTTCAAGATCGCCTGCGACATGGTCAGCGAGGGGACGCTGAGCCGCGAACAGGCCCTGGAACGGGTCGACGCCGCCCAGCTCGACCAGCTGCTCCACCCGGCGATCGATCCCGAGCACGGCCAGGAACCGCTGACCAAGGGCTTGAACGCCTCCCCCGGCGCGGCCGTCGGCGAGGTCGTCTTCGACTCCGACACCGCCGAGACGCGCGGCAAGAGCGGCGACGCCGTGGTCCTGGTGAGCCACGAGACCTCCCCGGACGACATCGGCGGGGTGCTCCAGGCGCAAGGCGTGCTCACCTCGCACGGTGGCATGACCTCCCACGCGGCGGTGGTGGCCCGAGGCATGGGCAAACCGTGCGTGGCCGGCGCCGCCGAAGCGGCCATCGACCTCAAGGCCAGGACGCTGACCATCGGCGACACCGTGCTGGGCGAGGGAGACGTGATCACGTTGGACGGCTCGACCGGTGAGGTGTACGCCGGGGAGCTGGCGCTGATGCCTCCCCAGCTCAACGAGGACTTCGAGACGATCGTCGGGTGGGCCGACGAGATCCGCGAGCTGGGCGTGCGGGCCAACGCCGACACCGGCGAGGACGCGGCGAAGGCGCGCGAGTTCGGCGCGCAGGGCATCGGGCTGTGCCGCACCGAGCACATGTTCATGACCGAGGACCGGCTGCCGGCGATGCGCTCAATGATCCTGGCCGGTGACGCCGAGGCACGGGCGGAGGCGCTGGAGTCGATCCTGCCGATGCAGCAGGAGGACTTCGAGTCGCTCTTCGCGGCGATGTCCGGGCTGCCGGTGACGATCCGGCTGCTGGACCCGCCGCTGCATGAGTTCCTGCCCAACCTGGTCGAGCAGTCGCTGGCGGTACAGCGACTGGAGGCCACGCAGGACGCCGACCCAGACGAGCTGAGCCACCAGCGCGTCCTGCTGAGCCAGGTGAAGAAGCTCACCGAGATGAACCCGATGCTGGGCACCCGTGGGGTGCGCCTCGCGCTGCTCTACCCGGAGATCCCCGTGATGCAGGTCCGAGCCATCGCCCGCGCCGCGTTCGCGGTCAAGGCCGCCGGCTCGGAGCCGATCGTGGAGATCATGGTGCCTCTGGTCGCCTTCGCCGAGGAGCTACGCAGAATGCGCGAGATCATCGAACAGACGCTGGAGGAGGAGTTCGACTCCGCAGGCGAGCGGTTCGACTTCACCATCGGCACGATGATCGAGGTGCCCCGAGCCGCGATCGTGGCGCACCAGATCGCCGAACATGCCGACTTCTTCTCCTTCGGCACCAACGACCTGACCCAGACCGGCATCGGCATCTCGCGCGACGACGCCGAGGGGAGCTTCCTGACCGCTTACCTGGAGCAGGACCTGGTGCCCGCCAACCCGTTCTCGCGCGTCGACGCCGACGGCGTGGGCGAGCTGGTGCGCATCGGCGCGGCCGGTGGACGCAGCACGAAGACAGACCTCAAGCTCGGTGTCTGCGGCGAACACGGCGGGGACCCGGAGTCGATCGCCACGTTCGCCTCGATCGGTCTGGACTACGTCTCGTGCTCTCCTTACCGGGTCCCCATCGCTCGGTTCGCGGCGGCACGCGCCGTGCTGGATGCTCGCGAGGAGGATGAAACGGGCTCCGGCTAGCCCTGGCGCTGGGAGCCGCGCGGCGGGATGACCCCCTGACCAGTCGCCTCGTCGTAGGTGTAGACCTCCGACCCCTCGATCCAGACCCGCAGCGGCCGGGAGAAGAAGTCCAGCGGATCCCCTGACCACAGCACCACGTCGGCGTCCTTGCCCGGCTCCAGCGAGCCCACCCGGTCGGCCACTCCGAGCACCCGTGCCGGGTTGATCGTCACGGCACGCAGTGCGGCGAAGCGGTCCATGCCTTCCTTGACCGCCAGGGCAGCCTGGGTGATGAGGTACTCGATGGGCACGACCGGGTGGTCGGTGATGATCGCGACGGTCACTCCTGCCCGATCCAACATTCCCGGCGCCCGGGGGTCGCGCTGACGCACCTCGACCTTGGAGCGCGAGACGATCATGGGCCCGTACAGGACGGGAATGCCCTTGGTGGCCAGCAGGTCCGCGAGCAGGTAGCTCTCCGTCCCGTGGTCCAGGACCAGCTCGTAGCCGAACTCCTCCGAGATACGGACCGCGGTGGCGATGTCGTCGGCGCGGTGCGCGTGCTGACGCCACGGGATCTCCCGTCTCAGGACCTGGACCAGGGCCTCGTTCACGAGGTGCCCTGCCACCGGCGCCACGTCGGCCTTCTCCTGCGCTCTGGTCAGCGCGACCTGGTGGGCACGCGCCGCGGTGAAGGCACGGCGCAGCACCAGCGCCACCCCCAGACGCGTGGACGGCGTGGTGGACTTCTCGCCGTAGATCCGCTTCGGGTTCTCGCCCAGCGCGGACTTCAGGCCGGATGGCGAGCGCATCACCATCTCGTCGACGCGACGCCCGTAGGTCTTCAGGGCGACGGTCAAGCCGCCGATCGGGTTGCCCGAACCCGGGTTGACGTTGACCGCGGTGATGCCGCCGCGGAGAGCGTCGTCGAAGCCCTGCTCGAAGGGGTTGATGGCGTCGAGCGCCCGCGCGGCGGCCATGACCGGGTCGGTCATCTCGTTGGTGTCCTCACCGGCCCAGCCCTCGCCCTCCTCCCATACCCCGAGGTGGGTATGGGCGTCGACCAGGCCCGGCAACACCCATCGGCCGGCCGCGTCGACGACCTCCGCGCCGTCGGGGATCGCGAGGTCCGGCCCCACAGCCGCGATGACCGAGCCCTCCAGCAGGACCGACCCGACGAAAGGGTCCCCGCTGACGGGGACGACATGAGCATCCGTGAAAGCCACCGTCATGCGGTCAGCCTAGGGCTCGCGCCATCGGAGGTTCACCACCGCGGCGGGCCGCGGGCCGACAGTGTGAGGCATCTATCAAGGCACGAGAGATTTCACCCGATCGAAACCCTTGTGAAACAGCGACGAGTGCTGGGATCATGGACAGGTTGGGCCGCGATCGACTGAAAGCCCGGTGCGGGACATACCCGGGTAACGCAAGCCCGGCGTGACGTCTCATTCCGGCTTGCCGTCGTAGGCCCGACGCCAGAGCACCCGGACGTCCGAGACACCGACGTTCTCACATCGACACAGTGTCGTGTCCGAACCGGAATCATTTTCGAGCCCCCAGACGTTACACCATCACCGTGCGGCTTCGACGTCGCACTATGCACGGATGACCACCTCGCGCACTGTCCTTGCGAGGACACCGTCACGAGATCGCAACAAGGAGCACCTACATGGACTGGCGCAGTCGCGCTGCCTGCCTGGAAGAGGACCCCGAGCTCTTCTTTCCCATCGGCAACACGGGCCCGGCCCTGCAGCAGATCGAGGAGGCCAAGGCCGTCTGTCGGACGTGCCCCGTTCTCGACACCTGCCTGAAGTGGGCGCTGGAGACCGGCCAGGACGCGGGCGTGTGGGGCGGCCTGTCCGAGGACGAGCGGCGGGCGCTCAAGCGACGCAAGGCCAGGGCGCGCCGCGCCGGTTAGTCCGGCTACTGGGGTTGTTCGGGTTTCTCCGGTGGTTCCCCTCCCCGCAGGCGTGCGCTGAACCGTGCCGACGTGCCGTGCGGCACGACCGCCTCCCAGGTGATGCTGCCGTGGACGTCGGCCAGCAGTGAGTCCACGATCTGCATCCCGAGCCCCGAGGTAGGCGGTGCGCTCGCACCTCCGGGCAGACCGACCCCGTTGTCGGTGACCCGAACCACCAGCAGTGGACTTCCGTGCTCGCTGTAGCGCTCGGCGTGTACGTGCACCGACGGGGTCACCAGCCCCGTCCAGCCGGGCGCCGCGAAACCGTGCTCGACGGCGTTCTGCACCAGCTCGGCGAGCACCATGGCCAGGGCGGTGGCGTCCTCGGCCTGCAGCCGGCCGAATGTGCCCGACAGGCTCGCCTCGACCGCGACCTCGCTCGAGGCCACCTCCGCGGTGGCGCGCAGCACCCGCGTGGCCACCTGGTCGAAGTCGGCGATCTCGTCGAAGCCATGGCTGAGGGTGTCGTGCACCATCGCCACCGTGCTCAGGCGGCGCCCGGCCTCCATCAGCGCGGCGCGTGCCGTGGCGTCCTCGACCCGGCGGGACTGAATCCGCAACAGGGCAGAGACCGTCTGCAGGTTGTTCTTCACCCGGTGGTGCACCTCACGGATCGTCGCGTCCTTGGTCACCAGTTCGCGTTCCTGCCGGCGGAGCTCGGTCACGTCCCTCAGCAGCAGTAGCGCGCCCGTTCGCCGTTTCCCCACCAGCAGCGGCACCGCCCTCAGGGTGAGGTGGAGACCGTCGGTCTCGATCTCGGTGCCCCACGGGGCACGCCCGGTGAGCACGAGGGGCATGGCCTCGTCGAGGGTCGTCCCCGGTCTCACCTGGGCAGTGACGATCTGCGACAGGTCGGCCCCGAAGACCTGGTCGGTATGGCCGAGCCTGCGCAGCGCGGATACGGCGTTGGGGCTGGCGTACTCGATCAGACCCTCCGCCCCCAGCCGGACGACGCCGTCGCCCACACGAGGCGTGCCGCGCCCGACTCCCGTGTGCGGCGGGTCGGCCGGGAAGGCCCCCTGGGAGATCATCACCAGCAGGGCCTGTGCGATGTGCAGGTAGTTGACCTCCAGCCCACCCTGCTGGCGCATGTGATGCAGATCGGTGTGCCGTACCAGGACACCGAGGGTCGTGCCGCGGCGCACCACCGGCACATACTGCTCGCGCACATACTCCGCGTCCTGGTGCGTGGCTGAGCGTCCACTGCAGGCGACCTCGTTCAGCACACGGGCACGAGCGTCGGCGGCACGCGCACCCACCACGTCGTCGGCGTAGAAGTTGGGACCGGTGCTGGGTCGGGCGTGCGCCGCGAGCACCCACTCGGCGCCCTGGCAGGCGTCGTCACCACGCCGGCTCGCCCACAGGGTGAGGTCGGCGAAGGACAGGTCGGCGACCATCTGCCAGTCTCCGACCAGACGGTGAAGCCATTCGGCGTCCTCGGAGGACACCGCCGTCTCCAGCGACAGCACGTCGTGCAGTGTGGGCATGGCAGTGACAGTAGACCGATCAGGCCTCGCTCTACTCGGCGGTCCCCTGGCGGACAAGACCCCGAAGGGTCCGCAGCGCCACCGACACCGGAGCGAGCCCGGGCTCGTCGATGTCACTGACGCGCCTGAGCACCTGGGAGACGCGCGCCATCGACTCGGACTGCTGGTCCATCCATTCGTGCACGCGCTCCATCGGGCCTTGACCGGGGTCGGTGGCGAGCATGACCGCGCTGGTCAGGTTGCGCATGACCCCGTACATGTCGTCCCGCACCGCGCCGCGGGCCAAGGACGACCACCGATCGGCTCGTGGGAGATGAGAGACCTGTGTGAGCAGAGCGTCGAACCCGAACGCCTCCGACACCGCGAAGTAGACCTGAGCCGCCTCGGTCACACTCCGGTCGGCCAGAGCGGCCACCTCGACGGCGTCGAGCAGCGAGAAGGTGTCCAACAGACCTGCCCACCGACTGGCCAGGTCGGTCGGGACCCCCTGGTCGGTCATCTCCTTCACATAGCCCAGATGCCGCTCCCGCTCGGCACCCTGCAGCAGGTCGACCAGCTGCGGCGCGTGCTCCTGCACCGGCCCGGCAAAGCGCTCGATCTCGACGGTCAGGTCGGTCGACAGCGGCCGGTTGTGCAGGAACCAGCGCACGGCTCGGTCCAGCAGCCTGCGGAACTCGAGGTAGAGCTCGGTCTGCACCGAGGTGTCGACGACGTTGTCCAGGGCTTCCACCTCTCGGATGTAGCCGGCAAGGTCGAACACGGCCCGACAGACCACGAAGGCCCGCGCGATCTGGGTGCTCGTCGCCCCGGTCTCCTCCGAGGCCCGGAAGACGAACGTGACCCCACCACGGTTGACGATGTCGTTGGCCAGCTCGTTGATCACGATCTGGCGGCGCAGAGGGTGACCGGCCAGCTCGCTGCCGAAGCGTTCTCGCAGTGGCTCGGGGAAGTAGGTCACCAACAACGGGGTGACGGCCGGCTCGTCGGGCAGCTCAGAATCCAGGAGGGCGTCCTTGAGCCCGATCTTGGCGTAGGCCATCAGGACGGAGAACTCCGGTGAGCTCAGGCCCTCACCGGCCTGTTGACGTCGCGTGAGCTCCGCGCCGCCGGGCAGGAACTCCAGCGCACGGTCCAGTCCGACGTGCTCCCCGAGGTAGCCCATCAGCCGCTCGTGCACGCTGAGCATCCGGTCTCCCTGACCGCGTGCGTTGCCGATCAGCACATTCTGCTCGTAGTTGTGCCGCAGCACCTGGTGCGCGACCTCGTCCGTCATCAGTGCCAGCAGCTCGTCCCGCTGCTCCAGCGACAGGTCGCCGCGGCTGACCACGGGCGCGAGCGCGATCTTGATGTTGACCTCGTGGTCGGAGGTGTCCACTCCGGCCGAGTTGTCGACGGCGTCGGTGTTGAGGTGCACACCGCCGCGCGCGGCCTCGATGCGGCCCAGCTGGCTCAGCCCGAGGTTGCCTCCCTCACCGACCACCTTCACCCGCAGCTCGGAGCCGTCCACGCGAATGGCGTCGTTGGCCCGGTCACCGATGTCTGCGTGCGCCTCGGTCGAGGCCTTGACGTATGTTCCGATCCCACCGTTCCAGAAGAGGTCGACCGGGGCCCCGATGATGGCCTTGAGCAGCTCGGCCGGCGTCAGCGTCTCGACCTCGGAGTCCAGCTCCAGGGCCTGGCTGACCTGCCGAGTGATCGTCACCGACTTGGCACTGCGGGGGTAGACGCCGCCCCCGTCGCTGATCAGCGAGGAGTCGTAGTCCGACCAGCTGGAACGGGGTAGGTCGAACAGGCGCCGCCGCTCGGCGAAGGAGACGGCCGGATCCGGGTCGGGGTCCAGGAAGATGTGCCGGTGGTCGAAGGCGGCCACGAGCTTGATGTGCTCGGAGAGCAGCATCCCGTTACCGAACACATCTCCGCTCATGTCGCCGACGCCGACGACGGTGAACTCCTCGCTCTGGGTGTCCAACCCGAGCTCGCGGAAGTGGCGCTTCACCGACTCCCAGGCACCGCGAGCGGTGATGCCCATCGCCTTGTGGTCATACCCCGCCGAGCCACCGGAGGCGAAGGCGTCGTCCAGCCAGAAGCCGTAGTCCCTCGACACCCCGTTCGCGATGTCGGAGAACGTCGCGGTGCCCTTGTCCGCCGCGACCACCAGGTAGGAGTCGTCGTCGTCGTGACGGACCACCCGCTGCGGGGACCGGATGGTCGTGCCGTCCCGGTTGTCGGTGACGTCCAGCAGGCCGCTGATGAAGGTCGTGTATGCAGCGATCCCCTCGGCCTGGTAGGCCTCGCGGTCCACCGAAGGGTCCGGAAGCTGCTTGGCCACGAAGCCACCCTTGGAGCCTGTCGGCACGATGACGGCGTTCTTGACCATCTGCGCCTTGACCAGACCCAGGATCTCGGTCCGGAAGTCCTCCCGCCGGTCGCTCCATCGCAGGCCACCGCGCGCTACCGAGCCGAACCTCAGATGGACCCCCTCGACCTGGGGGGCGTACACCCAGATCTCGAAGGCGGGACGGGGCTGTGGCAGACCGTCGATGTCGCGTGGCAACAGCTTGAGGCTGACCCGGCTCTTCGGCAGGCCTGCGTCGTCGAGCTGGTAGAAGTTGGTGCGCACCGTCGACGTCAGCACCCGCAGCACGAACCGGATGATCCGGTCCTGGTCCAGACTGGACACCGAGTCCATGGCCCTGTCGATGCGCTGGCCCACGGCGCGAGCAGCGCCCTGCCGGTCCTGGCTGACCTGCTCGTCGATGTCGGGATCGAAACGTGCCGCGAACAGCTCGACGAGCATCGCGCTGATGCCCGGGTTGTCGACCAGCGCCTCCTCCAGGTAGCTCAGGCTGGAGGAGCTGACCTGTCGCAGGTACCGCAGGTGGGTACGCAGGATGACGACCTCGCGCCAGGTGAGACCCGCCGTGAGGACCAGTGCGTTGAGCGAGTCGCTTTCCGCTTGGCCGTTCCATACGGCCGCGAAGGCCTCCTCGAACAATGCGGCCACGACGTCCTCGGAGCCGGGCTCGACCCAGACCGTGCCACTGTCGGCGCGCAGCCCGAAGTCGTAGATCCAGGTGCTGCCGTCGCTGCCCACGAGCTCGTAGGGCCGTTCGTCGGTGACCTCCACGCCGAGGTCGGCGCACAGCGGCAGGACGTCGGTCAGTGACAGCTCGTGTCGCCGGTAGAGCTTGAGCCGGCGCTCCTGCTCCGGGGCGCCCGGCTCGGCATACAGGTAGGGGTGGAGCTGGACCACCGAGTCGTCGGCGTCCAGCTCGACCAGCCGGTTCAGGTCACCGAAGGCGTCCACAGCGTCGAAGTCCTCCTTGTAGGACTCCGGGAACGCCCCCGCGTAGTGAGCCAACGCGTCCCCGGCGAGCGCATCGCCGTCGAACTGCTCCTCCACGATCTGGCTCAGCTTCTCGTTCCAGCTACGCGTGGCTTCGATGAGCCGGCGTTGAAGGTCCTCGGTGTCGACCTTCGGAACCCCGACTCCCTTGGGCATCCGTACGACGAAGTGCAGCTGTGCCAGGACTGACTCCCCCACCCTCGCCGCGTAGTCCACTGACTCACTGTCGTAGGCCTGTTTGAGCAGCTCCTGCATGCGCATCCGGACCGAGGTGGTGTAGCGGTCCTTGGGGATGTACAGCAGCGCAGAGACGAACCGCCCGAACTCGTCCGGCCGCACGAACAGCTGGGAGCGGCGACGCTCCTGCAGGTGCAGCACCTCGTAGGCAGTCTCACTGAGCTGGTCCACCGACGCCTGGAACAGCTCGTCGCGCGGATACGCCTCCAGGACGCCGAGCAGGTCCTTGCCCGAGTGACTGTCCGGGGCGAACCCGGACTCGTCCAAAATCTGCTGCACCTTGCCGCCGATGATGGGCAGCCGCTGCACCGACTCCGCGTACGCGCTGGCCGTGAACAGCCCGAGGAAGCGGCGCTCGGCCACCACCTGACCGGAGTCGTCGAAGCGACGTACCCCGACGTAGTCCAGGTACACCGGCCGGTGCACCGTCGAGCGCGAGTTGGCCTTGGTGATGCTCAGCAGACGGGCCTGCCTCGCGGTTCGCTGGGCGCGGCGCTCGAGGTGGGTGACCGAGGACTCGTCCGACTCCGAGCGCAGGATGCCCAGACCCGTCGAGGGGACCGAGCGCAGCTTGCGCTCACCCTCCTCCTCGACCAGCTCGTACTCGCGGTACCCCAGGAACGTGAAGTGGTTGTCCTCGAGCCAGGTCAGGAACTCGATGGTCGGTTGCACGGTCTCGGGGTCCACCGTCTCCGGGGCGCCCTCGTGCAGCTCCTCGACGATGTCCAGGCAGGTCCGCCGCATGGCACGCCAGTCCGCGCAGGCCTTGTGGACGTCCTGCAACACCCGCACGAGCCGCTCACGGAGCTCATCCCGGGCGCCGGCACCGGGGATGCGGTCGACCTCGACGTAGATCCACGACTCGACCACCGCGTCGTCACCGGCCTCGGCGGGCTCGGTCGACTCCACCGTGACCCGTTCCCCCTCACGGCGGACCACCATCTGGGGGTGGATGAGCAGGTGGACGGTCAGGTCGCGCATCCGCAGCTCACCCAGCACGGAGTCGACCAGGAACGGCATGTCCCGGGCGCAGGCCTGGACGACGGTATGACGACCGGTCCAACCGTCCTGATCGGTCGTCGGGTTGACCACCCGCACCGCCACGTCGTCGACCGCCCGCGTGGCGGCGAGGTCACGTGTCGACCGGCTCATCGCGTTCAGCGTGGCGCGGTCGCGACCCTCCACGTCGTCGGAAACCACGTGCTCGAAGAACCGTCTGGTCAAGGTCTCGTCGGCCGTCATCGGATCGACACATCCCTCTTTGTTGCTCAGGCGAAGCGGCCCTGACAGAGCTGCTGGCCCCACGCCGTTGTGGGACCACTGCCGAGACTAGACCCCTCGGACGCCGTTGTGGGCTCAGTCCCGGCGAACACACCCTAGGGTGATTCGATGCAGGTGTGGCGGTGAACCGACGAGCAGGACTGGCCACACTGGCGGCGCGGTTGTCGGACGTCTACCCCGACATCGGCCCGGCTGCCGCGCAGGCCTGGGTGGTGGCCGCCGTCGATGCTCTGGTCCATGCCCTGGTGGACCTTGCCGACGGCCGCAACCACTTCACCCAGCACACCGAGGTGCGTGCTCTGCCGTTGCTGGAACGGCAGCACACCCGAGCACCGGACCCCCAGGTCGACCGCGCCTCGTGCGCGGCTGCCGCCGCCGAGGTCCGTCAGGTGCAGCATGCAGCGCGGCCGCTGCTGAGCGAGCCCGGCGACCGGATGACGGGGGCCGCCGACCGCGC
>JBAUJO010000167.1:0-23001 GCA_049683875.1 Ornithinimicrobium sp.
CCTTCGGTGCGCTGATGACCGGTGTGGAGCGCACGGTCTGGGCCGACAGTCGAGCCGCGGGCGCGACCTACGCCGTGACCGGGGTGCTCGTTGGGGCCGTGGCCGGTCGGGTGGTGGCCTGCACCACTGCAGTGGTGGCGGTCTGTGTGGCCGGATCGGAGCTGCGCCGCGTCGCGGCGGGAATCGAGCGACGACTGCTGGATGACGACATCGAGGGTGCGCGCGCCGCGCTGCCGGCGCTGGTGGGTCGAGACCCCCGCGCCCTCGACGCCAGCGGCATCAGCGCCGCGGTGATCGAGTCGCTGGCTGAGAACGCCGTGGATGCCGTGGTTGCGCCGGTGTGCTGGGGGCTGCTGCTCGGTGGGCCGGGGGCAGCGGCATACCGGGCGGTGAACACGATGGACGCGATGGTCGGCCATCGCAGCCCGCGCTACCGACGTTTCGGCACGGCGGCCGCCCGCCTCGACGACGCCGCCAACTGGGCGCCGGCCCGTATCTACGCGGCGTTGGTCGTGCTGGCCAGACCCCGTGCCGTCCCCACCGTGCTGCGGGTGATCCGTCGGGATGCGCCCGCCCACCCCTCACCCAACGCGGGGGTGGCCGAGGCGGCCATGGCCGCCGTGCTCGGCGTTGAGCTCGGGGGGCCGCTGAACTACGGACCCCAGTTCCAGGACCGGCCGCGGCTCGGGGACGGGCGGCGAGCCCAACCTGGTGACATCTCGCACGCGCTTGCGGTGTCGCGTCGGGTGGACTCCCTTCTTGCGCTCAGTCTCCTCTGCGCGGCCTATGGCGCCAGGCGCACGCGCACGGGGTCGGCGATCTCGCCGACAAAACGCTCGTTCTCAATGTTGCGGAACCCGAGCAGCGCCGGTTCGCCGTTGTCGTCGACGAGCCGGGGGGCGTAGAGCCAGGGATGGTCGATGCGCCGCCATGCGTCGGCGTCCCATGGCCCGAGCGGACCGTCGCCCGGCAGCAGGTAGACGCCTCCCGGAGACTCGACAGGGTGGTGCCCAGGGTGGAGCGCCGAGACATCGCAGGACATGAGCAGACCGTGCTGCCCGTCGATGAGGGTCGGCTGCACCACCTCGAGATGGTCGAATGGGCCGGCTTCACTGCGTGGCGGCAGCACGTCCCAGTGGTCGAGGTCCGATGAGACGGCATGCCCGACCACACCCCGTCCGGGTCCGTCACCAGGCACCCGTGCGGTGAGGAACATGTGCCATCCTTTGCCGTCCGGGGCGGCTTGAACCCAGGGGTCCCGCCACGTCTGCTCCCACGCAGTGCGCCCGTCGACACCCTCGTACCAGCGGGGATCGGCGGTGACCAGAGGCAGTTCGCCGAAGCGTTCCCAATGGATGAGGTCGCTGGAGTCGGCGCGTCCGATGCGCTGCACCGAGATGCCCTGTTCCCGACTGGTTCCGGTGTAGAAGAGGTGGAATCGGCGTGGACCCTGGATCACCGAACCCGTCCAGACGGTGAGGTCGTCCCAGCCGGGCCCGGCGCTGGGAAGCAACGCGTCGGGCAGCTCGGTCCAGCTGCGCCAGTCGTGACTGACCGCGTGCCCGATCACGGAGTGGCTGTGGCGAAGCACCGGGTTGCGCAGGGCCCGAGGTGCTTTCAGAAAGTAGAGATGGTGGGTGCCGTCAGGCTCGGTGAACGACCATGAGTCCCAGACCCAGTGCCTTTGCAACGTCAGCACCGCGAGTCACCGACTGTTGCCATGCCCGATGGTAGCGCTTACTCTACGGGGTACGACGGGCTCACGTTGGAGTGAGCCTGACCCAACGAAGGGTCCGATGGCATGGCGTCTCGACGTACGAAACGGGTTCTTCTGATCTCTGGGGCGGCGGCGGCAAGTCTGGCCCTGACAGGCTGCCTGCAGAACCCCGAGGCCACGGGTGGTGGCGCGGGTGGCGGCGCGGGGCTCAACGGGTTCGTCGACGGAGGGACTCCCGACGGGGACGGGACGGTGCAGATCCTCGGGGCGTTCGGCGGTGCGGAGGAGAGTGCCTTCAACGAGTCGCTGGCCGATTTCGAGGAGGAGTCCGGGATCGAGATCCAGTACATCCCGGACACCGACTTCACCACGACCATCCAGCAACGGGTCGGAGCGGATAACGCCCCGGACATCGGCCTGTTCCCCCAGCCCGGGGGTCTTATCGGCCTTGCTCAGCGGGAGAAGATCCAGCCGGTCGACACCTTCTTGGACTACGACACGCTGAACCAGACCTTGATCCCCGGCTTCCTGGACGCTTCCCGGATGGACGGTCGAGTCTACGGCGCCCCGATGCGGATGGCCGTCAAGAGCCTGGTGTGGTACCCGAAGCCGGCATACGAGGACGATGGGTACGGGACGGGACCGGAGACGCTGGATGACCTGACGAAGATCACCGACCAGATTCAGAAGGACGGCACGGCGCCGTGGTGCATGGGGTGGGAGTCGGACCAAGCCACAGGGTGGGTTGGCACGGACTGGATCGAGGAGTACATGCTCCGGCTGCACGGTCCGGAGGTGTACGACCAATGGACCAGCCACGAGATTCCGTTCAACGACCCCAAGGTCGTCGAGGCCTTTGATGCCTTCGGTGAGCTGGTCAAGAAGCAGGGCTACGTCCTGGGCGGGAAGAACGGGGTGCTCAACACCCCCTTCGCCGAGGCGATGAACCCGGCGTTCAAAGACTCCCCGTCGTGCTACCTGATGCGCCAGGGTAACTTTGCGACCGGCTTCTTCCCGGAGCAGGTGCAGGAGAACCTCGACGACCGGGTCGGGGTGTACGTGTTCCCGCGTGACGCCGACGGCTACGAGGGCCAGCCGATCCTCGGCGGTGGTGACATCGCCGCCCTGTTCAACGGCAACGACGATGAGGCCATCGAGGTGATGAAGTTCCTCACCTCGGACGAGTTCGGTGCTCCGTGGGCGGCCGCCGGAGGGTGGCTGTCGCCGCACAAGACGTTCGACGCTGACAACTATCCGGACGAGACGACTCGTGACATGGCCGAGATCGCCGCTGACGCCGACGTGTTCCGCTACGACGGGTCCGACCTCATGCCGAACCAGGTGGGCGGCGGCTCCTTCTGGTCGGGCATGGTGCAGTGGATGGACGGAGCGAAATCGACCCAGCAGGTTGTCGATGAGATCGAAGCGAGCTGGCCCGAATGAGCACCACCGCTCCCCCGGAGGTCAACGAACCGACCGAGGCTCCTGCTGAGCCCGCGCCGGAGAACGCTGAGGCGTCGATCCAACCGGCCAAGATCGCCATCGGCGTGGTCGGCATGGTCCTCACTGTGTGGATCATGGCCAACAGCTTCCTGGCCTTCGCCTACTACCCGGAATGGTTCGGCAACCGCGTCTTCATCGGCCTGCTCGCTTTGGTGGTGGGCGTCGGTGGTGCTGCGGCGCTGTTCTTCTTCCTCAACCAGTTCATCGAGGGCCTGCCGCAACGGCTCAGCGCAGGCCTCATTCCATACGCCTTCCTGCTTCCCGGGTTCTCGCTCGTCGTCCTGGTGCTCATCTACCCGACGATCCAGACCATTCACTACTCGTTCGCCAACGCCGACAGCACCGCCTACGTCGGTCTGGAGAACTACCGCACGATCTTCAGCGACGGCCAGTTCTGGCTGGCCATCACCAACAACGTGTTGTGGATCATCGTGGTCCCGGCGATCACGGTGGCCTTCGGCGTCGTCGTCGCGGTGTTGGCGGACAAGCTGTCGGCCACCGGGGAGAAAGCAGCCAAAGGGTTCATCTTCTTGCCCATGGCCATCTCCTTCGTCGGGGCTTCGGCAATCTGGGGCTTGGTGTACGCGTTCAACCCGCCGGAGGAAGCCCAGACCGGCCTGCTCAACGCCGTGTTCACCACCCTGGGCGGTGAGCCGCAGGCATGGCTGAACATCTCCACACTGCGCCTGAACTCCCTGTTGCTCATGGTGATCCTGATCTGGCTGCAGGTCGGGTTCGCGATGATCCTGCTCTCCTCGGCGATCAAGGGGGTGCCGGAAGACACGATCGAGGCCGCGCGGATCGACGGCGCCAGCGAGGTGCAGATCTTCTGGCGGGTGACCATCCCGCAGATCAAGACCACCATCATCACCGTGTTCATCACCGTCCTCATTCTGGTGATGAAGGTCTTCGACATCGTCTACGTGCTGACCAACGGGCAGTTCCAGACCGAGGTGATCGCGAACCTGTTCTTCAAGGAGATCTTCGCCAACGGTCAGGCCGGCCAGGCCGCAGCCATCGTGGTGGTCCTGCTGATCGCGATCATCCCCATCCTCATCTACCAAGTGAAGAGCTTTCGCGAACAGGATCTGGCCCGATGAACGCTGGCAAGCTCAAAGACGGACGTCGACGCAGCCCCTTCTCGATGGGCGTGATGTTTGCCCTGGCGGTGCTGTGGACCGTGCCGACCCTCGGCCTGCTGGTCACCAGCTTCCGCTCCCGGGACGACGCGGCCTCTTCCGGCTGGTGGACAGCTATCGTCAACCCCTTCGGCACGGGGTGGACGACGAACAACTACACCAACGTGCTCGAGGGAGCCGACATGTCCAACGGGCTGCTGAACAGCCTGGTGGTCGCCGTCCCCGCCACGATCATCCCGATCATGTTCGCGTCCTTCGCGGCGTACGCCTTTACCTTCATGGACTTCCCCTTCAAGGAACTGCTCTTCATCACCATCATCATCGTCCTGGTCATTCCCATCCAGGTCGCCTTCGCTCCGATGCTGGACCTACTCGGGCCGAACGGTCTGGGCATTTCCGGGCAGTTCATCGCCGTCTGGTTGCTGCATACCGGGTTCGGGATGCCGTTGGCGATCTACGTGCTGCGCAACTACATGTCGACGCTGCCGTTGAGCGTGGTCGAGTCGGCCAAGGTTGACGGGTGCACCCACTACCAGACGTTCTGGAAGCTGGTGGCGCCGATGGCCATGCCGGCTATGGCCGCCTTCGCCACGTTGCAGTTCCTCTGGGTGTGGAACGACCTGCTGATCGCCAAGCTGTTCCTCACCCAGAGCAACACCACGGTCATCGTGCAGCTGCAGCAACTGCTGGGTACCCAGGGACAGGGTGCGGAGTACCTGACCGCGGGAGCCTTCCTGTCGATCATCGTGCCGATGGCGGTGTTCATCTTCCTGCAGCGCTTCTTCGTCCGAGGGCTGACGTCGGGTGCAGTCAAGGGCTGAGGAGCGCCCGGACGAACCGGTGTCCGATCAGGCGTCACCGGACACCGCAGGGAAGGGACGGGCGTCCCCACCGGCACTGCCCAGGAGACCGCGGCATACCGAGTCCAGCCACGTGGTGACCGACTCTCGAGCGGCAGGGGTCTCGGGGTAGCGGCACCGCAGGTGAAGGCCGGAACGGTCGATGACGAACCAGATCATCACGCCGTCCGTCCGGGTGACCGCCGACACGTGCTGGGCTCTGACCTCGCTGGGAAGCGACACCGGCAGCCGGCGGTTGTCCAGCCACGAGATGGCGAACATTCCCGGTCCGACCGGCATCCCGCCATACGGTTCCATAATTGGCGCCAGGGGGTAGGACCCGAGCCTCACGGCCTCTCTCACGGCACCAGCGCATGCCTGGGGATCGGCGTCAGAAGACTCCAGGACGGCGTTGGTGATGAACCAGCCCACGCTGTCGTGCCAGCGCTCCTCGTAGCGGCTGTGCACCGGGAGCACGGCTCGCAGCGCCTGACCGGCCAACCGCTGGCTCACGTCGGTCAGCACGGAGACCGCCAGCGGGAACAGCCTCACCCCCTGCTCCCGCGCGCGATGCTCCCAGCGTTGCACCTGCGCCTCGTCGAGCACATCGCGGACTTCCACGACCTCCCGGGCGGGGGTCGACACCTCTCCCAGGGGCAGCGGGAACGTGGGCATCCGACCTCCGCCCGCCCCGAGGATCTCCGCCCAACGCCGACGAACCCGCTCCGGTGCCGGCCGTTGCGCGAGCAGCTCGGCGGTGTGCTCGGCGAAGGAGGGCACGGGCGCCAGCTCAGCCCCCGGCCGGCGAGCCGCGCCGATATCGGCCAGACAGGTCAGCAGGTCACGGCCCAGCACCAGCAGCGACCACGCGTCGGCGTGGGCGTGGTCGAGACCGACGATCACCCATGGCGCACCGGAGCCCGTGTCCGCCAGCAGCACCCGGTGCGACGGACGCTGGAACGGTGCACACCCCTGATCCAGCGCGGCCCGGACGAGCTCCCACGGATGTTGGTGCTCGCTGGCCTCGTGCACGGTCCAGGACCCGGGTGCGACTTCGATCTCGTGCAGTCGGACCGCTCCCGTCTGCGCCTGTGAGAAAACAGTACGCAGCGTGCCGTGGCGCTGGACCACGGTGAGCCAGGCACGTTCCAGGTCCGCCTGGCTGACGGGCTTGGTAGGCCGTAGCGCCACGGCCATCCACGACCCGGGGCGCTGACCTGAGCTGACGTGCCGACGTTGGTCGAACGAGACGGGCAGGGGCCGGCCCAGTGCCCCCGGGCTGACGGCGTAGCTGAGCACCGGATCGCGGGGCAGGTCCAGGTGGGCCACACTGGTCAGCCGCATGGAGCCGTACTGTAGAGCCTCACCGACGTGGGACCCAGGAGACCGGTTGCCTTCCCTGCTGCTGCCGAACGCCACTCTCGACTACGAGGTGTCCGTCTCTCCGGTCGATCCGGTGGCCTCGTTCGTCGTGCAGCTGCACGGGCTGACGTCGAGCCGATCCCGGGACGCTCGGCTCGGGCTCGACCTCGCCGAGCGGGTGAACACGCATCCGGTGCTTCGATACGACGCCCGAGGCCACGGCCGCTCCACCGGCGACGACGACGAACGGTCGTACCGGTGGTCTCGGCTGGCCGATGACCTGATCGCACTGCTGGATGTCGCGGCGCCGGGCCGCGTGCACGGTGTGGGCCAGTCGATGGGTGCCGGGACGCTGCTGCACGCCGCCGTCTGCGCTCCCGAGCGGTTCGCCTCCTTGGTGCTCGGCATCCCGCCGACGGCGTGGGACACCCGTGCCGCGCAGCGGGAGAGCTATCTGGACAGCGCTCGGGTGGTCGAGCGCGACGGCATCGAGACCCTGGTTTCACAGTCCCACCAGAGTCCGAGCCCCCCCGCGGTGGACAGCAACCGGCCACTCACCCGCCCTGAGGTACAGGAGCGCCTTCTGCCGACGGTGTTCAGGGGGGCCGCCGGCAGCGACCTGCCGGACGCCGCACGCATCGCGACCCTGGGCATGCCCACGCTGCTGCTCGCCTGGACCGATGACCCGGCCCATCCGCTGAGCACGGCCCAGCGCCTGCACGAGCTGATGCCGGCGAGCACCCTGGTCACCGCGCGCACCCCTGCGGACACGGCGCAGTGGTCGGCCCGCGTCGCCGAGCACCTCGGGGCGCCCACCGGTCGATAGAGGCTCGGTGCCGCTCGACCTACTCGAAACGCGCTCGAGCACATCCCGTGATGGCGTTGTGGGTGTCGAAATGTCACACTCTCAAGAGATACTCCGACACGGGGAAAGGCCCCTGGTGAGCGCCCAGATCGACACGAATACACGCGGGCACACCGTGCGCGCCATCGCCCAGGGGCAGGCACAGGAGCGCGGACCGCTACTCGTCGTCCTGCACGCCGTCCAAGCCGAGCTCGGCTACATCGACACCGCCGACCTGCCGGTCATCGCCGACGTGCTGAACCTCTCGGTGGCCGAGGTCCACGGCGTGGTGTCGTTCTACAAGGACTTCCGCACCGACCAGCCCTCAGCGCGGGTGCTCCAGGTATGCCGGGCCGAGGCCTGCCAGGCCGTCGGAGCGCAAGGAGTGTTCGACGCCGCGACCCGGGCCGCGAGCGCACGAACCGACCTCGAGGTGGAAGAGATCTTCTGCTTCGGCAACTGCGCCCTGGGGCCGACGGTCTGCCTTGACGGCCGGCTGCACGGCCGGATGACCGAGGACCGCGTGGGCTCCGTGATCGGTCCCGAGTCATGAGCGCCGTCACCGTCTACGTTCCGTGCGACTCCAGCGCGGTGTCGGTCGGTGCCGACGAGGTCGCGGCGGCGTTGGGGCAGGAGGGGGCTGTCCGTGTGCTGCGCAACGGCTCGCGCGGGATGCTGTGGGCCGAGCCGCTCGTCGAGGTGGTCACCGAGCGTGGCCGCGTCGGTTACCCGAACGTGACGGCGGCTGAGGTGCCGGGTCTGGTCGAGCAGGGAATGCTCTCCGGTGACGACGTGGGCGGATGCCTCGGCCTCGTCGATGACCACCCGTGGCTGGCCGAGCAGCACCGCGTCTCCTTCGCCCGGGTGGGCATCATCGAGCCGACCAGCATCAAGGACTACGCCGACCACGGCGGGTGGGCCGGGCTGCGCCGGGCTCTGTCGATGGAGCCGGCCGACGTCGTCGAGGAGGTCGTCACCTCCGGGCTGCGCGGCCGCGGTGGAGCCGGCTTCCCCACCGGCATCAAGTGGCGCACCGTCCTCGGCGCCGACGCAGACGTGAAGTTCGTCTGCTGCAACCTCGACGAGGGCGACAGCGGCACGTTCGCCGACCGGATGCTGGCCGAAGGTGACCCGTTCACCCTGATCGAGGGCATGCTCGTGACCGCTCACGCGGTAGGGGCCACCGAAGGTTTCATCTACGTCCGCTCGGAGTACCCCGATGCCGTCGGCACGCTTCGCCGGGCGATCGAGATCGCCTACGCGCACGGGTACCTGGGGTCCTCCGTCCAGGGCAGTGCCTTGACCTTCGACCTGCAGGTCAGGGTAGGAGCAGGTGCCTATATCTGCGGCGAGGAGACCTCCATGCTGGACAGCCTGGAGGGCCGTCGTGGTGAGGTGCGGGCCAAGCCCCCGATTCCAGCGCTGTCCGGTCTGTTCGGCCGCCCCACGGTGGTCAACAACCTGCTCAGCTTCGCCGCCGTTCCGATGATCCTCGCCGACGGAGGTCAGGCCTACGCGGCCCTCGGCACCGGCCGGTCCCGTGGCACGCAGGTGTGCCAGCTCGCCGGCAACATCGCTCGCGGTGGCATCGTCGAGGTGGACTTCGGGATCAGCATCCGCGACCTGCTCGAAGGCTACGGCGGGGGCACCCGGACCGGACGTCCGATCAAGACGGCACAGCTGGGCGGGCCGTTGGGGGCCTACCTCCATCCGGACCAGTTCGACCTGCCGATGGACTACGAGGCCCTCGCCGAAGCCGGTGCCATGGTGGGTCACGGCGGCATGGTGCTCTTCGACGACACGGTCAACATGGTCGACATGGCGCGCTTCGCCATGGAGTTCTGTGCCGCCGAGAGCTGCGGCAAGTGCACGCCCTGTCGGGTCGGCTCGGTCCGTGGCGTGGAGACCATCGACCGGATCCGTGCCGGCCAGGATCGCCAGCAGAATCTCATCCTGCTGGAGGACCTGTGCGCGACGATGACCAAGGGGTCGCTGTGCGCCATGGGCGGGCTCACCCCGATGCCGGTGACCAGCGCGCTGAAGCACTTTCCCGACGACTTCGACGTACCGTCGGACAGCGACCTGACCGACCTCAGCCCCACCGACAACATCCAAGCGACACAGCACAGCGGTATCTCCGAGCGGAGCACGACATGACCTTGCAGATCGACCAGCCCGTCGGCCCCATCGGAGCTCCTCGCCGTCAGCCCAGCCCAGGTGCCGCACCGGGCGGGGCGGCCTATGCCCCGGAGACGGACTACGGCACGCCCGCGCTGCCGGGGCCTGCGGACGCGACCGTGACGATCGACGGCACGCAGGTGCAGGTTCCCCCGGGCACCTCGGTGATGCGCGCGGCCAAAGAGGCCGGCGTCGACATTCCCAAGCTCTGCGCCACCGACTCCCTCAAGGCGTTCGGCTCCTGTCGTCTCTGTCTGGTCGAGGTGGAGGGCGGCAAGGGAACCCCCGCCTCGTGCACGACGCCCTGCAGCGACGGGATGGTCGTGCGCACCGACACCGAGCAGGTGTCACAGCTCCGTCGGGGAGTCATGGAGCTCTACCTGTCCGACCACCCGACCGACTGTGCGGGCTGTGCCCGTGGCAGCTGCGAGATGCAGGACCTGGCCCACCGCACCGGCGTGGCCGAGGTGCGCTACGGCCTGCCCGGGGCAGGCCAGGCCCAGCGGCAGCAACCTGCCCACACGCACGTGGACGGCGGGGCCGCACGCGATGAGTCGAACCCGTACTTCGACTACGACCCCCAGGCGTGCATCGTCTGCTCGCGCTGCGTCCGGGCCTGCTCCGACGTGCAGGGCACCTTCGCGCTGACCGTGCAGGGTCGCGGGTTCGACTCACGTATCGCGGCAGGGCCGACGAACTTCCTCGGCTCGGAGTGCGTCTCCTGCGGGGCGTGCGTGCAAGCGTGCCCGACCGACGCGCTGACCGAGAAGTCGGTGGTCTCCCTCGGTATGCCGACCCGATTCGTGGACACCACCTGCGCCTACTGCGGCGTCGGGTGCAGCTTCCGGGCCGAGGTGCGCGACGAGAAGACCGAGGCCGGCACCAGCACGACCGTGGTGCGGATGACTCCGAGCAAGAGCGGCGGCGCCAACGAAGGGCACTCGTGCGTCAAGGGGCGGTTCGCCTATGGCTACGCCCAGCACCAGGACCGGCAGATGTATCCCATGGTGCGCGACTCCATCGATGACGAGTGGCGGGTCGTGGGCTGGGACGAGGCGATCACCCGGGCTGCCGAGGGCTTCAAGGCCATCCAGGCCGAGCACGGCACGGGCTCCATCGGGGCAATCTCGAGCTCGCGATGCACCAACGAGGAGGTGTACGTCGTCCAGAAGATGGTGCGCACCGCCTTCGGCAACAACAACATCGACACCTGCGCGCGGGTATGCCACTCGCCCACGGGCTACGGCTTGAACCAGACCTTCGGCACCTCGGCCGGCACCCAGGACTTCGCCTCGGTCGAGGAGACCGACCTCATCCTGCTCATCGGGGCCAACCCCACCGATGCCCACCCCGTGTTCGCCTCCCGGATGAAGCGCGTCCTGCGCGGAGGAGCCGGCCTGATCGTGGCCGACCCGAGGGCGATCGACCTGGTGCGCTCCCCGCACGTGCAGGCCGAGCACCACCTGCCACTGCTTCCGGGCAGCAACGTCGCCTTCGTCAACGCCATGGCGCACACCATCGTCAGCGAGGGTCTGCACGACGAGGAGTTCCTGCGCGAACGCTGTGAGGACGTGGACCGCTACCTCTCGTTCCTGAAGGCCGAGGAGAACAGCGCCGAGCAGACGCAGCGGGCCACCGGCGTCCCGGCGGAGCAGCTACGCGCTGCCGCCCGGGCCTATGCGGCGGCGGCGAACGCGAGCATCTACTACGGCCTGGGCGTGACCGAGCACAGCCAGGGCTCGACGATGGTCATGGGCATGGCGAACCTGGCCATGCTGACCGGGAACATCGGGCGACCCGGGGTCGGGGTGAACCCGCTGCGCGGGCAGAACAACGTGCAGGGCTCCTGCGACATGGGCTCCTTCCCGCACGAGCTGCCGGGCTACCGGCACATCGCCCTGGACGCGGTGCGCGACATCTATGAGTCCCTCTGGGGTGTCGACCTGGACCCAGAGCCCGGGCTGCGGATCCCCAACATGTTCGACGCCGCCATCGGCGGCTCCTTCAAGGGCCTGTTCGTCCACGGCGAGGACATCGCCCAGTCCGATCCCAACCTCAACCACGTCCGTTCCGCGCTCGGGTCGATGGACCTGGTGGTGGTGCAGGACCTGTTCCTCAACGAGACCGCCAAGTTCGCCCATGTATTCCTGCCCGGGAGCAGCTTCCTGGAGAAGGACGGAACCTTCACCAACGCCGAGCGCCGGATCAACCGGGTACGCCCGGTGATGACCAGCGCGGTCGGCAAGGACGAGTGGCAGGTCGTCTGTGACCTGACCACCGCACTCGGTTACCCGATGCACTACGACAGCGCCGGGCAGATCATGGACGAGATCGCGTCCACCACCCCCACCTTCGCGGGGGTCTCCTTCGACCGCCTCGACGCCGAGGGCTCGATGCAGTGGCCGGTGAACGAGAAGGCGCCGCACGGAACCCCGACGATGCACGTGGGGGAGTTCGTCCGGGGGAAGGGGCGGCTGATGCCCACGGTCTTCGTGCCCACCACCGAGACGACCAACCGGCGCTTCCCCCTCATCCTGACCACCGGGCGCATCCTGAGCCAGTACAACGTCGGCGCACAGACCCGCCGTACCCCGAACTCGACCTGGCACCCGGAGGACATCCTCGAGATCCACCCGGCGGATGCCGAGCCGCGCGGCATCCGCACCGGGGACCGCGTCGAGCTGTCCAGCCGGGTCGGGACGACCGCGCTGCACGCCGTCGTCTCCGAGCGTATGCAGGCCGGGGTGGTCTACACGACGTTCCACCACCCGGTGACGGGGGCCAACGTGGTGACCACGGAGAACTCGGACTGGGCCACCAACTGCCCCGAGTACAAGGTCACCGCGGTGCAGGTCGACGTGGCCAACTCCGGGGAGCCGGCGGCCGCGACCGAAGCGGTGCTGCAGGGGGCTGGGCGACCGTGACCGACCGCAGCTCCCTCCCCCCGGAGATCCGGATGGGAAGCGACGTCACGCGAGCCCTGGCCCACCTGCCACCCGACGAGGCCAGTGAGCAGATCGCCACCCACCTACGCAAGTTCTGGGAGCCTCGGATGCGCCAGGCCCTCATCGACCGTGTGCGTACCCAGGACGAGCGGGTCGAGCCGTTGCTGGCCTCGGCGGTGCACGACTACCTCGACGGCGACATCGACCGCGAGGAGGTCTCCGAACCGTCCGGGGGCTGAACCGACTGGAGCGAGTCAGATGTTCAGCAGGGTGCCCTCCATCCGGAACAGGTAGACGAAGGTCTCGCTCGAGGTGTCGGCTGGTCGGCTTCGGCGACGTAGAACGTCCCCTCGACGCCGAGCATCCCCCGACCCGCCGGAGCTCGGGACCGAACAGCCCCAGCGTGCGCTCGCCGTTCGAAGCCGGCTCCATGACACCCCGTGACCTGCGGTCCGAGGAAGCTACTGCACCGTTGAGTCCGGAGGGGCGATCTGATGCTGGATCGTCTGGTCGATCGAAGCCACCCCCTCGACCGTGCTTGCCGCGGCGAGGTGCTCGGCGTCCGGGGCCGTGCCCGTGATCATCCCCAGCTCGGCCATCACCTGCTGGACGACGACGCCGTGCCGAGTCAGTCCGTCACAGACGTCGGCGATGTGCTCCTGGTACGTCGTCTGCACGGTGATCACGACCTGCCGCGGCATCTCCGCTTCGGCGCCGCTCGCAGGGGTCGGCGGGTGTCCCGTGGTGCCGGGTTCGTCCAGGCTCATGAGCCCACCTGCACCAGACCCGCCCCCACGTCGAGCGAGGGCAGCTCCAGACGGCGGGACTGCTTGTCCAGCGTGGCCCAGAGCTCGAGCCCCCGGCGGCCGGTCACGCCGGCCCACACTGCCGCCACGCCGGCGGCGTGAGGGGTGGCCATGCTTGTGCCGCTGATCGTGTTGTAGCGGGTGGGCATCGGCCAGGAGGAGAAGACCTCGACCCCCGGCGCGGCGAGGTCGACCTGCCCGCCGGAGCCTGGAAGACTGCGAGCGGAGAACCGGGCGATGGCCAGCCGCGAGTCGACGGCGGCGACGGCCATGATGTCCGGACTGTTGGCGGGGGTCCCGACGAAGCCGGGGTCGCTGGGGCGGTCGGCGTTGTTGCCTGCCGCCGCGATGATCAACGACCCCCGCTCCAGGGCGCGCCGTCCCGCCACGACATACGGGGGGTGCTGCTCACGCACGTCGGCTCCCAAGGACATCGAGATGACGGCGCACTCGTTGGCCACGGCCCAGTTGATGCCGGCGAGGATGCCCGTGTCCGAGCCCGACCCCTCGTCGCCGAGGACCTTCCCAGCGTAGATCTCCGCCTGGCTCGCCACGCCGTACCGACGCCCTTCCTGCGATACCCCTCCGCACGCACTGCCGATGCAGTGGGTGCCGTGACCGTGACCGTCCTGGGCCGTCTCACCCTCCACAAAGGGCATCGCGGTGATCTCGCGGCCCGCAAAGTCGGGATGCTCCAGGTCCATGCCCGTGTCGAGCACCGCCACCCTCACCCCGGCGCCCGTCGGAACGTCGGCGCCCCAGCCCACCGCCTGCAGCCCCCAGGTGGCCTCGGCCGTGTCCTCGAAGAGCGGCCCCGCCGGCTGTCCGGCACCTTGTGAGAGCAGGTGCTCGCTGAGGTCCTGAACACCGGCGCGGTACCCGGCCACGAACTCCGGACCGGGGAGCACGTGGTAGATCAGCTCCGGCACGACGACCTCGACCGGCGATGAGGCGTTGCCCACCGCCGCCAGCAAGGCTCCGACCTGCTCCGGGTCGGCCGAGACCACAGCAATACCGAGCTCGGCGAACACCGTGGCCTCGGCGCCGCCGAGCTGGCTCATGTCGACGGCCTGAGCGCTGAAGTCGCGCGATGAGGCGACTCGGCCCAGCCCCGCAACATCAGCCAGGACTGCGCCCGGGTCGGCACCGTCGGGCATCACGACGACGTAGCGCCCACTCACCTGGTCGGCCTCGTATCCGGCTGTCTGTGAGCCGCCCTCATCTGCCTCGTCGATCATGCTCTCTCCTACCTGTCCTCACGCTGGCCCGACCGGTCCGCGCACCACAGGCCCCCTGGCGTCGCTGCCGGCGGCGGGAGGCTCCTGCGGTCTGGCCAGCGTATGCGGCGGCCCGCCCGTGCGGTAGGGCTCGGGCGGTCGCGATGGTCCGTCGGCCCGGCGGGTCTGCTTCGACGTCGTGGTCTGTCCGTACCTGCTGTGACGATGTTGGGCATGACGTCGCACAGCTGGCAGGGACGGGTCTTCATCGGATGCAGCCTGGACGGGTTCATCGCCCGGCCGGACGGCGACCTGGGCTGGCTGACGGACCCGCCTCGGGACGACGGGCATGCCAGCGGGCATGACGGCCCGGCCCCGCCCCCGGGTTACGAGGACTTCATGGCGGGCATCGACCACCTCGTGATGGGCAGGGGTACGTACGAGAAGGTGCTGACCTTCGGTCAGTGGCCGTACAACGCCCAGCACGTCATCGTGCTCGGCTCCACGATGCGGCCGGGCACCGACGAACGCATCACCGTGGCCCGCTCGGTGGATGAGGTGCTCCAGACGTTGGAGGGCCGAGGGGCGCGCGGCGTCTACGTCGACGGCGGTCGCGTCATCCAGGAGTTCCTACGTCGCGGGCTGGTCGACGAGATGGTCATCAGCACCGCCCCGGTGCTGATCGGCGCCGGCATCCGGCTGTTCGGTGACCTCGCCGTGGACGTCAGGCTCACGCACCTGGGCACCTCCTACGGTGACTCGGGAATGACGAGCAGCCGATATCGGGTGACGCGATAGCTGATTCCGCATATCGCACTGACGGTTGCGCTATCAGCAAGTCGCCGGAACACTGGAGAGGTGGATACCGCAGACATCAGTGGGTTGGTGCGGTCTCGCCTGAGAAGCCACCGGCTGGCCGCCGGCTTGTCGCTGGAGGATCTTGCCGAGCGCACCCACCTGGGCGTCTCCACACTGAGCCGTATCGAGACCGGCAAGCGCACGATTGACATCGGCACGTTGCACTTGCTCTGCCGCGCTCTTCAGGTCGACATCTCGTCCATTCTCGACACCTCGGCTGACGAGGACGTGGTGATCAGGCCCGTGGCGACCCGCGCGGGCTCGATTACCGAGTGGCGGCTGACCCGCCCAGGCGCAAGCGACGTCGTCGCCGCCAAATGGCGGTTCGAGCCCATCGCTGAGCCCCCTGTTCCGCAGGTCCACCCGGGTCACGACTGGTTCTACGTGCTGTCCGGGGCGGTGGAACTGCGCCTCGGCGAGCGCACGCTGTACGTGTACGACGGTCAGGCAGCGGAGTTCTCGACGATGGTGCCGCACTCCATCACCGCCCACCGACGACCGGCCGAGGTGATCACCATCTTCGACCGGACCGGTCACCGGATCCGCGCCGAGGACGGGGTCGAAGAGGACCACTTGTAGCGCCCATCCTTCGACCGCGACCCTGACCGACCTCCGGACGAAGCGGTGTCGTCAGTGGGCCGCGGCCTTGTCGCGTCGAGGGATGAGATGCATCACGGCGACGACCACCGCACCCACGAGCAGGCCGATCACCGCGGAGGCCAGGGTGTTGGTCAACCAGGCCAGCACGCCGCCCATCGCGCCCGTGGCCTCGTGCACCGCCTCTTCCGCGTGGTGGACCACGTCGTAGAGGGCGTGCCACCCCAGCTCGTCGACACCGACGAGCAGGATGTGTCCGCCGACCCAGAGCATGGCCACCGTCCCGACGACGGACAGCACCGTCATGAGCTTCGGCATGCCGGTGACCAGTGCGCGACCGACCGCGCGAGCCCCGCCTGAGTCGCGCTCGGTCAGGGCGAGGCCGATGTCGTCCATCTTCACGATGAGCCCGACGACCCCGTACACGAGCGCGGTGATCGCCAGGGCGACGACGACCAGGATCACGGCGCGTGAGAGCAACGGCTCCGAGGCGACCTCGTTGAGCGCGATGACCCTGATCTCGGCCGAGAGGATGAAGTCGGTGCGAATGGCCCCCTTGACCATGGTCTCTTCGTGGTCCTTGCCCTGCGCGGCAGCCGGCACGTCCTCCTCCTGCTCGTGATGGCCGGAGACCTTCTCCCAGATCTTCTCCGCCCCCTCGAAGCACAGGTAGGTCCCGCCCAGCATGAGGATCGGCGTCAACAGCCACGGCACGAACTGGCTCATCACCAGCGCCGCCGGAAGGATGAACAGCAGCTTGTTGCGGATGGAGCCGATCGCGATCCTCTTGATGATGGGTAGCTCGCGGTCGGCGGTGAAGCCGTGCACGTAGCGCGGGGTCACCGCGGCGTCGTCGACCACGACGCCCGCCGCCTTGGCGCTGGCCCGACCGGCGGCTGCTCCGACGTCGTCGACCGATGCGGCAGCCAGACGGGCCAGCACCGCGACATCGTCGAGCAGAGCGACGAGGCCGCCGCTCATCGCTGGCCTTCAGGGGGAGTGTTGTCGGCTCGTATGCTGGGTGTCACAGGCACGCTGACAGCGTACGGCGTACCGAGGCCCGGGGTGTGCCGAGCAGGACTCGCTGACGTGGAGGCTGCGAATGAGCGAGGTGCGAGACAAGGCCGTCGTGGCGTGGGACAAGCTGGTGCGTCGCGTCCGGCTCGAAAAGCCGCTGAGCGCGGTGCTTGCCTCCACGACTCGTCTGACCACTACCGCGGTGCTGTCCTACCTCGTCACGGTCTGGCTGATCGACGGACCGGTCGACCTGACGTGCTCGCTGACCGCGATCCTGGTCACGCAGACCTCGGCCCAGTCCTCGGTGAAGATGGGGATGGTCAGGGTTGGGGCCGTGCTCACCGGGGTGATGGTGGCCATCGCGGTCTCCACCTGGGTCGGTCTGACCTGGTGGTCGCTCGCCGCGGTGATCGCCATCTCGCTGATCCTGGCGGTGGTCCTACGCCTGGGTGACCAGGCGCTGGAGACCCCCATCAGCGCCATGCTCATCCTCGCCGTCGGTGGGCAGGACGTCGCCGCCGAGGTGCGGGTTTACACCACCTTGATCGGGGCCGGGATCGGCGTGGCCTTCAACCTGCTGCTGCCCCCGAGGCTGCCGATCAGTACCGCACTGCACCAGGTGCGCGAGGTCGCGCGTCGGGAGGCCGAGTCGCTGCGCCAGGCCGGATGGTCGATGGCCCAGCAACCGATCACGCGAGGTGAGGTCACCACATGGCTGAACGAGGCACGCGATGTCAGTGACCGTGCCGCTCGCGCCCACGAGTCGGTGTCGGCGGTGGAGGAGGTGAGGCGCTACAACCCTCGTTCGTTCCGCTCACCCAAGGTCGAACCGGTGCTGCGCACGGGGTTGGAGTCGCTGGACCAGTCCCTGTTCGCCGTCCGGGCGCTGTACTTCACCATGCAACGCGAGGCGCCTGCGACCAACACTCCCGACGACGGGTACGGGCACGAGGTGCGAGCCGCCTTCGCCGTGCTGTTGGAACACGTCGCCGACTCGGTCGACGCCTTCGGGGAGGTGGTGGACGCCGAGGCCCGCGAAGCGGACGAGGAGGTGGGACAGAAGCTCGCCGGCAGCCTGCAGGCCAGTGGCGAGGCGCGAGCCATCCTGACCGACCTGCTGATGGTCGACGCTCAGGAACAGACCTCGCTGTGGCTGTTGCGCGGATCCATCCTCGTCGCGGTGGAGCAGACCGTGGAGCCGCTTCGGCTTAAGGATCGTGCGCGCCTGCGGGCCCAGCGTGACTCGGCCTCAGCGAACCGGCCCACTCCGCTGTTGCGGAACATGCTGCCGCACCCTCACCCGCCGGCGAGTCTGCGCCGAAGCGTTCAGCGGCTGCTAGCCAGCTCGCGACCACCGTCGTGAGCTGAGGCGAGCCCAGGCATGTGGTCCACCGCTCCTCGTGTGGCGACGCCCGCCACGGCCACCGATACCGCTCCGATGACCAACCCGGCGATGTCATCGATGATGTAGTGCCAGCCGACGTAGATGGTGGAGACGAGGGTCAGCGCGAAGAAGACCCACATGGTGGCACGGACGATGCGTGGGAACCCGGCGAAGTGCACGATCAGCGCGGCGGTGAAGACGATCGAGGTGTGCAGCGAGGCGAACGCCGCGATGCTCTGCACCGAGGCCGTCGCGTAAGGGTCAGCCATCACTCCGGCGCGGGCATTGAGCATTCCCTGTTGGAGCTGGCTCACACCGGTCGTCGGCAGATCTGCATAGTTCCAGCTGCGTACGGCGAAGGGTCCGAGTGCAGGCAGCAGGTAGTAGCTCGCCGTGCCCATGGCCCAGTTCAAGCACAACGCCGTGGTGTACCACAGGCCGAGGCTGACGTTGCGAGACCACACGAGGGCGGCGGCCAACGAGATGGGCACGAAGAACAGGAAGGAGATGTACACCCACGACAGGATGTGTGCCCACACGCCGGTGCCGAATACGTCGTGCAGCACCTCGGCCGGGTTGGTGCCGAACGCGAGCATCTGGTCACTGGCCCGCAGCACCATGTCCTCGGACTGCTGGCGGGCCACCGGCAGGAAGCTCTTGAGGTTTCGGTAGCCGACGTAGGTGATGTAGAAGCTGGTCAGGGCGACCAGCACGACGATGAGCCGCTGCAACGGCCATCGCTCATGCACCACCTGCTTGAACGCTTTGGACACACCGCGCACCCCATCGGCGCGCATCACGACGCGCGGGACGAGGTCAGCCGCGATGAAGAGGGCCAGGATCAGCGGAAGCCGCGTCCAGCTCGGGCCCAGAAAACCGTCCGGGTCTCGTAGCGGAAGGTCGAGCCACAACGCACCGACAACGGCCAGTCCGCCGGTGATCAGTGCGGTGGCGATCGCTAAGCCGAGCCCTCGGCCGCCCCTGATGACGGCGCGAAGGTCACGAGACATCTGACCATTGTGCCTTGTTTCCGGGTGCCTCGTCACATTACGGACGGCACGTAGCCGTGTGAATTACATCATGTCAGCGTATACGCAGGCCAACGCGGAGGTGGACTCCAGGCGAGCGAGGAGTCAACGCCTCGTGTCCTGTCCCGAGCGGGAGACGCATTCTCCGCCCTGGTGCACCGACCGCACCCGCGAACGCAGGGCGCCCAGGTCCTCATAGCTGCCCTGGAGTACGACGACGTAGTAGCTAGGCGGCAGAGGAGGTGGTGGCCGTCCACACCTGCAGGGGAGTCATGTTGCACCGTAGCGCTGGTGGACCGCGCGGGTCGGGCCCGCTGCCGGTAGCTAGCGGGCGGTGATCTCGATGAGCACGCCGCCCGCCGGGTCAATGAGCGGCATGACCAGTCCGTGCTCGGCCAGCAGCCGGCCCGTGAGGGTCACCCCCTCGGCACACCACGGGGGCTGTCGGATGGCCGCTCCGCGCAGCACGGCGTCGTCGCGTCCGGTCGGGTCCACCACGCGGACGACGTATGTCGTCTCGGGGTCCAGCCAGGGCAGCTGGGTGAGCCCGGGCCGCGCCTGGGCGCCGGTGCTCAGACGGACGTAGGCCACCACGGCATGGCGACGATCGGGTGCGACCACCCCGTGCCACCAGGCACCGTCGGTCTCCTCGCCGCGCACGCTCCGTCCGCCGTGGAGCAGCGGCCGGAGGCGTCGGTGCACGCCGGTCCAGCCGGCCAGCCGGTCGAGCTCGTCCTCGGTCAGTGCGGCGAGGTCGCACTCGATGCCGGCATGACCGAACAGTGCGGTCAGACAGCGCAGCTCCCACGAGGTGACCCTGCCGGTCGTCTCGGCCAGGCTCGGCCCCACGTGGGTGCCGAGCAGTTCCGGCGGCACCAGCAGCGAGGTCCACCGCTGGATGGCCTGTCGCTCCAGCGGGTCGATGCAGTCACTGGTCCACACCCGCTGGGTGTGCTCCAGCACCCCGAGGTCGACACGGGCACCACCGGAGGCACACGACTCGATCTCCAGCCCCGGGTGACGCCGCCGTAGCTCGGCCATCAGCCGGTAGACGGCGAGAGTCTGGGCTCGCACCGCTGGCTGCCCATCGGTGTCGACGGCCTCGTGCAGGTCGCGGTTGTGGTCCCACTTGAGGTAGTCGACCCCGACCTCGTCGATCACCTGGTGCAGCTGACCGAGGATGTAGCGGTAGGCATCGTCCCGGGTCAGGTCGACCACCTGTTGAGCACGCCAGGGCCGGGTTCCCCGGGCGGAGCGCGCCGGCCCGAGCACCCAGTCAGGATGGGCCCGGGCCAGGTTCGAGTCCGGGCTGACCATCTCTGGCTCGACCCATAGACCCATCTGCATGCCCTCGGCGCGTACGCGGTCGGCGACCGGGCGCAGACCCTCCGGCCAGACCTCGGGGTCGACCTGCCAGTCGCCCAGCCCGCGGGTGTCGTCCCGTCGCCCGGTGAACCAGCCGTCGTCGAGCACGAACCGTTCCGCGCCGATGCGGGCCGCGCGGTCCACCAGTGCTTCGACCCGGGCTGTGCCCTGGTCGAAGTAGAGGGCCTCCCAGGAGTTGACCGTGACCGGGCGCGGCGAGCGGGGGTGACCGGGACGTGCGCGGACGTGCTCGTGCAGGGCGGCGCTCAACCCGTCCAATCCGTCAGATGACCGAGCGAAGACCACCGGGGCGGCCGCAAAGGTGTCCCCCTCCTCGAGCCGGACCTCACCCGGGCGCAGCAGCTCGCCCCCGCCCAGCACTGCCGTATGCCGGCCGGCCCCCTCGGGCAGGCGGTCCACCAGATGCACGTGGTCACCGCTCCAGGCCACGTGCACCGCGAAGACCTCCCCCCGGGCGAAGGTGAACCCACGCTCTCCGGCCACCAGGAGCAGGGTGGCGTCGTGACCGGTACGCCCGCGCCGGGACTCGCGTACCTTGCCGCCGAACCGCAGCGTCTCACGTTGTGGGCTGCGCTCGCGGCACCAGCGGCCGGTGAAGTCGAGGATCTCCTCGGCTGCCGGTGGAAGCGGAAGGAGGGCGACCAGACCGGCGACGTCGAGCGTGCCCGGTGCGGTGGAGGTCAGCTCCTGACGGATGCTGAGCACGCCGTGGCGGTCGATGTCGAAGGCGCATTGCCAGCGCACCCCGGCAGCGATGTCCTCGGCACGCACCATGAGGCGGCCTGCATCCTCGCCTCGTTCGCACTGCACACCCTCGGCGAACTCGGGGGTGAGCCAGCGACCGTCGCGATGAGCCGACAGGCCCGGGCGCCCGGACCACCCGTCGGCCTCGGTGGGCAGCACCGTGAGCGGCCAGGCCTCGTCCAGCGCGCTGTGCGGCACCCCCGGCTCCCCGGCCAGGAGCAGCTGCTCCGCCGACACCTGGTCGTCGTCGCCGAGGGCGGCGCCCCAGTGGACGACCTCCGGAAGCCCCGACGGCCTCAGTCGCAACAGCAGGCTGCTGCCGCCACCGCGTAGGCTCACCAGCTCTTCGCGAAGCCGAGTGCCGGCGTCCGGGGCAGTCATCCTTTGTCGGCTCCGAGCGTGAGGCCGGAGATGAACTGCTTCTGCAGAAGGACGAACACGACGATGGTCGGCACGGCCACCAGGATGGAGCCCGCACTGAGCAGGTTGTAGTCGGTGAAGAACTGGCCACGCAGGTTCTGTAGACCCGAGGTGATGGGGAACTTCTCGCCGCTGTTGAGGAAGGCGACCGCCCAGAAGAAGTCGTTGTAGATCCAGGTCACCTGCAGCACCGCCAAGGCGGCCAACGGCGGCCGGCACAGCGGAAGCACGATCTGTGAGTACTGCCGCCACACCCCGGCTCCGTCTACCAGGCAGGCCTCGGTCAGCGACTTGGGCAGAGCTTTCATGTAGTTGCTCAGCACGAACGTGCAGAACCCGGTCTGGAAGGCGATGTGCACGAGGATCACCGCCATGTAGGTGTCGAGCAGGCCCACCTCACGGAAGAAGCGGAACAACGGGATCAGCAGCGACTGCTGCGGTAGCAGGTTGGCCGCCGTGAACAGGATCAGCATGGGCAGGTTGAACCAGAAGCTGAAGCGCGCGAGCACGAACGCCGCCATAGTGGACAGCAGCAGGGTGAAGAAGACCGCCGGGATGGTGATGATGGCGGAGTTCAGGAAGAGCTGGGTGAAGTCCCCGCGGGTCCAGGCGTCGGTGTAGTTCGACAAGGTGAAGCCGCCGAACGAGACGTAGCCGTTGGCCGCCGTGTAGTCGTAGTCGCGGAACGAGTTGTACAGGGCCCAGGCCACCGGGAAGAGCCAGCCCAGAGCCATGATGGTCAAGAACACGTACAGGAGAACCCGCCCGGTCGTCAGCGGTCGCTTGTTCGACTTCTGCAGTTCGCTGTAGTCCTGGGTGGCGGGCGACCCGCTGGTCTGCGTGGCTGAAGCGGCGGTGCTCATTCGGTGGCATCCTCACGGTAGATCGAGATCATGTAGATCACGATGAAGACGAGGCTGATGATCAGCAGGATCGTGGCGATCGCCGAGCCGAAACCGACCCGTGAGGCTTCGCCGATGACGTTGGAGACGACCAAGGTGCTGAGCAGCTCCAAGC
>JBAUJO010000168.1:0-37505 GCA_049683875.1 Ornithinimicrobium sp.
CCTGACGGTTCCTTCCAACACGGGTGGCGGGCAAGCAGACGAGGCGAGCCCTGGCGCCGCGTCAATCAGTTCGTACCCGGAATCCGAGGGAGGCGCCAGCTCGCAACAGATCCCGGGTTCGGTAGAAAGCCTCAAAAACATCGAATGGTTCGTGCCCGCCGCGACCGAAGCGACCGCTGACATACCTCAGCGCCCCGAGGACGAGAATTGTCAGGTCAATCAGGTGAGTGCTGAACCAGTCCGCTGCGAGTACGGGGACGTGAGAGGTGAGACCACGATCGTGCTCGTCGGCGACTCCAAGGTCGTGCAGTGGCAGAGTGCGCTAGAAGAGATCGCGGACGACCAGGGTTGGCATATGATCTCATACACGAAGTCTGCCTGCGCGTTCAGCTCGGGGATGCAGGTCGCCAGCGGCAAGCCATACCGCAGTTGCGCGGAGTGGAACGAGAAGGTGCTGGACACGGTGATCGATATCCAGCCGGACCTCGTCCTGACGACCAACCGGGTCAACGAGGTGATGGCGAGGCCCCACGACACTGGGTCGCGAACCAAGGCGGCGATGGTCGACGCGGTGAGCGAAACGTGGATGGACCTGAAAGAAGCGGGAATTCCTGTCGTTTCCCTTCTCGATAATCCCAGCCCGGGAATATCGGTGTATGAGTGTGTTGCGGAGAACATGGATGACCTTGCCGCCTGCACCTTCGACCGCGACACGGGCATCGACGCCAGCTCTGCCCCGGGTCACCTCGAGGCGGCGGAACGTGTGCCGGGGACACGTACCGTGGACCTGCGCGAATCAATTTGTCCAGAGCCCACGTGTGTGCCGGTGATCGGGAACGTCCTGGTCTACCGGCAGACTTCGCACATCACCAATACTTATGTGATGACGCTCAGACCGGTCCTCGCCGAAGAGCTCGTGCCGGTCGTGCAAGCCCTGGCTTCGCGATGAGCTCGGGCATCGCCGCTGGCTGCTAGGCTGCGGCTCGGCCAGGCTGTGAACCCAGGGTGACCACGATCCGGACGGCTGGTCAGGGGCAAGGGCGCTCCGACCGGGTCGACCGACCCGTGCCGACCGACACCGACTGCCAAGGAGTGACTCAGTGGCCACTGATGCCGTAATCATCGGGCTGGGATATGTGGGTCTGCCGCTGGCCCAGGAGGCGACCCGGGCGGGCATGTCGGTGCTGGGGTTCGACATCAACCAGGGCATCGTCGATGCGCTCAACAACGGGGTCTCTCACGTTGACGACCTCAGTGACGCCGACATCGTGGAGATGAACGAGGCCGGCTTCAGGGCGACGACCGACGAGAGCGACATTGCCTCGGCCGCAGTCGCGGTGATCTGTGTGCCGACCCCGCTGTCCGAGGACGGCGGCCCCGATCTGCGAGCAGTAGAAGGAGCGGTCGACGCGGTCGCGCGCAACCTGCGGCCCGAGATGGTGGTCATCCTGGAGTCGACGACCTATCCCGGCACCACCGAGGAGGTCGTCAAGCCCAAGCTGGAGGAGACCGGCTTGGTCGCCGGCAAAGACTTCTGCCTGGCCTACTCCCCGGAGCGGATCGACCCCGGTAACACCACCTACGGCGCGAAGAACACGCCCAAAGTCGTCGGCGGGCACACTCCCTTCTGCAGCGACAACGCGGCGAAGTTCTACGGACGGTTCGTCGACACGGTGGTGCGCGCGAAGGGCACCCGCGAGGCCGAGACGGCCAAGCTGCTGGAGAACACCTACCGGCACATCAACATCGCCCTGGTCAACGAGATGACCCGGTTCTGCCACGAGCTGGGTATCGACCTCTGGGACGTCATCAACTGCGCCAAGTCCAAGCCGTTCGGCTTCCAGGCCTTCTACCCCGGGCCGGGAGTGGGCGGGCACTGCATCCCTATCGACCCGAACTACCTCTCGCATCAGGTCCGCGCCCGGCTCGGCTATCCCTTCCGCTTCGTGGAGCTGGCGCAGGAGATCAACTCGGGTATGCCGGCCTACGTGGTCAACCGGGCCCAGGACATCCTCAACGACGAGGCCAAGGCGCTGAACGGCTCCACGGTGCTGTTGCTCGGAGTGACCTACAAGCCGAACATCGCCGACCAGCGCGAGAGCCCGGCGGTGCCGCTGGCCAAGCAGCTGGTGGCCAAGGGCGCGCTGGTGCGCTACCACGACCCGCACGTTGACCACTGGGGTGCGCTCGGTGACGCGGCGGTGCGGGTCGAGGACGCCGGCCACGCGGTCCAGGAGGCCGACCTGACGATCCTGGTGCAGAACCATCACGAGTACGACGTCGCCTCGCTAGCGGCGCAGTCCCGGCTGTTCTTCGACACGCGGGGCATCGCCGAAGGTGAGAGGGTCCGCCGGCTGTGACCGAGCCGCCTCCGGAGCGGGGAGCCTCACTCTCGGCCGACGAGGCGGCCGCGCTGGCGCGCGAGCACGGCCTCGTGCAGGTCGGGGTGCGCCCACCGCTGCGGAGCTACATCCGAGACGTCTGGCGGCACCGGGGTTTCCTGGTCACCATGTCCTCGGCGGACTTCGTCGCCCGGCACCAGCAGAACTACCTCGGTCAGATCTGGTCGATCCTCAACCCGATCCTGCTGGGGACCGCCTACTACATCGTCTTCGGCCTCATTTTGGGGACCACCTTGGGTGCCGAGACCAACTACGTGCCGTTCCTCATGGTGGGCCTCTTCGCCTTCATCTTCATCGCCGCCGGAATGAACCACGGGGCCAAGTCGCTGGTGGGCAACCTCAACGTCGTGCGGGCCCTGCGGTTCCCGAGGGTGGTGCTGCCGATCTCGGTGGTGATGACCGAGATGTTCGCGGCCCTGCCGGCCTTCGCCATCGCGATGCTCATCGCCGCGATCTCCGGCGAACCGGTCGGCTGGGAGTGGTTGCTCTATCCGGTGGCGATCTTCATCGCTTACATCATGACCACGGGTATCGCGATGATCGGCGCCGCTCTGGTCTACCGGATCCGCGACGCCGCGAACCTCATCCCGCTGATCACCAGGATGCTGCGCTACATCTCTGGGGTCTTCTTCGTGGTCTCGGCCTACACCAGCGGGGTGGCGGGCTCGATCCTGTACTACCAACCGGTGGCGGTCGTGCTGACGATGTTGCGTCAGTCGTTGATCGGCGGGACGAACTTCGCCCTGACGCTCGACGTCTGGCTGGTGTCCCTGGGATGGGCCGTGGGCTTCTTCGTCATCGGCTTCGTGGTCTTCTGGTGGGCGGAGGCCACCTATGGTCGCCACTGACCTCGCTGCTCACGCTCCGGCCGTCATCGCGTCGAACGTGAGCATCTCCTACCAGGTCTTCGGCGCCGGCTCGCAGGCGCGGGAGACCACCTCCGGGCTCGGGCGGGCCATGAACCGGGCCCGCAGCCAGGTGGGTACCCGCCAGGTCCACGCCGTCAAGGACATCTCCTTTGTGGCCTACCAGGGGGAGTCGATCGGGCTGATCGGGCGCAACGGGTCGGGCAAGTCGACACTGCTGCGTTCCATCGCTGGGCTCATCCCGCCCTCGAGCGGCTCGATCTACCTCAACGGGCGGGCGGCGCTGCTGGGGGTCAACGCGGTGCTGATGCGCAAGCTGAGCGGCGCTCGCAACATCATGATCGGGGGCCAGGCGTTGGGCCTCAGCCGCCGCGAAGTCCGCGAACGGTACGACGAGATCGTCGAGTTCGCCGACATCGGCGACTTCATCAACCTGCCGATGAGCTCCTACTCCTCAGGTATGGCGGCGCGTCTGCGGTTCGCCATCTCGACCGCCGCTGTTCCCGACATCCTCGTGGTAGACGAGGCGCTGTCGACCGGGGATGCGGAGTTCAAGGCCAAGGCGGCCGAGCGCATCGCGCAGATCCGCGCCTCAGCGGGCACCATCTTCGTGGTCAGTCACTCTGCCCGGCAGATACAGAACATGTGCTCGAGGGGGCTGTGGCTCGAGGCCGGGAGCCTGGTGATGGACGGCCCCGCGGCCGAGGTGGCCGCTGCCTACGCAGAGAAGTACCCCGCCCGCCCGAACCGGCCACCGCCACCACGACCCCCCCAGGGCTGAGAGGGATCAGCGCCGCGCTGAGGCGCTGGCGCTCGCTGCCGCCGGGACCAGCGCCGCTCGGAGTACGGGGGTAAGAGTCTCGATGTACGACGCCGTGATGTGGCTGCCCTGCCGGTAGACCAGGACCTTCCCGATCACCGCCGGGCACTCAGCCAGCGGGCACAACCAGCTCGTCATGTCGACGAACCGTGTGCCGGGCACTTCGTCGGCGGCCCTGCGCAGCGCGGAGGTCCCGCGCCCCGCACCCGACGGGAAGTCGCAGGCGGCGAAGTCGGTGGGGTGATCGGCGACGCAGGTGTAGACCTCGGTGCCGGGATGCACATTGTCCGCCATGGCCACGACGCCCACGCCGGCCCCTTCCAGCTCGCGCCACCAGGCGGCGTAGCCCTCGGCGAGGCTGGTGCTTCCGTCGGAGGATCCTTGGCTCAGGGCGACGTCCCGCCCGCCGGAGGTGATCACGAGCCAGGGCCGACGGGGGCCGGTGAGCTCGGCTATCACGTCGTCGTTCCACTGCGTACACGTGTCGTAAGGGCCCTCCTCAAGGGACAGCTCGGCCTCGGTGAACGCGCAGGCGGACTTGGTGTAGGTGCGTATCAGCCACCCTTCCTGCTGCCCGATGCGGTCCAGGGCGGGCAGCCACTGGGCCACCTTCGAGTCCCCCACCACGGCGACCACGGTGTCGGACGCAGTGTCGCCGTAGTCGCAGCTGACGACGTCCGCGCTGTCCATGCGACCCTGGCAGCCGTCGTCGTACAGTGCCGGGACGTCCTCCGTAGCCAGTTCTGGCTCGGGGAAGACTCTGCCATCGTTCGTCACGGCGGTCGCCGGGTCGGCACGCTGCTGGGGTTGTCGGGCCCCGGGGTCGGTCATCAGCGCCGAGGCGCCGACGGCCCAGCTGGGCAGGTCGCTCTGAAGCACGGGCGTGGTCAGGGTGATCGCTGCAGCCAGGCTCGCGGACGCGGTCATGGCCACCGCGCCCATGGCCAGCGCCCGGGCGCGGCTGCGAGCCAAGGCCGTGGAGAACCGGATGGGATCCTCGATGAGCAGGGTCGACAGGTACGCCAGGACGATCGCCATGGCGAGCACCGCGACTCGCCCACGCAGCCCGGTGCCGGGTCGTACCTCGTCCAGGAAGACCAGAAGTGGCCAGTGCCAGAGGTAGAGCGAGTAGGAGATCCTGCCCAGGAAGCGCATGGGTGAGACACCGAGCAGTGTGCCTGTCACGGTGGCGCTCTTGGAGCATCCGGCCGCGATGACGGCGGTCGTCCCGGCGACTGGGAGCAGGGCCGCAGCGCCGGGCCACGCCGTCGAGGTGCTCACGGCGACCGCCGTCACGATGATGGCGCCCACGCCGACCACCGCGAGGATCTCGGCTGCGCCGCGCCGCAGGCCCCGTAACCGAGGCACGGCGAACGCCAGCAAGGCCCCGAAACCCAGCTCCCAGATTCGGGTCGTGGAGACGAAGTACGCCGTCGCGGGCGAGAGCGCCGTATCGATGACCGACCAGGCCAGAGAGGCAACAGTGATCGTCGCGAGGACCGCTGCCATGAAGCGGAAGGCCGGGCCGCCCTTGCGAGCTGCGACCCACACCACCGCCAGGATGATCAGCGGCCAGACGAGGTAGAACTGCTCCTCGACCGACAGCGACCAGTAGTGCTGAACGGCCGAGGGGGTGGCGTCCTCCGCGAGGTAGTCGATCGACTGTGCCGCCAGCGACCAGTTCACCACGTAGAAGGTGCTGGCCAGGATGTCTGTTCCCAGCTGACCGCGAGGGCCTGCCGGGAGCAGGACAGCCCCGACGAGGCCGGTGGCGATGAGCACAACGGTGGCAGCCGGCAGCAGACGTCGGGCGCGTCGAGCGTAGAAGCCTGTGATCGACAGAGACCCGGTGCGCTGGACCTCTCGGAGGAGTAGCGAGGTGATGAGAAAGCCGGAGATGACGAAGAACACGTCGACCCCGGCGAAACCGCCGCTGACTCCCGGAACTCTGGCGTGGAAGAGCAAGACCATCAGCACCGCGACAGCCCTCAAACCCTCGATGTCACCGCGCAGCGATGACGAACCGGATTGACCGGCCACGGTCCCTGAGGTCACCTTCGGATCATGCGTGTCTCACGCTTGGACTCCTCGGCTGGGACTGGCGGTCTCACGGCTCGTGCCCGAACCGTGGCGTTGGACCGGGGTGAGGCCCAACAGAACACGACTGGCGCGATCTTAGTCGGCCTACGGATGACCAGATCGTGCCCAGCGGATGAACTCTTGGCGACAAGCGGTGGTGGGCGACGATGCGATGCCTAGGGTAACTGCGACCACGCTCGAACCTCCGCCGCCCGAAGGGTGACTGTGCTTTCTCGGATATACGACCGGCGTCGTCGCGTGACGACCCACCCCGCGCCACACCAGAAGCGGATGACCGGGCCGGCTCACGAGGCTTTGCCGGCGCGCCGCCGTGCGCGTGGGCACGACGCGCTGGGCCTGCGGGCCGGTATCTGCCTGTCGCCTCGGTTGGCGCAGCTACTGGCTCCGGAATGGCGTCAGGTCGAGTTGCGTCCCGGGACGGAGCTCGACGCTGCGGCGCTCGACCTGGTGCTGCTCGAGGTGCAGCACGGCTCCGTGCCCGGATGGGGTCGGCACCAGGGCCGGCTCGAAGGAGCCGTGAGGCGCTGGTCCGCACAGGGGCTTCCCGTGGTGGTGTGGTGCACCCGTGGGTCACCGGAGCAGCTGAGATGGATCGGCGAGGTCACCGCTGTCGCCGTGGCCTCCGCGCGCGAGCATGAGCGGGCTTTGCACGGCGGCGACCCGGTGCTGTGGATGCCCGCTGCGGCACAGCCGCGACGTCATCGGCCCGCTGCGAACTTCTCCGGTCGACGCGGGGCAGTGACCGTCGTCGACGGGCTCGCCGACCTCGAGGACGACAGCCCCTTGGCGGATGTCCTGGCCCCGGCACTGGGACCGCTGGCGGCGGGCGACCTCAGGGTCGTTCGCGTGCAGGGCAAGAGCTCATGGGTCAGGCTCCCTCCTTCGCTCGCGGAGCGTGCCGCAAGCCCGACTGCATGGGAGGACCTGGAGGACTCCCTCGGGCAAGCGCGCGTCGCCGTCGACCTCAGCGGCAGCTCAGCCGCGGCGTCGTGGACCAGCGTGGCCCTGGCGAGCTCGGCTGTCGCCCTGGTCGGCACGACGACGTTGCAAGGCGACCTGCCCGGCGAGCTCGAGGAGCTCGTGCCACGGCGGGCCCGGGCCGCCGAGCTGCGAAGCGAAGTCGTGGCGCGGGTCCACCAGGAGGAGCTGGCCGCCCGTGAGGGTCATCGGGCTCGCCGCGCCGTGTTGACCGGGCACACCGCCGCTCATCGCGTCCGGTCGATCGCGCAGGCGGCCGGTGTCGCAGCTCCTCAGCCCGGTCGTTCGGTCTCTGCGGTCGTCCCGACCAACCGCGTGCATCAGATCGACACCGTGTTGGAGAACCTGGCGCGCCAGTCCCACCCTGAGGTCGAGCTGGTGTTGGTCCTCCACGGCCTGGATCTCGGCGCCGACCGGATCCACGCTCGTGCCACCGCCCTGGGGTTGGACCATCTCGTGGTGGTTCACGCCGACGCCTCCCTCACTCTGGGGGCCTGCATGAACCGGGGCATCGACGCTTCATCCGGGCGGTATATCGCCAAGATGGACGACGACAACTACTACGGTGAGCACTACCTCACCGACCTCGTGCTGGCCTTCGGCTCGACCAGCGCCGGAATCGTGGGCAAGTGGTGCCACTACGTCTGGCTTCGCTCCAGTGACGCGGTCGTCCTGCGCTACCCGGACGCCGAGCACTCCCTCGAGCGCCGAATTCAGGGCGGGTCGATGCTCTTCGACGGTGACGTGGTGAGAGATCTCCGCTTCGGCGACCTGCCTCGTGCCGTCGACTCCGACATCCTTGACCGCGCTGTTGCCCACGAGGTCGAGATCTACAGCGCGGACCGGTTCAACTTCGTCTCCATCCGTGGAGCGGACCCCCACGCGCATACGTGGACGGTGGCGGACTCGACCTTCATGACCCGAACGGGGCGGCTGATGTTCTACGGCGACCCGCGCGCCCACGTCTCGGTCTGAGGAGGGGTCGTGCCGCGCCTTTCACCCGCACGCCATGTCACTCGCCGCGCGGCACATGCCGCCATCGTGCGGGTACCGCTGTGGCCGGTCACGCTGTTGCCCGCCCACGGGGGCCGCGTCGGTCGCCGGGCGCTGCTCGTGCAGGCCGCGCACCTGAGGGGCATCGGACGTCCGAACGAGGCGTTGCGACTGCTCCGCGGTGTGCCAGACGGCAGTCTTCCGCCCCACGGTCATTCCGTCCGCGCACGGGCCTGGGAGGACCTCGGGGCGCTGGACCGGGCGCTCGCCTCGGCGCAGACCGCCACCTCGGGTGGCAACGTGGAGGTGCCGGCCCTGCTGGTCAGACTCCGCATTGCCCGAGCGCTGAACGACGCTCGGGCAGTCGAGGAATGTCTGAGGCTCGCCGCATTCGCGCAGCCGCGCAACGTGCGAGAGGCAGACACCCTGGCGCGGGCGTTTCGCAGCGATGACGTCCACATCGTGCAGCGGTTCTGTGACGCGGTCGACACGTGGAGCTACCACCCGTCCAGGTCCGAGCTGCTGCGCATCGATACTGACCGGCTGCTCGCCGGCGGGGCGTCCGAGCAGGACCTGGCCGAGCGCGCGTGCCGGGAGGCCGCGTCATCGGCCACCGGTCTGGATGACGCCGTGCTTCGGCTCTCGGCGCGGCAGAACTGGGCAGTGCTGGCGCACGTCGTGTCCGGGCGTCGCGTTGACGCACCCGTGGCGAAGGCCCTCTCCCGCTACGCCTCGCAGGCCCTGAAGGCTGGTCAGGCCGATCACGCAACCGCCATCGCCGAGACCGCCATCCGTTCAGGAACCGGGATGAACCTGGCCCGCAGCGTCCACGCCAGAGCCAGCGAGCAGCACCTCATCGCTCGCTCCGGCTGGCCCGAGCCGCCGGTGCACGCCCGCTCCTACACGCCCGATGCTCGGGCCACGGTGTCGGTGCTGGCACAGTCGCTTCCGCACCGCTCCGGTGGTTACGCGACTCGGTCTCACGGCCTCCTGACCGGTCTTCGAGCGCACGGGTGGCAGCCGCGTGCCGTGACCCGGCTGGGCTTCCCCTATGACCGGTGGCCCTCGCGCAGCAGCGAGGAGGTGCCCGACGTCGACGTCGTGGACGGCATCGGCTACCACCGTCTGCTCGAACCTGGGGAGCGGGTCTACTCGACCTCGCCCTTGAGCTCGTACATCGAGCGTTTCGCTGGTCGCGTCGCCGACCACGCACGGGAGCATCAGGCCGGGCTCATCCACGCGGCCAGTTTCCAGAACAATGGCCTGGCAGGGGTGACGGCTGCTCGACGGTTGGGGATCCCGTTCGTCTATGAGATGCGGGGTCTGGAGGACCTGATGAAGGTCTCTCGGGACCCCGGGTTCGCCAGCACCACGGCATACCGGGCTATGACCACGCTGGAGAACCACATCGTGAGCCACGCCGATCTGACGTTCGTCATCACCGAGGCCCTCCGGGTGGAGATGATCCGTCGCGGCGCACCCGAGGACAGGGTCGAGGTCTTACCCAACGGAGTCCACACCAGCGACTTCGAGCCGCGCGAGCGGGACGAGGATCTGGTGGATTCCCTCGGAGTCCGCGGTCGCACCGTGGTCGGCTACGCCGGTGGTCTGGTGGACTACGAAGGGCTCGACCTCCTCCTCGAGGCGACCGCCGAGCTGGCCTCACGTCGACACGACTTCGCTGTCGTGATCGTCGGAGACGGTCACGTGAGCGCGCGGTTGATGCGGCAGGCCGCCGAGCTCGGGATCGAGGACCTGGTGGTCTTCACGGGCAGGGTCGGCCACCACGAGGTGGCGCGCTACCTCTCCATCTTCGACATCACCCCCTTTCCGCGCCATCCGCTACCGGTCTGCGAGCTGATCTCACCGATCAAGCCCTTCGAGGCCATGTCGATGGGCAAGGCCGTGGTGGTCTCCTCGGTCGCAGCCCTGACCGAGATCGTCGAACCGGACCTGCGCGGGCTGGTCTTCGACAAGGGCGATCATCGTGACCTCGCAGCGCAGCTGGAGCGCTACCTCGACTCGCCGGGCCTGCGCTCGGCGATGGGCGACAACGCGCGGCGGTGGGTGCTGGCTGAACGCGACTGGTCCGACGTGGTGGAGGTGGTCGACGCCGCCTACCACCGCTTGCTCGGTGGCGTCGTTCGGGGCTAGACGCTCACGTGGTCGATGCCGTCCCCGTAGCCCACGATCCGGGAGCCCCGATTGAGGAGGTCGACATCGGCGATCCCCCAGGTATGGGCCTCGGGACTCGCGCCACGGCGCGAGACGTAGTTGAAGCGGTCCGCGGAGTAGACGCCGCCACCCTGGGCGCGCACCTTGCCCAGGAAGGTGGTGTCGACCCGACGCGGTAGATCCTCGAACCGCACGGTCCGCGCGACCTCGCGAGGCGTGAGTATCGTGCCGCCCTGCACCAGGTCGGTGTACCGGTGCTCGGCCTGGGCGAAGCGCAGCACGATGGCGTTGGATGCCGCGAGGTGGACGTAATGAGCCCACTTGCCGACGACCTCCGCGTCGGCGTAGCTGAAGGCGCGCACCAGGTCGGACAGGTAGTGCGGTGTGTAGGTGTTGTCGTCGTCCATCTTGGCCACGTAGTGTCCGCTCGCCGCGTCGACCCCCATGTTCATGCAGGCCCCGAGGGTCAGGTGGGCGGATGCATGCCGGATCGTCGTGTGGGCGACACCGGCGTCCCGGGCCCGACGAGCGAGGTCTTGGGGGTCGACCTCGAAGCCATGGGTGACCAGGACGAGCTCCAGGTCGCCGTGGGTCTGAGCGCCCAGCTGGGCCAGGACGAGCTCGATGTTGCCCGGACGCATCGTCGGGACCACGGCCGAGATGGAGACACCTCTCGCCGGCACGGACAGCCCCACGGCGGCCAGCACCGTATCGACGCGGTGCCCGTACAAGTGCTGGTCGAAGACGCGCCGATGTGCCCTCAGGGCAAGGCGGTCTCGATGCTCGGGCTGGTCGAGCAGGACTCCCAGGGCGGCGTCCGCCTCGTCGCGGTCCCGCACGACGGTGACGGTGTCGCCGAAGAAGGGCTCGATCGCCGCTGAGGGCGCGGACAGTACCGCCGTCTGAGCGGCCGAGAGCTCGAACAGCCGGCGGGCACACATCGTCGGGCTGCTCGTGACGGAGTTCACGTTCAAGAAGACCGGATAAGCGCGCGCAGCCGCCAGCATCTCGGGATACGGCAGCGAGCCGACCACGCACGACTGGTATCGAGGCGGGAACTGGTAGCGGTCGTCCTCGGCCTGTAGCCGGGAGAAGATGTGCAGTCCCCGTTGCTGCGCGGCGGGAAGCAAGAAGTCCATCTGGCGGCGTCGCTCGGGGTGCTTTCCGGTGAAGTACGTCCCGGCGAAGGCCACCGAGAGTCCTGACAGCGTGGTCGAGGCCGGGTCGCCATACCGTACGGGGGAGTGGATGCGGGGCTGGGCGGCGAACGGCAGCAGCCCGACCCGGTCATGGCCCAGGTCGCGGGTGTAGCGCTCGATCATGTCGGCATCTACCGTGAAGACGTGGTCGAACAACGCGGCGGTGGCCACGAAGGTCTCGTAGTTGGGCGGATCCTCCTTGTTCCAGAAGATCGTGGGGATGGCGTGCGCACGGCACCAGTCGACGAGCTCGACAAGGTCCCGGTGGGGCCCACCGGCCCCGGTCATGGTCAGCCGCCACGCACGGTCGTTGCCGGACCAGGCCGACTCCACGAACAGCAGTGCCGGCGGCTGCTCCTCCAGCTGGCTTCGCCACCCCTGCCGGGGGACCGGGTGCTGGTCCCACTCGTACTCCAGGGCCATCGCGGAGAAGGCGTCGAGGATCGTGGCCACCCGCAGCCCGGGTCGTGCGACGGGACCGTCCGGAATCGGGGCCGGCGGCAGCTCAGGTATCCGTGAGCTGCCCGAGCTGCGGAGTCGGGCCCGCGCCCGTTGCGTGAGCGTGACCCCTCGGTTTCGCAGCGCGCGGGCGAGCTGAGCCCGAGCCCGCGGGTCGCTCAGCGACCTGACCGCAAGCTCACGGGCACGGCCGCCGCGAGCCGCGAAACGGCCGGTCACGACGGCGACCGCGAGACCAGCACATCGGCGATCCTCTCTCCGGCGTGACCGTCCCACAGGGGAGGTACCGGCCAGTCGGTCTGCCTTCCGTCACGCAGGACGTCGCGCATCGCCGAGCCCAGCGCCGGTCTCGTGACGAGTCGGTTCGTGCCGTGCGTGATCGTGACGGGGCGCTCGGTGTTCGGCCGCAGGGTCAGGCAAGGCACCCCTAGGACGGTGCTCTCCTCCTGCACCCCACCGGAGTCCGTGACCACCGCTGCCGCCTCCGCCAGCAGGCCCATGAACTGCAGGTACCCCAGCGGTGGCACCACCTGCAGGTTGTCGTGGTCGAACAGACCGGCCTGGCTCAGGCTGGACCGGCCGCGTGGATGCAGGGGCAGCACCACGCGGGTCTGGTCGGCGACGGCGTGCATGGCGCGGACCAGCTCAGCGGTGTCCCCGGGGCGGTCGACGTTGCCGGGCCGATGCAGGGTGGCCACGACGTAATGGTCGGGAAGGCCGAGCTCGGCGCGCTGCTCGACACCGGAGAAGCGAGGGCGCAGCCGTAGAAGCGTGTCGATCATGGGGTTGCCGACGAAATGGATGCGCTCGGCGGGGATCCCCTCCGCACCGAGGTGGGCGACGGCATCGACGCTGGTCACCAGCAGTAGGTCGGCCAAGCGGTCGGTGACCACCCGGTTGACCTCCTCCGGCATACTCCGGTCGAACGAGCGCAGGCCGGCCTCCACGTGCGCCGTGGTCAGGCCCATCTTTGCTGCCACCAGCGAAGCCGCCACGGTGGAGTTGACGTCACCGTAGACCACCACGAGTGCCGGGTGGCGCTGCTCGAAGAGCTCCTCCAGACCGACCATGATCGCCGCGGTCTGCGCGCCGTGCGACCCGGAGCCGACCCCCAGGTTGACGTCGGGTTCGGGCAGTCCGAGCTGGCGGAAGAACACCTCACTCATGGCCGCGTCGTAGTGCTGGCCGGTGTGTACCAGCAGCTGCTCTACCCCCCGATTCTGCAGGGCCGCGACCACAGGGGCAGCCTTGGGGAAGTTGGGTCGAGCGCCGGTGACGTGCAGGACGGGTCCGGGCATGGGTTCCTCACGAAGGACGAAGAGGTGCGACTCCTGGATGTCACCAGGAAGCCGTCTGGACGTCACGAAGCGTCTTTCTGCGCCTCTTACCTTGGCATACCAAGGAGGACAACACATGACGCTCTCAGTGACGCCACGGCCCGAACAGCAGCCGTCCCCCACGCACCCCGCACTGCAAGCAGCGCGGAACCTGCCCCTGATCACCTCGGTGGCGGGAACGCACTTCGGTCGGCCCGGTGCCAAGGCGGCATCGGTGGTCCTGCGGCGTTGCCCACCGCCGATGCGCGGTCTCATCGACACACCAGCGGTGCGTCACCTCCGACCCGAGCTGGTGGCCCTGGCGAAGGCGGCCGACGGTCAGCTAGGGGAAGCGCAGTCGCTGCTGCGTCAGGCCGTCGAGTCCTTGGATTCGCGGTCCGGGACGGGCAGAGGTGGCAGACACGCCGGACGCACCGTGACCCAGCGTCTACGTCTTGCCCACGCGGCGGTCGTGCTGCACGACCTGCCACTGGCGCACCGGGCCCTGTCCGTCTCCGAACAGGCAAAGGCGGCCACGGCCATGGCACCGAGCCGCGGTTCGCGCCACGGGGACGTAGCGCTGGTCATCACACGCAGCCTGGTGGCTGCCGAGCAGGGCAACCTCGACGAAGCCCTCGACCACCTCGACGGAGTTGCGGGGGCAGCGGCGCACAAGCTGAGGCAGCGGCTGACGGGGGAGCGGCAGGTGCTGCGGACCGAGCTGATGACGACCTCCCTGGTCGACCCCCCGGCGCCGCGCCCCTTGCGCTCGCCGCCCAGGGTGGGCGCGGTGCTGCACGTGCTCAGTGGTGCGCTGCCGGAACATCAGTCCGGCTACACCGTCCGGTCGCAGGGCATCCTGGAGGGCCAGCGGGCCAGTGGGCTCGACGCCCGCGCCGTGACCCGTCTGGGCTTCCCGGTGGATACGGGGGTCTTCGGCGCCGCGAGCGAGGTCGAGGTGCAGGGAGTGCCCTACTACCGTCTGTTGCCCTCGCGCGGCGTGCCCCTGCCCGGCCGGGCCAGGCAAGAGATGGCGCTCGGCGAGGTAGAGAGCCTGGTCCGTCGGCTTAAGCCGGATGTGCTGCACGCTCACAGCAAACACGAGAACGCGCAGATCGCCGTGGTGGCGGGGCGTCGACTGGGAGTTCCCGTCGTCTACGAGGCCAGGGGCTTCCTGGAGGAGACCTGGGTCAGCACCGGAGGCGACCCGCACACCGACTTCTACCGCTGGACGCGTGAGGCCGAGACGCGATGCATGCAACAGGTCGAGCAGGTCATCACCCTGTCCACCGCGATGGCGCAGGACATCGTCGGTCGTGGCATCGCAGCCGAGCGGGTGCACGTGGTGCCGAACGCGGTGTCCAGCAGCTTCGCCGAACGCCCGGACGGCCCGGCAGGGCAACACCGCCGGCGCGCCCACGAACGGACCCGCCGACGCTACGGCATACCGCTGGGCTGCACCGTGTTCGGCACCGTCAGCACGTTGAACGACTACGAAGGACTCGACTGCGCCATCGAAGCCCTGGCCCTCACCGCCCCTCAGCTGCGCCTGTTGGTCGTCGGCGACGGCCCCGCTCGGCGCGCGCTGGAGCAGCACGCGGCTGCGTGCGGGGTGACCGCCCGGGTCTCGTTCACCGGCCGGGTGGCCCACACGGAGGTCCGCGACCACCTGGACGGCATGGACGTGTTCGTGGTTCCTCGCCGATCCACCTCCGTCACGCGGGTGGTGCCGCCGCTGAAGCCGCTGGAAGCCATGGCCGTCGGAGTGCCGCTACTGGCCAGCGACCTGCCGGCCTTGGCGGAGATCGTCCAGCCCGGGCGCTTCGGGTCGCTAGTCCCACCCGAGGACCCGACGCGGTGGGCGCAGGCGATGACGGCGCTGGCCGATGATCCGTCGCTGCGCACCGAGCTCGGCTCGCGCGCGGCCCGTTTCGTGCGCGAGCAGCGCACGTGGGCCACCCTTGCCACGCAGTACAGGTCGATCTACACCGCAGCGCTCGCCGGCTGAGGCACTGCGCTAGGGCCGACCGAGACCCACATAGGTCCACCCGGCATCTCGGTAGGCCTGTGCGTCCAGACAGTTGCGGCCGTCGATGATGAGCGGCCGCGCGACCTGCTGGGCCATGGATGAGGGGTCGAGCTCCCGGAACTCGGGCCACTCGGTCAGGTGCAGCACCGCCTGGGCATCGGTCACCGCTTCGCCGACCGAGCCCGCGTAGCCCAGGGTCGGGAAGATCTTGGCCGCGTTGGGCATGGCCTGGGGGTCGTAGATGGCCACCTGGACCCCCGCCAGGTGCAGGGCTCCGGCTATCGACAGTGCCGGGGAGTCGCGGACGTCGTCGGAGTCCGGTTTGAAGGCCGCGCCGAGCACGGCGACCTTTCGACCGGGAAGGTGACCGAGGTGGGTACGCACCAGGTTGACCACGTGCTCGCGCCGGCGCAGGTTGATCGCGTCCATCTCGATCAGGAAGGCCACGGACTGCGAGGCGCCCAGCTCGGCTGCGCGGGCGCTGAAGGCACGGATGTCCTTGGGGAGGCAGCCACCGCCGAAGCCCACGCCGGCGTTGAGGAACTTGCGCCCGATCCGCGCGTCGTGGCCGATGGCGTCGGCCAGCTTGGTGACGTCGGCCCCAGCCGCCTCACAGATCTCGGCCATCGCGTTGATGAACGAGATCTTGGTGGCCAGGAAGGAGTTGGCGGCGACCTTGACCAGCTCGGCGGTGGGCAGGTCGGTCGTCACGACGGGTGTCCGGTCCTCGGCCAGGGTGCGGGCGTACACCTCCCGTAGCGCGGTCTCGGCCTGCTCCCCGGTGGCCGGGTCGAGGCCGAAGACCAGCCGGTCCGGATGGAGCGTGTCCTTGACGGCCAGACCCTCCCGGAGGAACTCGGGGTTCCACGCCAGGGCGACGGTGGCTCCGTGAGCGGCCTCGGTGCGGATGCGGTCGGCCAGCCCCTGTGCCGTCCCGACGGGGACGGTGGACTTGCCGACGATGACCGACCCCTCGGCCAGGTGGGGAATGAGGGCATCGACCGCCGCGTCGACGTAGCGCAGGTCAGCGGCTAGCGACCCATGCTGTTGCGGCGTGCCCACGCAGAGGAAGTGGATGTCGGCGCTCGCCGCTTCGCTGAAGTCGGTGGTGAACCTGAGCCGGTGCCCGACGTGAGTGGCCAGCAACGGCTCGAAGTCGGGTTCGTAGAACGGCATCCGGGCTGCGGACAGGGTGTCGATCTTGGCCTGGTCGACGTCGATGCCGACGACCTCGAAGCCCAGCTCGGCCATGCCGGCGGCGTGCACGGCTCCCAGGTAGCCGGTACCGATGACCGAAACGCGCATGGCGACCCTCTCTGCTGTGGACGGGAGCGACGCTACACGGACGCGGTGAACGCGCGGGGCGCTCAGCGAGGTGGCAGCCGGCGCGCTCAGCGAGGTGGCAGCCGGCGCGCTCAGCGCCAGCGGCGCCCGGGCACCGGGTCTGACAGGATCGTTCCTATGTCACAGCAGATCGCCTCCGAGCTGGTGGCCAATGTCGCCCAGGTGCACGTCGAGCCCGGCCAGAAGGTACAGGCCGGCGATGAGGTGGTGCTGCTGGAGTCGATGAAGATGGAGATCCCGATGCTCATCGAGCAGGGTGGCACGGTGACCAGTGTCTACGTCTCGGCCGGCGACGTCGTTCAGGAGGGAGACGTGCTGGTCGTCATCGACTAGCACGGTCACGAGCCCTCGACGGGGCCCAGGGTCACGTGCTCTGCTCGGCCCCCGAGTCCTCAGCCGGCAGCGCGATGCCCATCCACCGCGTGATCATGGGCATGACCTGGTCGGGTGCCTCCAGATGGATGAAGTGACCGGCACCCACGGTCTGACCACTGGTGAGGTCGAGCCGAGCCTCGCGGGCAACGGCGTCGATCTCCCGCTCCGCGCGGGGGCCGTGAATGACCAGCAACGGCCGGTCGATGCCTCGCAGAGCCGCATCACCGTCGAAGGTGGCCATCGCGGACGCCGCCCCCGCAGCGACCTCGGGCCGGGTGCGTGCCATTCCCTCGGTCAGGGTCACCCGTGCGGCCCGGTCCGTCGGCAGGAACAGGCGGGCAGCGAAGGCACGGCGCCACGCACCGCTGGTGTCCCGGCGTAGCGGCTCAACCGCGTCGGCCCAGAACTGCTTGCCCTTGGGGTCGAGCACCGGGGCCGGGTCGAGGAGCACGCCCGCACTCGCCCCGTGCGACCCCGCTGGAGGTTCGGCGAGTGCGGCCAACACCACCAGAGCTCCCATGCTGTGGCCGATCAGCACCGGATGACGCAGCCGAGCGCGTGCGCAGATCGAGCGAACGTCGTCTGCGTAGTCTTCGATACTGACCGTGGTCAACGCCTCCGGCACCGTCTCGCCGCCGAGCGCCCGGCGGTAGCCCACACCCATCGATCCGTCGTCCTGGGCGTCCAGGCTCTCGCCGTGGCCACGCAGGTCGATCTCCACGATCCGATGGTGCGCACCGAACTCCTCACGCACCGTGGTCATGGAGGAACGCTCGCAGCACCAGCCGTGGATGAGCACCAGGTCGGCGCGCCTGGACGCCTGCGGGCCCGACACGGCATAGCGCACCGGCCCCGCCGGTGTGTGCAGCTCGGCGGACATGGCTCGATCGTGCCACGAGGTGCCACGACCGTGGCGACCGTGGCCGGGCGCTGATTAGGTGTGACGTCGGGACCGCCGGTATCGTGGCCGGGTTCGTCAGCGGCGCCCTGTGGACGACGGCCCACGCCGTGCCCCAGGGGCTGAGAGACTCAAAGCCTCCGCTGGCGGGACGCATCGCAACCCTCCTGCCACGGAGAGACCGTGGCCGCTTGAGACCGAAGGAGGTGGGTTCACGCATGCGCCAGTACGAACTGATGATGATCCTCGACCCCGAGATGGACGAGCGCAATCTCGGTCCCACCGTGGAGAAGATGCTGGGAGTCGTCACCAAGGACGGCGGCAGCATCGACACCATGGACATCTGGGGCCGTCGCCGTTTGGCCTATGAGATCCGCAAGCAGGCTGAGGGCATCTATGCCGTCGTCACCCTGTCGGCAGAGTCAGCGACCGCTCAGGAGCTGGACCGTCAGCTGGGGCTCAACGAGCAGGTGCTTCGCACCAAGCTGCTGCGTCTCGACGCTTGAGCCAGCGACATGTGCAGATCTGACCGCATCCATCCGCGAACCCACACGAAGGACTGAGCATGGCAGGCGAGACTCCACTGACGCTGGTCGGCAACCTGACCGGAGACCCCGAGCTGCGTTTCACCCCCTCCGGAGCAGCGGTCGCCAACTTCACAGTGGCCTCCACGCCCCGGACCTTCGACCGCCAGACGAGCGAGTGGAAGGACGGCGAAACCGTTTTCATGCGCTGCTCCATCTGGCGTGAGGCGGCTGAGAACGTGGCCGAGTCGTTGCACCGCGGCGCCCGTGTCGTGGTGACCGGCCGTCTGGTCTCCCGGTCCTGGGAGACCCCGGAAGGGGAGAAGCGGACCGTGATGGAGATGCAGGCCGATGAGATCGGCCCCTCCCTGCGGTACGCGACAGCCTCGGTGACCAAGGCACAGCGCGGCGGCGGTGGTGGCTTCGGCAACACCGGCGCGCCGGCCTCCGGCCAGCGGGCCGGATCCTCCGGGGGAGGCCAGTCGGGTCAGCAGGGCGGCACCCGAGCCACCCCCGACAACGACCCGTGGGCGACCGGGGGCAGCTCTGGCAGCTCCTCCGGCTCCTCCGGTGGCGGCCAGAGCTCCGGTGGGGGTTGGGGTGGTGGCCCGTCCTACGACGAGCCACCCTTCTGAGCCACCCGCCGAGATACCAGCATTGATCCAGACCCATCCCGAGTCGCAGGCTCGGGCTCTCATCAAAGAAGGAGAGCACCACGATGGCTAAGCCCGTTGTGCGCAAACCCAAGAAGAAGGCCAACCCTCTCAAGGCCGCCAAGATCGAGGCGATCGACTACAAGGACACCGCGCTGCTGCGCAAGTTCATCTCCGACCGAGGCAAGATCCGTGCCCGCCGGGTGACGGGCGTGTCCGTGCAGGAGCAGCGCCGCATCGCCAACGCCGTGAAGAACGCGCGCGAGATGGCCCTGCTGCCCTACTCCAGCTCAGCGCGCTGAGCCCGGCGACGAGCGAAAGGCAGACGCAGATGAAGATCATCCTCACCCAGCCCACGAGTGGGCTCGGCGAAGCTGGAGACGTCGTCGAGGTCAAGGACGGCTACGCACGCAACTACCTCCTCCCGCGCAAGCTGGCAACCCCGTGGACCAAGGGCGGTCAGAAGCAGGTCGACGCGATCACCTCCGCGCGGGCCAAGCGGGCCAAGCGGACCGAGGAGGAGGCGCAGGCGGCCAAGTCGCGCTTGGAGACCGAGAGTGTGACCGTCAGTGCGCGCGCCGGTCAGAGTGGCCGCTTGTTCGGGGCGGTCACCTCCGCCGAGATCGCCCACGCGATCGCCGAGGCCGGAGGGCCCGAGGTCGACCGGCGGCGCATCGAGGTGCCCTCGCCGATCCGCAACCTCGGCGAGCACACGGCGCACGTCAAGCTGCACGATGACGTGTCGGCCACCGTGACCGTCGAGGTCGTCAGCGCCTGAGGATGCCGAGGATGGTCACCGGGTCGCTCCGGTGACCATCCAGGCGTCGCTGCGTGCGCGCAGGACAAAGACGACAGCCCGAGCGAGCATGAAGCCCGAGAAGGCCAACCACAGCCACACCAGGCCCGCTGTGCCCTCGAGGCCGGTCGCCCACACGGCAAACAGCAGGGGCAGGTAGGCCAAGAACAGACCCGTCTGGGCCAGGGCCAGCCACCACATGTCACCGGCGCCCATGAGTACTCCGTCCAGGACGAAGGCGATGCCTGAGACGGGCTGGCCCACGGCGACCACCAGAAGTGCCGCCGCAATCGCCGAGCGCACAGCCGGGTCGGCGGAGAATCCGAGCGGGATGACCCGGTGCAGCGCCGCAATCCCGATGCCGAGGAAAACACCGAACCAGATCGCCCAGCGCAGCAGGGTCGACAGCGCTTGCCGGGTGCGGCGGAGGTCGGAGGCGCCGAGGTACTTCCCGGTGATGGCCTGCGCGGCGATGGCCAACGCGTCGAGAGCGAACACGAGCACGTTCCAGACCGTCATCGAGACCTGGAAGGCGGCGAGGTCGGCATCACCGAGACCCGCCGCGACCCAGGTTGTCGCCAACAGGGTTGCTCGTAGCGACAGCGTGCGGATGATGAGGGGGATGCCCCCCACTGCCGCCGCCAGCACGCCCCTGGGGTGGAATCCGCGAGGGGTCCCGGCCTGACGCGCTCCTCGTAGCACCGCGACGACCAAGGCGAGAGCCATGCCGGTCTGGGCGAGTACGGTGCCCCAGGCTGCTCCCGCGATTCCGAACCCGAGGCCGTGGACCAACAGCAGTGACAGGCCTGCGTTCGCGGTGAAGCCGACCGTCGCGACCACCAGCGGGGTGCGGGTGTCCTGTAGGCCACGCAGCACCCCGGTGGCGGCCAGCACCAGCAGCATGGCTGGCATCCCGTAGGCCGAGACCGCCAGGTAGGTGACGGCTTCGTCAGCGACCCGCGCCGAGGTGCCGAACAGCTCGACCACGGGGCTCGCGGTCGCGATCAGAGCCAGCGTGAGCACCACCCCCAGCCCAACCGCCAGGTACATGCCGTCGACACCCGCACCGATGGCGCCCCGGACGTCGCCGGCTCCGACGCGGCGGGCGACGACGGCTGTGCTGCCGTAGGCGAGGAAGACGAAGACCCCGACCGCGGTGAGCAGGACGGCACTGGCCACACCGAGGCCAGCTAGCGAGGCGGTGCCGAGAAAACCGACGATGGCGTTGTCCGCCAACAGGAACAGGGGCTCAACGACGAGCGTCAGGAAGGCGGGCACGGCAAGGCGCAAGATCTCGGCGGGCTCGACCACAGAGCCTGACGAGGGAGATGACGGCACGGATTCGGAGTGTATGCCCGTTCCTAGGTTGTGGATGACCAAGTCTTGACCAAGCCGCAGATTGCTTTCCCTCCACACAGGTGGACAGACATTGCTGCAGGTCAGAAGCAGTATGTGACTAAAGTTTCTCGGTTGTCCACACAGTTGTGCACAGCCTGTGGGTCCATGTTGTTGATGGTCGACACAGTTGTCCCCAGGTCATCAACAGGGGCCGTTTGGGCCGGGGCGCGGTCGGTCGTACGGTGACGCGATCAGGCTCACGAGATCCATGCCAGCGCAAGGTGTGTCGGTGCCTGGTGGTGCAGTGGCTCCCGACCAGGAAGAGGTGTTGCCGTGTCGTTGAGCGAGATGGACCACGCCTTCGCGACCATGCCCGATCCCGGTCCTGCGGATCGTGTTCCCCCTCAGGACGTCGCCGCTGAGCAGAGCGTGTTGGGCAGCATGCTGCTGTCCAAGGACGCTATCGGTGAGTGCTCGGAGATCGTTCAGTCGATCGACTTCTACCGCCCGGCCCATGAGACGGTGCACGAGGCCGTCGTCGACCTGTTCAGCCGCGGTGAGCCCGTGGACGCCATCACGGTGTCCGACGAGCTGTCGAAGCGGGGAGATCTGTCCCGGATCGGAGGCACGGCCTACCTTCACCAGCTGATCGCCTCGGTCCCCACGGCGGCCAACGCCTCCTACTATGCCCAGATCATCGCGGAGCGGGCGATGTTGCGCCGACTGGTCGAGGCGGGGACCCGCATCGTGCAGATGGGCTATGCCCAGGGTGGCGGCGACGTCGAGGACATCGTCAACGCCGCGCAGGCCGAGGTCTACGGCGTGGCCGACCGGCGCAAGGGGGAGGACTACCTCGCGCTCTCCGAGCTGCTCGAGCCCACGCTGGACGAGATCGAGCACAACGCCGGGTCCTCGGGTGAGATGGTGGGCGTGCCGACCGGGTTCACCAGCCTCGACGAGCTGACCAACGGGCTGCATCCCGGGCAGATGGTGATCGTGGCCGCCCGGCCAGCCGTGGGCAAGTCGACCTTCGCTCTGGACGTAGCACGCACGGCCGCGATCAAGCACAAGCTGCCGACCGTGGTCTTCTCGTTGGAGATGAGCCGGACAGAGATCACCATGCGGCTGCTGTCTGCCGAGTCCGAGATCCCGCTGCAGCACATGCGCAAGGGCCGTCTGGAGGATCGGCACTGGACCAAGCTCGCCGAGACCCAGGGCCGCCTGCAGGACATGCCGCTGTTCATCGACGACAGTCCGAACATGGCGTTGATGGAGATCCGCGCGAAGTGCCGCCGGTTGAAGCAGCGGCACAACCTCAAGCTCGTGATCGTCGACTACCTGCAGCTGATGAGCTCCGGCAAGCGGGTGGAGTCACGCCAGCAGGAGGTGGCCGAGTTCTCCCGGGCCCTCAAGCTGCTGGCCAAGGAGCTGGAGGTGCCCGTGATCGCGCTGTCCCAGCTCAACCGTGGCCCGGAGCAACGGGTCGACAAGAAGCCACACATGTCGGACCTGCGCGAGAGCGGGTCGATCGAGCAGGACGCCGACGTCGTCATCCTCCTGCACCGCGAGTCGATGTACGAGCGAGAGTCACCTCGCGAAGGTGAGGCGGACGTGATCGTGGCCAAGCACCGCAATGGCCCGACCGATACCGTCGTCGTCGCCTTCCAGGGCCACTACAGCCGCTTCACCAATATGGCGACCAACTTCTGACCCGTTGACGAGAAGCCGGCCGAGCAACGAGCTTCAATCAGTGCTGTCGAGAATCAGTTGAGTGGCTTCGCGGGGGGCGTCCCACTGCGGGAAATGACCGCATCGCTCGAACCAGTGCAGCGTTGCGTCGGGGAACAGCTCCGTGGCACTGGTGGCCTGACTCGGCAGAGTGACCAGGTCACGACGACCCCAACCGATCGTGACCCGGCCCGGCGCCGTGCCAGCCGGGGCTCCCTGTTGCTTGGGCCCTTTGGTGAGGGCGTCCATGGCAGCTCCTGTGGATGGGGAGTCGGCCAGTCCGCGCACGTCCGGCAGCACGGTCTCGCGCGAGAGCGCCCAGGGACGCACCGACAGCTGCGCCAACAGCAGAGTCCGTCCCACAGCAGTGCCCAGCAGCGCCGGCAGCCTGCCTCGCAGCGCTCGGACCACAGCGATCGAGGGCCGCAGGGTCGCGCCGAAGATGGCCAGATCGCGGTCGCTCCAGAAGCCGCCCGGGTCCAAGGCCACGGTGTCGCCGCCGACTCCCCGACGCGCGAGCTCGAGCACCATCCGGCCGCCCATCGACTGGCCAACGGTCGAGACCCCGTCCAGGCCCTGTTCGCGGATGAAGTCCGCGACCGAGTCGGCCAGAGTGGCGATCGAGACTTCGCCGGTCAACGGCGGCGTCTCGCCGAACCCCGGCAGGTCGACGGCGATGACCTCACGGCGCTCAGCAAGCTCCTCCAGTATCGGCGACCAGGACCGCCACCCAGCACCCAGACCGTGTACCAGCAACAGGGGGCTGCCGCTGCCTCGTCGGATGTGATTCAACGCCACACCAGAAACGCTAACGCACGCGGCCTCGGCGTGTTCGGTCACCGCACACGCTGGGCGGGGGATACCCGTTCGACGGGAGGGAGACCGCGATGGCCGCGGCTGCCTAGACGCGGGGGCCCGATGGTCTCACCGGCCCGCTCCGCGCGGGCGACTTCTCACCGGTGGAGCCCGAAGTACTCGGCGAGTACGTCCGCGGTGCCATCCAGAGAACACCGATGCGGCACGATCAAGGTCCTCAGCCCGCGACGGGTGGCATCCTCGGCAACAGACTCGGTGAAGATCTCGTCCCGCGCGAGCAGGTTGCCAAGCGCGCGCTCCGGCTCACTGGTGGGTGCCCAGAACGCCTGTGCTTCCTCACGTGCGCCGAACGCCTCCTGACGGAAGTCGGGGGAGGGGAGCAACCACGCCGCATGGCGAGGATCGGACACATGAGGGGCGACCAGTCGCGGGAGCAGACGGAAGCCCTCGACCAGGACGACAGCGTCCGCAGGTAGCGACTGCAGGTCTTCGATCAGCAGGTCGAATCCCTCCCCCTGGAACCAGGGAAACGTGCGATGCATCGTCACCGGGTCCCGCAGCACCCGGCCCCACCGCGGTCTTCCCGGCCCCGGTGCCGCCGCCAATCCAGCGAAATGTGATCGAGCGGGGCCACGCCTGCATTCTCCAGCACCGACAGGAACACCTCGTCCCGCGAGGTGCATGGCTCCGATAGCCTGTCGTCACGTGAAGTCGCCTCTCGTGGTCTCGACGAATCTTGCGGCCGCTGTCGTTCTGGTGGCCGGGTGTGCGTCCTCAATGGACGATGAGGTCGAGCAGTCGGCTGTGTCTGAGGCCGAGGCCTCACCGTCGTCGGCGCCGCTGGGGCCATCTCAGGGGCCAGACTTCAACGAGGGCGCACCCGCTGATCTGACGCAGGCGGAGGTGCAGGGCTACCTCGATCGAGGCGCGGTCCCCCTCGCCCCCGCTCACGGTGGGGCTTTCGAAACCATGGTCAACTCGTTGTCATCAGGGCCAACGCCAGACGTCATCATTCTTGGTGACTCCATGGTCCAGCAAGGAGTGGATCCCGAGATCCTTTCTGAGCTTCTCAGCGCCGACAGGGCCGCACCGGTGAGCGTGTTCAATGCCGCTAGTAGTCGTGCGCGGTGGGGGATCAATCGAATGATGGCTCGATATATCGTGGCCGATCAAGATGTCCCGAAGGTTGCGTTGCTGGGGATCACGACTCGCGCAGGCGAGAACGACCTGTTCTATCGCGACGATGCCTCCGTCACGGCGTTCTCCGCCGTGGTCGAGGGCTGCGACCGTCCCACTTCCGAGGTCTGGACGGGAGGTCGCGAACGTGCGTGCGAGAAGTCACAGGATGATCTGGTTTTCCGGTTCAGGAACGGTGGTGGCCAGATCGAGTGGGCGCGCGCCGGCTACCAGCTGCAAACGAGTTTGCAGCTGGATCAGGGCAGCAGACTGCGAGCCGACGGAATGATTCTGCATCCGGGGGTCGACGCCGAAGAGGCTCAAGCGATCAGCGACGAACGCATGGAGCGCGGCTTCCCCGGTTTCCCTCGTAACGACGACGAGGCGACGGAGGAGTTCGCCGAGACGGTCGAGGAGCTCGAGGGTGCGGGGGTCACGGTCGTGGCCTTCGAGGTGCCCTACACCCCCGTGCATCAAGACAATCTCGAGGATGCTGGAAGAGACTATGACGCCAAGCGACAGGAAGTAGCGAGGGTCCTTGCCGCGTCCGCGAATGTGCCACTGTTCCCGGTCGAACGTTTCGGTCCGTGGTGGGGTGATGGTGACAGCAGAGATGCGATCCACCTCTCGCCCCAGGGGGCAGGTAGCTTCACCAAGCAACTGAACGCGATCCCGGGCTTCAATGCTGAGATATCGAAGGCGCTAGACGAACCGGACGGGTGATGCCAGGCCTGGCACTGAGCCAACGGTGTCCCGCTCGTCGGCCGGACACCTGCACCGAGGCGGAGGCTCGCATCGATGGCCCTTGCCCTCCCGATCCGCCAGGCCAAGGATGAGCCCATGACCCGCATCACCGCAGACATCTCCATGTCGCTCGACGGCTACGTCACCGGCCCCCACCCAGGCTTGGACAGCGGTCTGGGACAGGGTGGCGAGGCCCTTCACACATGGGCCTTCTCCGACGACCCGCAGGAGCGGCGGATCTTGAGTGAGTCGACGGCCCGGTCAGGCGCCGTGATGCTTGGCCGACACCTCTTCGATGTTGTCGACGGCCCCGCCGGCTGGAGCGACGAGGTCGGCTACGGGGCTCGTGAGGTCGGCAAGCCTTCCTTCATCGTCGTCACGAGCTCGCCGCCGAGATCGGTGCGCCTGACAGAGCTCGACTGGACCTTCGCGACCACCGGGCTGCACGACGCGGTGACCACCTCGCGTCGCCGCGCCGAGGAAGCCTCATCGGCCAGCGGTCAGGATCTCGATGTTGTCCTGATGGGCGGTGGGGCCATCATCGGCTCTGCCCTCGCCGCCGGTCTCCTCGACGTGCTGACGGTCCATCTCGCACCGGTCGTGCTCGGCGGTGGAACAGCGCTGTTCACCACCGATATGCCACGTATCGCGCTGACTCAGCGCAGCGTCACCCGCACGGCGGCCGCTACCCACATCACCTACGGCGTGCACTGAGCGGGCCGCACCCGTCCTGCATCACCAGGTATCCGACGGCTGGCCGACGGCCCGCACACGGTCACCGGGCCTAGGCAGGAGCTCGGTCCGACTCATCGGGGTCGCGCACAGGATGTGGCCCGGAGGCGTGACGCCCCGGCCCGGACCGTCCGCCGTCTGCCACAAGCCGTGCCGGCCACCAGATGCGCGGCCCGAGGCTGTAGGCGACCGACGGAACGAGCAGTGATCGGACCACGAACGTGTCGAGCAGGACGCCGAACCCGACGATGAAGGCGATCTGCACAAGGAAGACGATCGGAAGCACCGCCAGCGCCGAGAATGTCGAGGCGAGCACGATGCCCGCACTGGTGATCACACCACCGGTCACGGCCAGCCCGACGAGCACCCCCGGCCGGGTGCCCCGCACGATGGACTCCTCGCGCACCCGCGTCATGAGGAAGATCGAGTAGTCGATCCCCAAGGCTACGAGGAAGACGAAGCCATAGAGCGGGATCGACGGGTCGCCGCCGGTGAAGCCGAGGATGTGGTCGAAGACGAGCGCCGCGATGCCGATGGTCGCCCCGAAGGAGACGACGTTCGCGACGACGAGCACCAGGGGCGCCACGAGCGACCGCAGCAACACGGCAAGGACGATGAAGATCACCAGCAGGATCGTCGGCACAATGACGCGCAGGTCGCGCGCGCTCGCGTCGAGGACGTCCAGGTTGGTGGCAGCCTGGCCACCGACGATGGCCTGCGTGCTCACCTCATCCAGCGCGGTGCGCAAGCGCGTGACGGTCTCTTCGGCGCCCTGGCTGTCCGCCGCGCCCTTGGTCGTCGCCTGGAGCAGCACCTGGCCGTCGACGACCTTCGGGTCTGAGAGCTGCTCTCCCCCTTGGGGCGGGGACGTTCCGACGTAGGCGTTTTCGATGCCGCGGTCGTCGCTGACCACCGAGAGTGCGGCTTGGGCGTCTTCCTCCGGCACGACGACCTGCAGGGGTTGGGCTGCACCGGCCGCGAAGTGCTCACCGATGACCTTTTGCGCGGTGATGGAGTCGACCTCGGTGAGGAAGGTCTCCTCGATGGTCGCGCCGCTCGCTTTGAAGGTGGGGACGAAGGCCGAGGCGGCCAGGAGCGCAACGAGTGTCACGCCCCAGGTGCGCCGGGGGTGGGCCCCGACGAGGCCGGCGACGCGACCCCAGATACCGCTTGAGCTCCCCACGGCGTCTTCGGCGTGGCGGTGGTCCAGCTGTGGCGCGAAGGGCCAGAACACCTTGCGGCCGAAGAGCACCAGGACCGCGGGGAGGAAGGTCAACGAGGCGAGCAAAGCACCGGCGATGCCCAGGGCACCGACCGGTCCGAGGCCGGAGGTGCTGCGCAGCTCGGCGAGCAACAGGCAGAGCAGGCCGAGGATGACCGTCGCGGCCGAGGCTCCGACCGGTTCGACGGTGCCCCGCCACGCGCGCTTGAGGGCCTCCCAGGAGCTCGGCTCGTCATGCAGCGCCTCCTTGAACCGGCTCACGAGAAGCAGGGCGTAGTCGGTGGACGCACCGACGACGAGGATGAACAGGATCCCCTGGGACTGCCCGGACAGGGTGATGACGTCGTCCTTCGCGAGCTCGTAGACGACCAGGGACGCGGCAGACAACCCGAGCAGTGCGCTGATGAGCACCGCGAAAGGCAGGATCGGGCTGCGATAGACCACGAGCAGGATGATGAGGACGACGACGAGCGCGACTAGGAGCAGGATGCCGTCGATGCCCGCGAAGGCCGCGGAGAAGTCGGCGATCAGGCCCCCCGGGCCGCCGACGTAGGCCTCCAGACCAGCCGGCTTCAGCGTCGACGCGATCTCGTCACGAAGCGCGGTGGCCCCTTCGGCGAGGGCAGTCGTGTCGTCGGCAGCCTCGGTGCCGGTCGCACCATCGAGCGGGACGGTCACCAGGACGGCCTCTCCGTCCTGCGACGGGATGGGAGTCACCGGGGTGCCCTTGACCAGGTAGTCACCGAGGGTCCGGCCGTCGCCGAGGGCCGGCAGGGACAGTCCTGGCACGGCCGACGCGAACTCCTGGACGGCGGAGAGGTCCTGCGGGTCGAGGGGCCCGCCTCCACGCTTCTGCACCACCACGAGGTAGGGCAGCTCGGTGTTGTCGGTGAACTTCTCGACGGCTTGGCTCACCAGGGTCGACTCGGCGTTGGCGGGCAGAAAGGTCGAGTTGTCGTTGGACTGGACGCCGGAGAGCTTTCCCTGTGCCTGGCCACCGAGGGCACCGACGACGAGCCAGGCCACGACGACGAGGATCGCTCCCAGGAGCACCACGCGATGACGCCGGACGTGCGGTGATCCGTCCGTGGGCTCCGCCGGGTCGGCAGGCCGTGGACCGGGGTCCGTTCGGCCCTCGCTCATCACCCCAGACTAGGCCCTGCCCAGACGGCGGCGGGCTAGGTTTGCCCCTGGTCCGCGGCCCGTTGGGCGCGGGCACCACAGGCCCACCGATTGAAAACAACACCGACACCTGAGAAGGTCGATGATGGTCTCGACAGCGAGCGTCGGTGCGACCTGACGATGGACATCACCGACTTCTCCCTCGACATCTTCTCTCTCCAGGGAAAGGTCGCGATCGTCACCGGGGGCAACTCCGGCCTCGGGCAGGCCTTCGCGCTCGCCCTGGCCAAGGCTGGTGCTGACATCTTCGTGCCCAGCATCGCCGACGACGACGGCACCACCCGCTCCCTGATCGAAGGCACCGGGCGGCGCTTCGAGTTCCTTGAGATCGACATGACCGGTCTCGACGCCCCCGCTCACAGCGTGGAGGAGACCCTGCGACGCCTGGGCGGCCTCGACGTGATCGTGAACTCCGCCGGCATCTGCACCCTGGCCGATGTGCAGGAGTTCGACCGGCAGAAGTGGGACCCGATGCTCGATCTCAACCTCACCGCAGCGTTCGCCCTGTCGCACGCGGCGGTGGAGCACTTCGCCGGGCAGGGTTCGGGCAAGATCATCAACATCGCCTCGCTTTTCGCGTTCCTGGGGGGCCGGTCCTCGCCCGCCTATGCCGCGGCCAAGCACGGGCTGGTTGGCTTGACCAAGGCGTACAGCGACGAGCTGGCTCAACACGGCATCCAGGTCAACGCCATCGCGCCGGGGTACTTCGCCACCGCGATGACGGCGGCGACCCGCCAGGACCCCGATGCGTCCCGTCGCGTCCTCGAACACATCCCGGCCGGGCGTTGGGGCGAGGTGTCCGACCTGATGGGCGCCGTCGTGTTCCTGGCGTCGAACGCCTCTGACTACGTGAACGGCCACGTGCTCACCGTGGACGGCGGATACCTCGTCCGCTGACCTTGGCCTCCCCGTCTGAAAGGACTCGAGCATCATGATCGAATCGCGCTCTGCCCTGGCCCGTAGCAAAATTCTGAACGAGGTTCGCACGCTTCTCGGCTCGGGTCAGGTCGAGACCGATGAGGCTGCGCTGCGTGAGTCCAGCGTCGACCGGTTCAAGAAGTACCAGTCCGTGCACGGCATCTACCAGGCGCCGCTGCCGGTTGCGATCTGCTACGCCACCTCAACCGAGGACGTGGCCGCCGTGCTCGCCTTCGCCGACGCGAACCTGGTCAACGTGGTCGCCCGCAGCGGCGGCACCGGCACCGAGGGAGGCTTGGAGACCAGCGTGGCCGACACTCTGGTGTTGGACGTGTCGCGGATGGACCGTGTGCTGGCGGTCGACCCGGAGAACATGCAGGTCACGGTCCAGGCCGGGGTGACCCTGCAGACCGTTGAGGACCACCTGCGCGCCCAGGGGCTCACCACCGGTCACTCCCCGCAGTCCAAGCCACTTGCGCAGTACGGCGGCCTCGTCGCCACCCGCAGCATCGGCCAGCTCTCCACGTTGTACGGCGCGGTCGAGGACATGGTGGTCGGCCTGGAGGCGGTGTTCCCCGGTGGTCGCGTCGCCCGGATCAAGGCCGTGCCCCGGCGCGCGGCCGGCCCCGACATCCGGCACATCGTGATCGGCAACGAAGGGGCGTTGGCCGTCGTCACGGAGGTCACGCTCAAGGTGTTCCGCCACTACCCGGACAACAGCGAGTTCCATGGCGCCCTGGTGGCCGACATGGCCACAGGTGTCGCGATTCTTCGCGAGGTGGTCACCAACGGTTTCCGTCCATCGGTCGCGCGGTTGTACTCCCCCGAGGACGCGAACCAGCACTTCTCCCAGTTCAGCCAGGGCAAATGCGTGGTCGTGTTCGTCGCGGAAGGGCCAGCCGGCATCGTGCGGGCCACCAGCGAGGAGATCGCCCGTGTCCTGGGCCTTCACAGCCACGAGAAGGTCGATCCCGCGCTCATCGAGACGTGGTTCGACAATCTCAACTGGGGGCCCGACAAGATCGAGGCGGAGAAGACCGCGATGCTGGAGTCCCAGCACCTGGGTTACACCACCGAGGTCTGCGTCGACTGGTCCCAGGTAGCGCCTCTGTACGAGGCGGTGATGCAGCGGATCCGTACGGAGTTCCCACACGCGGACGACCTGACCATGCTGGGCGGGCACTCCTCGCACAGCTACCAGACCGGCACGAACATGTACTTCGTCTACGACTACCGGATCGAGGCCTCGGTCGAGCAGGAGATCGAGAAGTACCACCTCCCGCTCAACGCGATGATCGTGCAGGAGGCGCTGCGGCATGGGGGGTCGATGGCGCACCATCATGGGATCGGCAAGTACCGCACCCCGTGGACCGAGCAGGAGCACGGCAGCGCCTACCCCCTCCTTGCCGCGCTGAAGCAGGCCTTCGACCCGAACGGGATCATGAACATGGGCACGATCTTCCCTGCCGACGGGGCGATCCAGCCGGCTGCGGCGTATCCGGAGCAGCAGCTTCGCGAGTGGACCGCGAGGGTCGGCGACGCGGGGTCATGACGAGGTACCTGGTCGGGGTCGACAACGGCTCCCAGTCCTCCAAGGTCACGATCTACGACGAGACCGGCCGTGTCTGCGCGGTGGGCCGGGTGCCGTTGCCCGCCAACGACATGCCCCGGCCAGGTGTCGTCGAGTATCCCGACGACGTGCTGTGGGACTCCGTCGCCCAGGCCTGCCGGCGGGCCATGGCCGACCTCGACGACGACCCACGCAAGGTCGCCGGGATCGGGCTGTGCACCATCCGGTCCTGCCGGGCGGTGCTGCGGGACGACGGCAGCCTCGCGCAGCCGGTCATGAGCTGGATGGATGCCCGGGCGGGCCGCCCCTTTCGCGCCGAGACGGCTGACGCCGCCTACGTCACGACCTCCACCGGGTACATCACCCACCGGATGACCGGGAGCTTCATCGACACGGTGTCCAGCTACGACGGGGCGTGGCCCATCGACACGGCAGCCTGGGGCTGGTCTGCGAAGGAGTCGGACTACGAGCGCACCGGCATGCCTCGTCGCATGCTGGTCGACCTGGTCATGCCCGGTGAGGTGCTGGGCTTGCTCACTTCGGACGCCGCAGCGGCCACGGGCATTCCGGCGGGCGTCCCCGTCGTTGCGACCGCCAACGACAAGGCGGTGGAGGCGCTGGGGGCGGGGTTGCTGGACCCGCGTTCGCTGCTGCTGTCCCTCGGCACCTACATCGCGGCCATGTCCGTGGGGGACGTCTACCGCCCGGACGGGCGGGCGTTCCGGACGAACCTTGGCTCCGAGCCCGACAGGTACCTGTACGAGAGCGGCGGTATTCGCCGCGGAATGTGGACAGTGAGCTGGCTCCGCCGGCTCCTGGGGGAGGGCAGCGCCGCTGAGGCCGAGGTGCGCGGTGAGTCGGTGGAGGAGATGCTCGGACGGGAGGCGGCCGACATCCCGCCCGGGTCCGACGGTCTGCTGACCGTGCCCGACTGGCTGGCGCCGCCCGACGTGCCGTGGCGCAAGGGCAGCATTTTGGGATTCGACGGGCGCCAGGGACGGGCCCACATGTTCCGCTCCATCCTCGAAGGCATTGCCCTGACGATGAAGGAGAGGACCGAGGAGATGGCCGCTGAGCTGGGCACCCACTTCGAGCACCTCGTCGTGACCGGCGGCGGGTCCTCGGAGCTGATGACCCAGATCCTCGCCGACGTGTTCGGCCTCGAGTGCCACCGTCTGGGGGGACCCAGCTCAGCCGGCCGGGGAGCGGCGATCTGCGCCGCCGTGGGGACCGGAACCGTCTCGTCCTTCGGCGAGGCTGTCGAGCGCTTCGCCGTGGTGTCGGACCGGACGTTCCCCCGAGCCGCCAACGCGGGGATCTACCGCGACCTCGGCGCGGTGTACCGCGACGTCCGAGGGCTGACGGACGGGGTCTTTCGCCGTACCTGGGACGTCGTGGGCTGAGGGCTGCCCGGCGACCGGCCGCTCGGCCGCGCCCTCAGCCCATCTCCTCCTGCAGCTGGGCCACGACGCTGGGTCGATGGCGTCCGACCCGTCTGGGGGGCGATGGGGCCGGCGATGGCTGGCTCGGTCGCTCCAACGCCTTGCCTTCCACGTCGACGTCCGGCAACAGGCGCTCCAGCCAGGCCGGTAGCCACCAGGCGCGCTCGCCCATCACGTACATCAGGCCGGGAATGAGGACCATCCGCACCACGAAGGCGTCCAGCACGACCGCGGTGGCCAGCCCGAAGCCGATCGAGGTGATGATCGCGTCGTCCTCGAACATGAACGCGGCGAACACCGAGGTCATGATGACCGCCGCTGCGGTGACCACCCGGGCGGAGTTGCGGAAACCGTCGACCACAGCCTCCCGCGGGTCGGCTCCGTGGATGTGGGCCTCACGGATCCGGGTCACCAGGAAGACCTGGTAGTCCATGGCCAGGCCGAAGACGACCCCGATCAGGAAGATCGGCATGAAGCTGACGACCGGCTGACCTTCGAAGATCCCGAACGCCCCCTCCTGGAACACCGCGACGGTGGCCCCCAGCGTCGCCAACACCGACAACAGGAAGCCGAAGGTCGCGGTCAGTGGCACCAGCAAGGAGCGGAAGACGACCGTGAGAAGGAGGAACGCGAGCCCGATGACCACCGCCAGGTAGACCGGCAACGCATCGTTGAGCCGGTCGGAGACGTCGGTCGTGATCGCGGTCAGCCCGGTGATCCCGATGGTCGTGTCGGTGCGGTTCTCGACTCCTGACTGACCCTCCCGCAGGTCGGTGAGCAGCTCGCCCGTCTCCGGGTCGTTGGGGCCGGTCTGGGGCACCAGCAACAGCTGGGCTCCGGGAGGGCTCTGCTCGGTGTCCGCCCCACTCGAGGGCGGGCCGCTGAGCGCCGCCACGTCGAGCACGCCGACCACACCATCCTGGCCCGACGCCCAGTCGGTCACCTCGGCCGCGGCCTCTCCTCGCTCGTCCTCGGGCACGTCGCGCAGGTCGACCACAATCTGGAACGGCGCCTCACGGCCCGCGCCGAAGCCCTCCTGAAGCAGCTCGCTGGCCTGACGCTGGGTGGTGTCGGCCGGTGCCGTGCTGTCGGTCGGGAAGGCGAGGTAGAGGTCCTTGAGCGGCACCGCGAGTGCGGCCAGCGCCACGATCACCACGCTCACCGCGAGCAGCGGACGGCGACCGACAACCCGTGCCCAGCGGACGCCGTTGTTCAGCACACGACCCTTCTCGTCGCGGCTCGGCCGATACTTGCGCACCTGGCCCGAGAAGGTCTTCGACTTCAGAAGTCCCAGCACGCCTGGCAGCAAGGTCAGTGCGACCAGGACGGCGACGAAAACGGTCAGCGCAGCCGCCAGGCCCATGGTCGTCAGGAACGGGATCCGCACCACCGAGAGCGCGGACAGGGCGATCAGGACGGTCAGGCCGGCGAAGACCACAGCCGACCCGCTCGTCCCCACGGCGATGCCGACAGCCTCGGCCCGGTCGTCCGTGTGCTGCAGCTCTGAGCGGTACCGGGCGAGGATGAACAGGCAGTAGTCGATGCCCACGGCCAGCCCGATCATGGTGGCCAGCACGGGCGTTGTGGTGCCCAGATCGAGGAACGCCGAGGAGGCGTAGACCCCGCCCAGACCGATGCCCAGTCCCACGACCGCGGTCAGGATCGGCAGCCCGGCGGCGACGACCGAGCCGAAGGTCAGTAGCAGCACCACCAAGGCGACACCGATGCCGATGAGCTCGGTGGATCCACCGGGCGGGGCGAAGGCCTGCATCCCTTGGCCGTTGACCTCGGCCTCCAGCCCGTCATCGTTTGCGGTGTCCACGGCCGCCAGCACGGCATCCTGGCTGGCCGGGTCGACGTCTCCGACCGTCTTGACGTCGAAGTCGAAGCTGATGACCCCGATCCGGCCGTCCGGGCTGCCCGTGGACAGGGCGGCCGCGGCCGCCTGCTGGTCCTCACTGAGTGGGGAGGCGCCCTGCTGCTCGTCGCCGCCCTGGGCGTCCTGCGCGGCCTGTTGTCTGCTCTGCAGCGCTGTGACGGGGTTCGCGGCGGCCTGGCCCTCATCCGAGCTCAGCTGCCCGGGCACCTGTGGACCGTCGGCCAGGTCATCGACCAGGTCACCGACCGCGGCGGCGTAGGGCTCCTCGTCCAGCGACGCGCCCTCGGGAGCCGCGACGACCACGTTCACCGTGGCCTGGTCGAAGGCATCGGTGTCCTGGTCGAAGAGCTCGGCCTGGAGGTCGGCCGCCTGCTCTGAGGGGATGCCGGGAATCGAGAAGGAGTCCACCAGGGGCCTGGAGAAGGTCGTGGCCGCGGCGGCCACGGCCACGAGAACGGTCAGCCACACGGCAAGGGTGAGGGGCCATCGGCGGAAGGCGGCCTTGCCGAGGCGGTAGAGCACAGAGGCCATGGGTTTCTCCTGGGACGGTGCGAACGAGGAAACTCAGCTGCCGAGCAGCGAGCGCGCGGTGTGCGTGGCGTGGTCGAAGTGGAAGAGCACGGGACGCTGCAGGGGGTCTTGCAGCGCCCCCTGCAGTGCCGAGTCGAAGATCGAGGCCAGCAGGTTGACCGCGACCCGGGCACGGTGAGCCTCGAAGTCCGGGCCTTCCCGGACGGCGATGTGCTCGACGATCTGCTCACTGACGCGTTCGTGGCGTTGGTGCATCGCAGCGACCAGTCGAGGCTCACTGCGCACGACCCGGTAACCCAGGGCGAGGTCCTCGCGCTGGGTCAGGTCGGACTGGAGCAGGGGGCGGAGCAGCGTGCGTAGGTCGGCAAGCAGGTCGTGCTCCGGGCCCCCAGCACGGAAGGTGGCGATGTCGGCCTCGTCGAGGTCGGGCCACTGGCCGAGCACGGCGTCGAGCTTTCCTGGGAAGTAGTTAAACAGCGTGCGTCGGGACACCCCGGCCGCCGTGGCGAGGTCCTCCATGGTGAAGCCGTCGAGCCCCCGCTCGTCGGTCAGCTGCTGGGCGCAGGTGTTGATCCGCGCAGAGATCGCCCGGCGGTTCTCTGATCGGCGGTCCCGGCATGCACTCTTGAACACAGAGTGCACCTTGCACGATAAACCTGAGAGTGCAACGTGGGTCCCGTGCATGCGCTGTCGGGACATCGGCGGGGCCTGTACAGCGCTATCGTGGTGCGAAGGTCAGCCCAGGTACCGTAGGGGGGTGCAGATGCCGGATCAGGGACTTCATCCCGAGCAGCTACGTGATCGCTGGGGCACGTATGCCGGTGACGATGTCGACTGGCGTGGCGGCCGGAGCTGGTCCTTGGTCTACGACTCACCGCCCTGGCACGCCGACCTGGTCGACGACGCAGCTGCACTCTTCGCCCACGAGAACGGCCTGTCCCATTCGGCCTTCCCCAGCGCGGCGCGTTTCGAGTCCGAGACCATCAGCATGGTCTCCTCGGTGGTCGCACCCGATACCGACACCTACGGGGTCTTCACCTCCGGCGGCACGGAGTCGCTCATGGTCGCGGTGAAGGCCTACCGGGACGGCACCGGCCGCACCGAGATCCTGTTGCCGAACACCGCTCATCCCGGCTACTGGAAGGCAGCCGCCTACCTGGGCCTGTCGGTCAGACACATCAGGGTGGGCTTCGACGGCCTGCCGGACGTGGACGAGCTGGTCGACGCGATCGGGCCGCAGACCGCCATGGTGGGCCTGTCTGCCCCCTGCTTCCCTTTCGGCGTGGTCGACCCCATCGAAGAGGTGGCGGCTGCTGCGATGGAGCGTGGTGTGGGCGTGCACGTGGATGCCGCCATGGGTGGCCTCTTCCTGCCCTTCCTTCCCGGAGCCGGCGGCCCGACCCTGCGGTTTGGGCCCGACGTCCCCGGGGTGACCTCGGTGTCGTTGGACCTGCACAAGTATGGCTACGGCGCGAAGGGGGCATCGGTGGTCCTGTTCGCGACCCGCGAGCTGCGCCACCACTCCTACTACGTGGCCACGGGCTGGCCCGGAGGCGCCTACGCGGCTTCGGCCGTGGTGGGCACGAGACCGGTCGGCGCTGCCGCAGCGGCCTGGACGGCAGTCGCGGCCCTGGGCCAGCAGGGCTACCAGTCACTGGTCAACGATGTGCTGTCCACCGCCCGCCGCCTCCAGGAGGGTATGACCGACGCCGGTCTGCAGCTCGTCGGCGCACCCCCCATGGGGGTCTTCGCGGTCACCACCCCGGGTCTGGAGATGCCCGCCGTCGCCTCAGGCCTGCAGAAGCGAGGGTGGTGGATCGACACCCAGGACGACCCGCCCGCGATGCACTTCGTCGTGTTTCCCCGGCACGCCGGTGTGGCTGAGCAGTTTGTCAGCGATGTAGGCGATGCTGTTCGCGAGGCGGAAGACGGCGTGGCATCGTCCGGGCCGCAGGCCTCGTACGGTGTCATGGTGCGGGGCGGAGAGCCTACGGACCAGCTGCTCAAAGAGCATCTTGACAGCCGATTCGACAACCAGGGGGCAGCGTGAGAGACCTCGTCGCTGAGGTGGTGGCAGCCGCGGAGCGGGTCGGTCACGACCTGCGTCGCGAGCGGGGCACCCGACCCAGCGGTGGGCACGCCCTGCCCGATGCTGCACTGCAGGATCCGGCGCTGTGGACCGCGGGGACTCCCCGCCTCAACGCGGTGCTCCGGGCCGCTGGTTCGGCCCGCCTGACCGAAGCCGCTCACCGGGCGCGGCCGCCTCGGCGACGCTCGATGGCGCTGGCGGCATCCCTGGC